>JACCVQ010000189.1 GCA_013698095.1 Chloroflexota bacterium
GTGTGGGCCGAGGGGTCGGCCGGGGCGTGGCAACGGGCGTCGGGCGAGGGGTGGCGGCAGCGGTCGGTTGCGGAGTCGCGTTCGCGACGGGTAAGGCCGGCGGCGATCCGCCCGACGGAAGGTTCGGCCGGGCGGACGGCGCGACCGACCCGCTACCCGGCGACAAGGCGGGCGCAGCGACGCCACACGCGCCGAGGATCACCACACAGCCCAGGATCACCGCGGCGATCAGGCGGCGGCGCAGAAGGGTCGGCGGACGGTCCATCGTCGGCATCCTCATTCAGAGCGGGCGGGCGCTGCGGGATCTGCACGATGCAGCGCGGCGTTGGCGCGTTCATCGCCGTGGAGTCACGAAGCCGTAACCATTCGCCGGGGTCGCGGCGCAGGCTCGGGACCGTGCGCCGGGCGAACCCGGTGTGGCAGGATGACCCACGATCGTGCAGCGGTTCCTCGGCCCACTGTTCAGCAGCCCCCTCATCCGTCGGGTGGGCTGGCACCTGTCGCGCGTCCGCGGAGCGGTCGACCGGCGGTTCTTCCTCCAGCTCCTCGGCGGCGCCTTCGTCCTCGTCCTCATCGCGGCCGCGCTGATCACTGTCGTCGAAAAGGAGCTGACGCTCGCCTCGCTTGGCACCTCGGTCAACTGGGGCATCCAGACCGTCCTCGGTCAGGGCGATTCGTCCTACGTCACGAGCCCTGTCGGCTGGGTTGTCGGCTGGTTCTTCAGCCTCTTCGGCGTCGCGATCATCGGGACGCTGACCGGAGCGCTCGTTGCGCTCGTCATCGACTTCCTGCTCAAGGAGGGCCAGGGATTGGGCGCATCGGGGTATCGCGATCACATCGTCGTGTGCGGCTGGAACCAGACCGCCCGCGACCTCATCGACGAGCTGCGCGGCGACGAATACCGAGCCCGGATCGTCGTCCTCGCCCAGGCCGACAAGAACCCGGCCGGCGAAGGTGTCTACTTCGTCAACGGCGATTCGACCGATACGGCCGCCCTCGAGCGAGCCGGCATCCGCGACGCCAAGGCCGCCCTGATCTTCCCGACGGTGGCGAACAACGAAGCCGACATGCACTCGATCCTGACGATCATGGCGATCGAGGCGTTGGCGCCCGACGTCCGAACGGTCGCCGAGGTGAACAACCCGGCCCACGTCGAGCATTTCCGGCGAGCCCGCGTCGACGAGATCCTCGTGACGTCGCGGCTGGCGTCGCGTCTGCTCGCCCGATCGGCGCTGTACCCCGGCCTGACCGAGCTGGTGACGGACATCGTGTCCGGTGGCGACGGTTCCGAGCTCTACCGGGTCACCCTGCCGGACGACGATGTCGGCCTGTCGATCGACGACGTCAGCCGCCACCTCCGGGCCGACCATCGGGCGACGCTGCTCGCGGTCACCCGCGCGGGCAGGACGTTCACGAACCCCTCGCGCGACTTCGTCATCGAGCCGGGCGACGACGCCCTCGTCCTCGCCGAGTCACTGGGGACGCTGGCCCCGCTGAAGATGAACAAGCGCGCGTTCGAGGACGTGCGCGAGGCCGTCGCCGAGCGGGTGCCGAGCGAGGAGCGCGCCGGCGCCTGAAGGTTTCGCGCGGCGCTGGTCCCGCGGCACTAGGGTCGTGCCGTGCGGGTCGTGCCGTGCGGGTCGTGCCGTGCGGGTCGGTTATTCCAAGAAGGACTATCTGGCGCCAGATCCTTCATTCGCCGGCTCGCTTGGCCCGAAATCGCCCCGAATCACTGCCACTTTGGCCCGATTCATGTCTCCTTGGTCTGATCCGACGTCAAGTCAGCTGGAGAGCCCCGATATAGACCTCCTTGGAATACGCCCGGCGGGGTGGGACGCCCGGCGCGGTGGGAGGCCCGCGCGCGGGCCGGAGGGGCTGAGCGCGGCACGGGGAACCGCTACAGCGCCTTGACCGCCGCGGTCAGTGCCGCCAGGCCGTCCTTCGCGTCGGCGAAGAGCATGCCCGTCTTCTCGTTCGTGTACAGCTCGTTGTCGATGCCGGCATAGCCCTTGCCCATGGAGCGTTTGATCACGACGATCGACTTGGCCTGGTCGACGTCGAGGATCGGCATTCCCGACACCGGCGAGCCCGGGCGACGTGCCGCCGGGTTCGTGACGTCGTTCGCGCCGATGACCAGCGCGACATCACACCGCGCGAACTCGGGGTTGATGTCGTCCATCTCCTTGAGCTGGGGATAGGGCACGTTAGCCTCAGCCAGCAGGACGTTCATGTGGCCCGGCATCCGGCCGGCGACCGGGTGGATCGCATACTTCACGTCGACCCCGCGCTCTTCGAGGAGCTCGGCCAGCTCGCGGACGGCGTGTTGGGCCTGGGCGACGGCGAGGCCGTAGCCCGGCACGACGATCACGTGCTGGGCATAGGCGAGCTGGATCGCGACGTCGTCCGCGCCGATCGAGCGAACCGAACCCCCGGGACCTTCCACCGCGCCGGCCGCATCGTCGCCACCCCCGAAGCCGCCGATCATGATGTTCAGGACCGAGCGGTTCATCGCGTCGGCCATGAGCTTGGTGAGGATCGCGCCCGACGCGCCGACGAGGGCACCGGCAATGATCAGGACGGGGTTGTTGATCACGAAGCCGGCCATCGCGACGGCCGTGCCGGTGAACGAGTTCAAGAGCGAGATCACGACCGGCATGTCGGCGCCGCCGATCGGCAAGGTCATGGTCACGCCGAAGATCAGGGCGGCTGCCAGGATCAGGACCATGGTCGCCAGGTTCGGCGTCCCGGTCGCGAAGAGGAACAGCGCACCAACGACCGTGACCGCGGCCAGAGCGAGGGTCACGAGCTGGCCGCCCGGGACGATGATCGGCTTGCCGGCGATCAGGCCCTGGAGCTTGCCCGAGGCGATGATCGAGCCGGTGAAGGTGATCGAGCCGATGATGATGTCGAGGACAATGAAGATGTGCTCGTCGATCCGGACGTGGCTGCCGGCATTCGCGAGCCGGATGTAGTCGTCGATCGCGATCAGGGCGGCCGCCCCGCCGCCGACGGCGTTGAAGAGTGACACCAGCTGCGGCATCGCGGTCATCTTCACGGCCCGCGCGGTGTACAGCCCGAGGCCGCCACCGAGAGCGATGCCCGCGACGATGATCAGCCACGGGACGGCGCTGAAGCCGCCGTCACTCGACTGGCGGGCGAGGATCAGGATGGCCGTCGCGGCGACCGCGATCGTCATCCCGCCGGCCGACACGAGGTTGCCGTTGCGCGCGGTCGCGGGCGAGTTCATTCGCCCGAGCCCGATGACGAACGCCACGGCCCCCACGAGCCACGCGATCCGGACGAGGATCTCGACGATCTCGAGGGTGGTCACGAAGCCGCCTCCGAGTCATCGGCCGCGGGCTTGGTCACGACGACCTTCTTGCGGAACATCTGGAGCATCCGGTCGGTGACCACGTAGCCGCCGACGACGTTCATCGTCGCGAAGGCCACGGCGATGAGCGACACGAGCTGGCTGATCGGCTCGGTCGCGGCGAGGGCGATGAGCATCGCGCCGACGAGGACGATGCCGTGGATCGAGTTGGCACCCGACATCAGCGGGGTGTGGAGGGTCGCCGGGACCTTGCTGATGACCGCGATCCCGACGAGGATCGCGAGGGTGAAGACCGTCAGGTTGGTGAGCAGCCCGTTGATCTCTTCGGCGGTCATGACTGGCCTCCGGTGGGGGTCGAGGGGGCGGCCGGTGCGGCGGGCGTGTCTGCCGACGGCGCCGGCTTGTCTGCCGACGGGGCCGGCGCGGGGGCGGACGCCGCCGGCGCGGTGTCCGTGGGCGCGGGAGCCGGATCGAGCAGCTTCTTCACCGCGTCCGACACGACCGCGCCATCTTTCGTGATCACGGTCGCCTTCGTGACCTCGTCCTCGAAGTCGAGGTTGAGATTGCCGTCCTTGACCATCCCGAGCAGGAGCGCCGAGATGTTCCGGGCGTAGAAGGCGGAGGCGCCGGCCGGCATCGTCGCCGGCAGGTTGTCAGGCGAGATGATCGACACGCCATTCGGGGTCGTCACGGTCTCGCCAGCCTGTGACAGCTCGCAGTTGCCGCCGAGGACGGACGCGGCCATATCGACGATCACCGATCCCGGCTTCATCCGGCCGACGGCGTCACCGGTCACGAGCACCGGCGGCTTGCGGCCCGGGACCTGGGCAGTCGTGATCACGATGTCCATCGCGCCGATGACCTCGTTGAGCTCGGCCTGCTGGGAGGCTCGCTCCTCGGCGGTCAGCTCGCGGGCATAGCCGCCGGAGCCGGTCGCATCGATCGTGGTCTTGAGCTTGACGAACTGGGCGCCCAGGCTCTCGGCCTGCTCGCGGGTCTCGGGCCGGACGTCGTAGGCCTTCACGACGGCTCCCAGCCGGCGGGCCGTGCCGATCGCCTGCAGCCCGGCCACGCCGATCCCGAGGATCAGGACGTTGGCTGGCTTGGCCGTGCCCGCTGCGGTCGTCAGGAGCGGGAAGTAGCGGCCGTACTCGTTGGCCGCGATCAGGACCGCCTTGTACCCACCGACATTCGCCTGCGAGCTCAGGGCGTCCATCGTCTGGGCCCTGCTCAGCGTCCGCGGGATCGCGTCGAGGCTGATCGCCGTGACGCCCTGCTTGGCCAGCGCCGCTGCGGTCTGGGGATCGATCAGCGGCTGGAGCAGCCCGAGGACCGCCTGGCCCTGGCGCATCCCCTTGACCTCGGAGTCCGACGGCTTCTGGACCCGGAGCACCACATCCGACTGGCCGTACAGGTCGGCGGTCGATACGACGGTTGCGCCTGCGTCGGTCCAGGCTGAGTCGGGGATGGCAGCGCCGCTACCGGCACCCTGTTCGACGAGGATCTCGAGCCCGGCGGCAGTCAGCTTGCCGAGCACTTCGGGTACCAGGGCGACGCGCCGCTCGCCGGGCGCGGACTCCTTGGCGACGCCGACCTTCATGGGCACCACCTGACGTTGTCGATCGATGACGGGGATCGCATGGGACGGTGGAAGGATACCGATCGACGGGCGCACGCGTGGTCGTCCGCGGGTTGCGGTTCGGTGGCAGGTTGCGGCACCGCCCAGGCGACCCTCAGTCGTGCGGCTCGCCGTGACGGGTCAATCGGATGATCAGCATCGCGTCGCCGGTGACGATGCGACGGCCAGGCAGACCGTTCTCGAGATCGTCGAGTCGATCGGCTTCCGGCCGGTGGATGCCGGCTCACTGACAGCCCTGACCCTTGAGGGCATGGCCTGCCTGAACATCCAGCGCAACATGGCCCGTGGCACGTGGCAGGATGAGTGGGTCTTCCTCGGTCCCGACACGCTTGGCGCGACCGATCACGACAGCCGCAACGAGCCACCGCACTCCCCGGAGTCCGAAGTTCATGCCGACCAACATTCCCGTCGCCCGCCTGAACCACGCCGTTCTCTTCGTCCGGGACGCCGAGCGCGCCGCCGAGTTCTACACCCGAATCTTCGGGTTCGAGGTCGTCGGCAGGGAGATGGGCGGGCAGGCGATCTTCCTGCGCAGCCCGCTCGAGGGCAACCACCACGATCTCGGCCTCTTCTCGGTCGGTCCGCAGGCGCAGAACGCGCCGCGCGGTTCCGTTGGGCTGTACCACTTGGCGTGGGAGGTCCCGACGATCACCGATCTCGCCGCCGCCCGCGATCTGCTGGCGGAGGCCGGGGCGCTCGGCGGGGCCAGCGACCACGGCGTCTCGAAGTCGCTCTACGCTCGTGACCCCGACGGCAACGAGTTCGAGGTCATGTGGCGTGTCCCGCGCGAAGCTTGGGGCGAGGAGGAGCACCGCGGCGTGATCCGCCCGCTCGACATCGAGGCCGAGCTGGCCCGCTTCGGCGGGGCCGCGGACGCGCCCACGGGCTGAGCGCGCACCGCCCGCACGCGGGCCGCAGGCCATGTGAGCCGCGCTTCGCAACGCTCCTGAATCCCTCAACGGCGGGTCATCGACCCGCCGTTGACCTTGTCCGGGCAATGCTCGTGGTCCGCACCAGAGGCCCGATATGGCAACCCTCGACACCGACGATCGCGACCGCCTGCGTGATTCGTCCTTCGCCTGGATCGACAAGCAGGGCGAGCGGCACCTTCCGATCAACGACGCGAGTCACGTCCGGAGTGCGATTGCCCGCTTCAACCAGACCGACTTCGATGAGTCGGGCGCCAAGTCCGCGGCGGCGAAGAAGATCATGACCGCGGCCCGCAAGCACGGGATCGAGGTCGACGACAGCGACGACGTCGCCAAGGCGGCGCGCCGCTGAGAGCTGACGTTCCGGCCGCCAACGATTTCTCCGCGACGACCGGCCTCTCCCCGGGGCCGGTCGTTCGCATGTTCAGCGCCACCTGGACTCAGCGAGGTCGTGGCCTGCCACCGCTCGCGACGATTTCGTCATCCAGGTGCCCCGGGACTGGTAGGCACGTTACGACGCGGATCGCCGATTGCAGGTTGGCTCCTGCCTCGTGATCGTGCACGACGAATAGCCCTCTTCGCCTGTCACCGCTCCGGTCGGCCCGCCGAGACGCCGCACAGTCCCGGCCATGAGTGGATGACGAGATCGACGACCGCGGGCACGTCCCTGGCGGCTCTCGTCCGGATCGGCCGCGGTACCCTGACCCGCAGTTGGCCGATGCGGGTGAACCCGCACCGCTCG
Organism: Chloroflexota bacterium; assembly: GCA_013698095.1. Taxonomy (GTDB): domain Bacteria; phylum Chloroflexota; class Limnocylindria; order Limnocylindrales; family CSP1-4; genus CF-46. The sequence continues at coordinate 6,642 of JACCVQ010000189.1, forward strand.
CGGCGGTGTATGGAAGGTATCGACGTCTGACGCGAGCGGGAGTACGAGCGGACGTGCCCATCAGGACCGGCCTGCCCGGCGCCGTCGTGCAGCGCAGCCTCGCCGACTGGCCAGTGGTCCTGGCGGCCTGGCTCCTGCTCGTCTGCGCCACCACACTCCTCGCGACCGGGGTCGTCTATGGCGACGCGGTCGCCAGCGGCGGCCTGCATCGAGCGCTCCTGGCGGCACCGCCCAGGGACCGGACTCTGGAGGTCGGCTTGTCGACCCTGCCGGGCTCTCTCGACGGCCTCGACCGACTGATCCGTCCCGAGATCGAGCGGGCGATGGCCGCCACCGGTGGCGACGTCGTCCGGGTCGTCCGCTCCGGCTCGTTCGCCGATCCGGCGATCCCCGCCGCTGACGTCACCGAGCTCACCCAGTTCCAGAGCCTGGACGGGCTCGAGAGCCGGACGACGCTTGTCGCAGGGGCCTGGCCGCGGGCGGGCGCCGAACCGGTCGAAGCCACCGTGTCAGACGCCGCCGCGGCGGCGATGGGCCTCGCCGTCGGCGATCGGTTGAGCCTCGTCAGCCGCCTCGACACGACCCTGACGAACGCGGTCGTGATCAGCGGGATCTGGAGGGCCGGCCCGGACGAAGCCGTGCTCCTTGGCGATGAGCTCCTCACGACCGGCACGACGATCGCCGGCCCGTACACGACCCGCGGCCCGCTGGTGATCCGCGAGGCCGACCTGCTCGCGATCGGCGGCGCTCGCCAGACTCGGATCGAAGTGTCGTGGCGGGGCTTGCCGGCGATCGAGAGTCTCCGCGTCGACGGCGTGGATGCCCTGCGCAACGGCGCCGCCGACCTGGCGGCGCGGCTCCGCGGCACGATCCCCGCCAACGCCAGCGCCCGCGTCTCGACCGGGCTGCCGACGCTCCTCGACGATGTCGGCCGATCCGTCCTCGTCAGCCGGAGCGGGGTGATCCTGCTGACGATCCAGTTCGCGGTCCTGGCCGGATACGCGGTCGTCCTCGTCGCCGGGATGCTCATCGAGCGACGGCGTTCGGAGATCGCGCTGATGCGATCGCGCGGGGCGAGCAGCTTCCACCTGATCGCAATGGCCGTGCTGGAGGCGGCGTTCCTGGCGGTCCCGGCTGCGATCCTGGCGCCGTTCCTCGCCGTCGGCGTCGTCGCCCTGCTCGGGGCCTTCGGGCCGACCGCGGGGCTCGGCTTGACGGACTCCGCCCAGATCGGGCAGAGCGCCATCGTCGTCGCGGCCGCGGCCGGGCTCGCCTGCATCGTGGCCCTGACCGTGCCGACGCTGACCGTCGCCGCCAGCCCGGCCGGAGCCCGGGCTGCCCAGGGTCGGCAGGCCCGGACGACCCTCGCCCAGCGGCTCGGGCTGGACCTGGCGCTCGTCGCGGTTGCAGCCGTCGCGCTCTGGCAGCTCCGGCTGTACGGTGCGCCGTTGACCCAGAACGCCCGTGGCTCGCTCGGCCTCGATCCGCTCCTCGTGGCCGCGCCGGCGATCGGCCTCGTTGGCGGAGCCGTGCTGGCGCTCCGGGTCGTGCCTCGCATCGCCGAGCTCGGGGAGCGGCTCCTGGTCCGGGGCCGCGGTCTCGTCGGCTCCCTCGGCGGCCGACAGCTTGCTCGCCGACCCCTCCGCTACACGCGGGCAGCGCTCCTCCTGATGCTCGCGGCTGCGCTCGG
>JACCVQ010000180.1 GCA_013698095.1 Chloroflexota bacterium
AGATCGTTCCAGACCCACAGGAACTGAAAGATCGCGAAGGCGCCGAGAGCAGGGATCGAGAGCGGCAGGACGATCCGGATGAAGGTCTGGAACGCGGACGCGCCGTCGATCGACGCCGACTCGAACAGGTCCCGCGGGAGCTGCGAGATGAAGTTGTAGAGGAGGAAGATCGCGAGCGGGAGCCCAAACGCGGTATGGGCCAGCCAGATCCCGACGAAGGTGCCGTACAGGGAGGCGCCGCTGTACAGCTTGAGGATCGGGATCAGCGCCATCTGGAGGGGCACGACCAGCAGCGCCACGACGATCGTGAACAGGATGCCCCGGCCGCGGAACGGGATCCAAGCGAATGCATAGGCGGCGAACGCGGCGATCGTGATCGGGATGACCGTGGACGGGATGGTCACAATGAGGCTGTTCAGGAAGGCGTCGCCCATTCCGTTCGCGGCGAGGACTTGCTGGTAGTTCTGCAGCGTCCACTGGTTCTTGTCGAATATGTGGAGCAGGCCCTCCCACCAGCCGGTCTTGGTGATCAGCTGGGGGTTCCGGACGGAGCTCACGAGCAAGCCTGCCGTGGGCAGGGTCCACAAAAAGCAGATGACGATGACGGAGATGCGGAGCGGGAGGCTCTGGAGCATCGGCGCCCGCCAGAACTTCGTGCGCCCCGTGGACGCCCGTTCGACCGGCTGTGCGAGGGGGGTCATGACATGGCCGCCTGACGTCGGAAGTTGCGCAGATTGAGGATCATCACGGGCAGCACGGCGATGAACAGAACGGTCGCCAGGGCCGCGGCGCGCCCGTCGTTGAAGAACTGGAACATCTCCGTGAACATCCGGACCGCAACCACATCATCGTGGTTGCGCCCGCCGCTGATCGACATGACGATGTCGAAAATCTTGAGCGTGGCAATCGCGATCGTGGTCGTGACAGTGATGATCGAACCGCGGATGAGCGGCACGATCACCTTGAAGAAGATCTGGCGATCGCTGGCCCCGTCCAGGCGCGCGGCCTCCTGGACCTCGACCGAAACCCCCTTGATTGCCGCCGAGAAGACGACCATGGCGAAGCCGGTCTGGAGCCAGATCAAGATGATCATCTCGGCCGGCAGGTTGAAGGGGAAGGTCGTGGCCCAGGACACAGGCTGGTTGCCGAACGCCGTCCAGATGGCGTTCAGAAGCCCGTACTGCGGCTGGCTGGGTGGCTGCCAGGCGTAGACGAATTTCCAGATGACCGTCGCACCGACCAGCGAGATGGCGAGCGGCGTGAAGATGAAGACCTTGGCGAGAGCCTCGTGCCGGATGCGGTCGAAGAGGGCAGCCGCGAGCAGGCCCAGGCTCACGCTGCCGGCCGTCGCAACGAGGAGCCAGATGGCATTGTTGCGAAGGATCTCGAGGAACGGCCCCGTGGCGAGACTCGCCCAGTTGTCGAGCGTGAACGCGCCCTTCTTGTCCAGGAAGCTGCCGATGATCGTCGTGACGGCCGGGTAGACGAGGTAGATGGACAGAAGCATCAGCGCGGGCGCGACGAAGATCCAGGGCATGATCCGATCGCGAATTCCCGCTGGGAACCGCTCGACGAGCGTGCTGGCACTGGAGAACAGCAGCCAGATCCCGCCGACGCCGACGAACAACGCGATCGCACCGAGCAGGAGCTTGGAGTAGAACTGGTCACCCTGCCCATTGCGCAGCTGCTCGGCGCCCGCGGCGTTGCCGAGCACGTCATAGATCGAGGCAAGGAGGTTCTGGCCCCCGCCCTTTTCGATCAGGATCCTCACGCCGAGGGCCGCGATGATCAACCCGATCAGGCTGAAGATCGAGACGAATCGCGCCAGGCCGGACTCTTGCGTGCGCGCTTGCACCACCCTCACCTCGTGGCGGAGATCGGGGCGGGCGCCCCACCGGTGGCGAGGCGCCCGCGATCTAGCTACAGGACGATTCGCCGCCTACTTCGGCCAGCTGGCGTCGATTTGCTGCAACACCGTATCGGTGTTGGTGCCGTTGCTGTTGGCCCAGTCAGAGATGCCGGTCCAGAAGCTGCCCTGGCCGACGGCCGGGGGCATCAAGTCGGAGGCGTCGAAGCCAATGGCAGTTGCGCCCGTGGCAATGGCGTTCGCGACCTTCAGCTTGTAGTTGCTGGCGTACCACTCGGCCGGAACCTTGACGTTCGGCGACAGGACGCCGACGCTCTTGATCCAGCCCGCGAGGCCCTCCGGCGTCGCCAGGAACTCCGCCAACGCGCGGACCTCGGGACGGTCGTTGAGGACCATGAACGAGTCAGCCGAACCCTCGGCGCCCTTGTACTGATCGCTGATCGTCGGGAACGGCATGATGCCGATGTCCCCGTCGTCCCCGATCTTGTATTTCGAGTCACCGCCGCTGGTCCGCTTGTCCGGGAAGAAGTCCGGGCCGTACCAGACGGGGATCTTCTGCATCCAGCAACCCGGCGCGGCCGTGTCCTGGGTGAACATCGGATCCATGACGGTCTTCAGGTCGGCGTTGACGATGGCCGCGCCACCGCCGTCGACGTACTTGTCCTTGAAGAGGAGCGAGCCGACCTTGTCGAAGGCAGCCTTGATCTTCGGGTCGGTGAACTTGATCTTGCCGCTGATCCAGTCGTTTGTGACCTGCGGATCCTCGGTCTTGAGGAGCACTTCCTCGACCCAGTCGGTCAGCTCCCAGCCCGTCGCTGTGCCGGGGCCGCCGGCGCTGACGCAGAACGGATGGCTGCCGTCGGCCACGATCTTGTCGGCAAGAGCCACGAGCTCGTCCCAGGTCTTGGGAACCGCGTAGCCCTTGGCCGCGAAGGCCTTGACCGGGTACCAGATCATCGACTTGACGTCGGCCTTGGTCGGGATGCTCCAGATGTGGCTGCCATCCGTCGTCAGGCCAATGGTCGAAGGGAACTCGGCGTTGAGCTTCGCGGGGTCCATGAACGTCGCGACGTCCTTGACCTTGCCGGCGGCCGCGTACGCGAGCACGCCGGTCGGCTGCGCCAGCGCCGCCATGTCCGGCGGGCTGCCGCCCTCGATCCTCGTCTTGAGCACGGTCTCGTGGCTCGAGCCGATGCTGTCGACCTGGATCGCGATGCCGGTCGCCGAGGCAAAGTCCTTGATCGCCGCGGCGAAGCCTTCACCCTCGCCGCCGGTCCACTGCGTCTGGATCGAGACCTTCTTGCCGTCGAACGGCTTGTCGGCCCCCAGCGCCTGGTCAAGTTCGGTGTAGCCGGTCGGGACCGTGGGCAGGTTCGCCTCCGCGGCCGGTGCGGATGCGTCCGGCGCGGATGCGGCCGGTCCGGATGCGGCCGGTCCGGATGCGGCCGGCACGGATGCGGCCGGCACGGATGCGGCCGGCACCGATGAGGCCGGCGACGGCGAGGCACTGCTCCCGCACGCCCCGACCAGGATCATGACCACGGCCGCCAGGGCGGACGTTGTCCGTAAGGTTTTCGCCACGAAGTACTCCTCCTACGAGCCACCACGGATGTGGATGACGAGTGACTCGGATCGATCCGAGTATCCCGCTCCGGAAGGTGCCGGCGAGTGGGTCCTTGACTGACGTGCCCCCGCTCGTCGCACCACGATCGATGCGTCTGCTCTTCGAATCATCTCATGGCTGGTGGCCGCCCCTGCGGTCCACGCCCATGACCCGCACTGTTCGCGCGGGTCCTCAACCTACGGCTTGGCGTGCGACCACCTCCTTCGCGACCGGATCCAGCAGGGCGATCGCGCCCCGAGTCCCGATATCGTGATCGGGTCCGGCAAGCCGGAGGTCCGTTTCGGACAGCAGCTCGGTGGCCAATGCCGACGGAGCCACGATCCGCTCGAGCCTGGTCCGAATGCGATCGAGGAGCGGCGCCCCGGCGCGGCTGATGCCGCCGCCGATCACGACCAGCTCCACATCGTAGGCCAGGACGAGCTCATGAACCATTCGCGCGATCGCCGCGGCGGCCGTGTCGACCAGCCGGCGCGCGAGCGGATCGCCGGTCTCCGCCGCGGAGAAGACGTCGGCCGCGGAGGGGCCGTCAGAGGCGCGGTCATCGCCGGTGCCGTCGCGGTCGGACAGGGACGTCGCCTCGCGCGCGTCGATCGCGGTGCGGGCCGCGCGGGCGATCCCGGCGCCGCCGGCGATCGTCTCGAAGCAGCCGTGCAGGCCGCAGGCGCAGGCCGCCCCGTCGGGGTCGAGGACGACGTGGCCGATCTCGCCGGCCAGGCCGCGGACGCCGCGATGCAGCCGGCCGTTGAGGATGACCCCCGCCGAGATGCCGGTGCCGATGCCCAGGAAGACGAGGTCGTCGGTCGGGCCGAACGTCTGGGAGCGGTGGAGCCCGACCGCCGCCGCGCGGACGTCGTTCTCGACGACGCACGGAACGCCGAGCGCGGCGCCGAGGCGGCGGCCGAGCGGCAGGTGCTGCCAGCCGAGGTTGACCGCGAACGTGACGTCGCCGCTGGCGGTCTCGACGCGGCCCGGAACGGCGACGCCGACCGCGGAGACGTCGGCCATCGTCGCGCCGGCCTCGGCCACGGCGTCGCGGACGACGGCGCCGATCTGGGCGATCGCCTCATCCGGCTCGGACGAGGCGGCCGCGACGAGGCGGCGGGCCCGGACGGCGTCGGAACCGTCGACGACGAGCACCGCGATCTTGCTGCCGCCGATGTCGACGCCCACGCGCAGGTGCGTCATCGAACCAGGCTCAGCCCGAGCTCGCGGGCGACGAGCAGGGCGGACGCGCCGCGGATCACGACGTTCGTCGTCGGCCCGGCGACGTCGATCTGGATATCGTCGGCGAGGAGGGCGAGCGCCCGGCTCCATGCCTCGCGCCGGACCGAGGCCAGCCACGGCTCGCCCAGCTCGGCGACGGGACCGAGGAGGACGATCCGCTGGATGTCGAGGGCACCGATCAGGCCGGCGATCGCCCGGCCGAGGACGGCTCCGGCGGCGTCGGCGATGTCGAGCGCCCAGCGGTCACCAGCCTCGATCGCGACCCGGAGGGCGACGAGGTCGGTTGGCCGGCCGGTCGCGGCCGTGGCCTGGGCCTCGATGGCGCTCATGCCGGCGACCGTCTCGAGGCAGCCGTTCCGACCGCAGCGACAGAGCGCCCCATCATCGGCGATGACGACATGGCCGATCTCGCCGGCGCCCGAGCCGTCGCCCTGGAACAGCGCGCCGCGCAGGATCAGGCCGGCGCCAACGCCCCGGCCGACCCGGATCGCGATCAGGTTCGGGACGCGATCGCCGCCCGCATAGGTGTACTCGGCGAGCGCGGCGGCCTGTGAGTCGTTGGCGACGTTGACCGGGACCGCGTAGCGCTCCGCGACGATGGCGCCGAGCGGCAGGTCGCGCCAGTCGAGGTTGACCGCGCGCCGGATCGTGCCGGTCCGGCTGTCCACGAGACCGGGCGTCCCGATGCCGATTCCGAGCAGCGGCGCGGTGCTGCCGTCGAGGAGCCGGTCGAGAAGATCGAACACGAGGGCGAGGGCGGCGGCGCCGTCGCGGCCGTCGACGGCCAGCTCCACGGTCCGACGGATCTCGCCCCGGAGGTTGACGAGCGAGCCCGCGAAGTGCTCCTCGCCAAGGTCGAGCCCGACGACGAGACGGGCGTCGTCGTGGACCTCGAGCAGGATCGGGGCCTTGCCGCCGCTCGACGGGCCGCGTCCGATCTCGCGAACGACGCCGTCGTCGAGGAGCGTCGAGACGACGTCAGAGACGGTGGTCCGCGTCAGCCCCGTGAGGCGGGCCACCTCGGCCCGGCTGATCGGCCCGAGGTCGTACAGGGTGCGGACGACGAGGCGCTCGTTGTGGTCGCGGGTCTGCTGGTGGGTCGCCTTGGTCGAGAGCGCCATGGGGCCGGGTCGTTGCCTCCTCCACCGGCCGAATCGGCGCTCCTCCGCGCCCGACTTCGTCCAGTCGATGGACAAAGTGCGCCATCACCCGGTTCTTTGTCAAGTATCTGGACAAAGATTGGCACGTGCCAGGCGGTTCGCCCTGCGGACCAAGGAACGAACGAAGCCGAGCCCGGGCGGAGAATCAATCCTTCCTCCGCTGCCTGGTCCGGGAGGCGGAACAAACCAGCTGCCGAAGGAGGGCTCAACCGCTCGTTGCTCCGGCCGGCGGACCAATCACAAAGGCTCGCTCAGTCGAGGAGCGCGCCGGCCGGGATCGTCAGGAACTCGGTGAAGGTGTCATCGAGGACCAGGCCGTCGAGCAGCTCCGCCGCCTCGGCGAGGTGGCCGCTTCCGCCGTCCGCGCCGCCGAGCGCGGCCAGCTCCGTGTCACGGATCGCCGTGTAGAGGCCACCGGTCACGGATCGTCCGTCCTCCATCACTGCGCCGCCCACCCGCCACTGCCAGAGTTGCGAGCGCGAGATCTCGGCCGTGGCCGCGTCCTCCATCAGGTTGTTGATCGCGGCGGCGCCGTTGCCAGCCAGCCAGGCGTCGAGGTACTGGAGGGCCACCGAAACGTTCATCCGGACGCCGGCTTCGGTTACACGCCCGCCCGGGACGGCGAAGTCGAGGAGCTCAGCGGCCGTCGTGTGGACTTCGTCCCGGGCGCGCTCCTTCTGGTGCGGCCGGTCGCCGAGGACCCCGTCGAAGATCTCCGTCGCGAGCGGCACGAGGTCCGGATGGGCGACCCACGTCCCGTCGAACCCGTCGCGAGACTCACGCTCCTTGTCGTCGCGGACCTTGGTCATCGCGGCCTCGTTCGCGACCGGATCGCGACGCGACGGGATGAACGCCGCCATCCCGCCGATCGCATGCGCGCCGCGGCGGTGACACGTCCGGACGAGCAGCTCCGTATAGGCGCGCATGAACGGCGTCGTCATCGTCAGCTGGGCGCGCTCCGGCAGGA
>JACCVQ010000201.1 GCA_013698095.1 Chloroflexota bacterium
TGGTTCGCGAGCGCGTGATCTTCGGCACGCCGGACGCCCCGTTGGCCGTCCCCCCGGGTGGGGTCGTCGTCCCTGGGGCGCGCCGCGCCGCCGGGGCCTTCGCCGCAGCGCACGAGCTGTCGATCGCGGTCGCCGTGCTCGTTAAGGACCGCGATCCCGGCACGAACGCCCGCGTGACGCTGGAGTCGGTACTTCGATGAGCGTCACCCTGGATCGGAATGATCGTCCCCGCCGCGGCCGTCCGCCATCCCGCAACGAGATGCTCCGCGCGAATCGACTGGCCGGCCTGAGCCCGCGCGACCTCGTCGACCGATTCGGTTCGCCGCTATACGTCTACGACCTCGACGTCATCGACCGCCAGGTCGCGGACTCCGGGCGGCGCTCCCCGAACGCGTCGAGCTGGCCCACGCCGTCAAGGCCAATCCGGCCTTGGCGATCGTCGCGCACCTCGGCGGCCTTGGACTCGGCGCCGACTTGAGCTCAGACGGGGAGCTGGCGACCGCTCTCCGTGCCGGGATCCCACCGGGCGGATCGTCATGACCTGGCCGGCAAAGGGGGCGACGAACAGTTCGGTCGATCACCGTCGCGCCGCGGATGAGGAGCCTTCCGCCCACATGTCAGAAGCCTCCGATTCTAACCGCGCGGACTCATGCCCGAGGCTTGGCCGAATCAGGGTCGGAGTGAAGCCGACATCCTGCGGCGATCCGAGGTTGACAACGTTACCATACGCCGTTAGCGTTCCCGACGCTGAGCAGCCTGGCTCGAGTCGACCATCGGCAGCGCCGCAATCGACCCAAGACCCGTCGAAAAATGAGGAGGAAGCCATGGTCCGGAAGAACCGTTGGCCCGCGAGCGTCATCGCGCTGGCGCTGCTCGCGGTGAGTTGCGGGGGAGCACAGGTATCCCCCGGCGTCGGCGGGTCCGGCCCGGCAGGCACGACATCCCCTACCTCCGCCGGATCTGATCCAGCCCCGTCGGGCCCGCTAGAGTCGGTCAAGCTTCGGTTCGCCGTGTTCGCGGACCCTGCGGAGGAAGGAAATGCGAAGCAGTTCGTCGATGCGTTCGTCAAGACCCATCCGAACGTTGAGATCACGGTCGAGCCGCTGCCGTACGAGGATTACCAGCAGAAGCTGACGCTCCAGGCGGCCTCGAAGACGTTGCCTGATGTGTTCTTCGCCTGGGACCAGGTGATCAAGGAATTCGCCGAAAAGGGCGTCGCTCGCGACCTCACTGACTGCAACATCGACACGAGCGACTTCTACGACTCGATGCGAGCCCTCGGGCAGCACGAGGGGAAGCAATTCATGATCCCCCGCGACTACAACCATGTCGTCACGTTTTACAACGTGGACATGTTCAAAAAGGCAGGCGTCCCCTTGCCGCAGGACGGCTGGACGTGGGACGAGATGGTGGCTGCCGCGCGGAAGTTGACAATCAAGGACGCCAAAGGCAAGACCACCCAATACGGAATCCAAAACGACAACTTCAGCTGGTGGGCCATCACCGTCCCCGCGATCCGAGGCTTCGGGGGCGAGGTCGTCACCGCAAGCGGCGACGTTGTCGTCGACTCTGACGAGGCAGCGAAAGGCATCGAAGCCCTCACCCAGCTGGTCAAGGACGGGGTCGCCACCAACGGCGAGTTCGAGGCACAGCCGGAACTCCTCGACAACGGGCTCGCCGCGATGTATTTCTCGGTTCGACCGATCGTCAGTACCCTCGAGGGAAATGCGGCCGGGAAGTTCAAGTGGGATGTCGTCACATTCCCGAAGTTCCCGGTCAAGCACATTGTCGGGTCCGGGACGGCCGGGTACGCAGTTGCGTCCAGCAGCGAGCACGCCAAGGAGGCGTGCGAGCTCCTCGGTTTCATCGCCAGCCCGGAGGGTCAGCGGATCTGGGATGCCACGGGCAACGCAGTCCCTGTTCTGAAGTCGCTCGCCAACGATCCATCCTGGCGAACGGTCCCGCGAGCCGACGTGAATCACGATGCGTTCGTGAAGTTCCCGGAGGCGGACACCCTTCCGGTCGAGCCGCTGGTTCCCGCGGGAGCGGGCCCCCTGATTGACACGGCGCGCTCCGAGCTGTTCGAGAAGGTGCTCCTAGGAGAGCTGACGCCCCGCGAGATGGTGAGGGCGTGGGCAGAACGAATCCGAGCCGCGATCGAAGAAGCTGGCTGAAACGAATTGGACCATCGACTCGGACGCGGTCGCTCGTCCGAGTCGATGACCTGCACAGCGCGTATGTTCACCATGAACAGATGAACCGAGCGGGAGTTGCGGCGGTCAAGGAGCAAGCCGGGAGGAAACCCGTCAAGCGCTATTCTCGTCGTCAGCTGCGGTCATGGTTGACTGGCTATCTCTTCGTGATGCCGGTCATCCTAGGGCTCCTCGTGTTCACGGCCTACCCGATGCTGACATCGCTGTACTACAGCTTCACCAAGTACGACGTGCTGTCGCCGCCGCGCTGGATCGGGCTCAAGAATTACGAACGCCTGATCGAGGATCCGACGTTCTGGACAAGCGTGAGCGTGACCCTTCAGTACACCCTAATAGCGGTTCCCCTGGGCCTGGTCCTGTCCGGACTGCTATCGGTGCTCCTGAACCGTGCCCTCCGGGGGATCTCCATCTACCGGGCGCTGTTCTACATCCCGGTCATCGTTCCGACCGTCGCCACGGCCGTTCTCTTCGCTGACCTCTACAACGTCCGGTACGGCATCGTGAACGCGATCCTGCGTTCCGTCGGCCTACCCGAGTACACCTGGATCACCCGCCCCGAAACAGCCTTGCCCGCGGTGATCGTCATGGGACTCTGGACGATCGGAGGCAGCAGCATCGTCTGGCTCGCCGGCCTCCGCTCGATCCCACCCTACCTCTATGACGCCGCGGCGGTCGATGGCGCGGGGCCAATCCGACGACTCTGGCATATCACGTTGCCAATGCTCACCCCGGTCATCTTTCTGAACCTCGTCCTGGGGATCATCGCGAGTCTGCAGGTTTTCACCCAGGTGTATGTGCTGACGAACGGCGGGCCCGCGAACTCGACGTTGTTCCTGATGCTGAACATCTTCCGCGAGGGATTCGATCACTTCCGGATGGGCTACGCGTCTGCGATGTCATGGGTCCTGTTCCTCGCGACACTTCTCATCACGCTCGTCGTGTTCAAGACCAGCAACCGCTGGGTGTATTACGAGGGGGACCGGATTTGACCTCGCGTCCTCCAAGAGGTCGAGCGAGCCGTTCCGAGGAGTCGAGCCGGCGGTCCAGGGGTTGGCCCCGTGGGTCATCGATCGCATCACATGCGACGCTGCTCGCGCTCGCCGTGATCTTCCTGTTTCCGCTCTTCCACCTCATCTCCCGGTCACTCATGACCCCGGCCGAGACGATCGCCGTTCCGCCCATCCTGTGGCCGGCCGAACCTCGCTGGTCCAATTACCCGGAAGCGTGGAACAGTGCGCCGTTCAGCCAGTTCCTGATCAACAGCATCATCGTGACGATGGTGACTGTCGTGGGCACGACGGGGTCTGCGGCACTGTGCGGTTTCGGGTTCGCGCGTCTCCAGTTTCCAGGTCGCGACCTGCTTTTCGTCCTCGTGCTCGCGACGCTCATGCTGCCGCTCACCGCGACGCTCATCCCGCTGTACATCATCTTCCGCGATCTGGGATGGCTGAACACCTTTCTGCCACTCACTGTGCCGGCATTCTTCGGCGGTGGGGCGATCAGCATCTTTCTATTCCGTCAGTTCTTCCGGACGCTCCCTCGCGAGCTCGATGATGCCGCAACCATCGACGGCGCCAACACCTGGCAGATATTTCGGTACATCGCCCTCCCGCTGAGCAAGCCGGTTCTCATCGCCGTGGCAACGCTCGCGTTCCTTGGCAGCTGGACCGACTTGTTCGGGCCGCTCATCTTCCTCAACGATCAGGACAAGTGGACGCTCGCTCAAGGAATCGCCAGCGTCCTCCAGAGCTACCTCGGTCGTCCCCAGGTGAACCAGATTGCGGTCGTCAGCCTCATCTTGATCATCCCGCCGCTCGTCCTCTATGCGTTCGTCCAGCGCTACCTCGTCGCCGGAATCGTGACGTCGGGCAGCGGAGAACGGGGATGAGTCAAGCCGAGCACGTTGAGCGCGGCGAGCGGGTGGAGCCGCTGGTGCACGATACGCAACCGACGCCATCTCCGACCGTCATCCATCTCGTCCCCCACACGCACTGGGATCGGGAGTGGTATGAGCCATTCCAGACGTTTCGATCGCGCCTGGTTGATCTGCTCGATCAACTGCTCGAGACAATGCGCCTGGACTCTCGCCTTCGATTCACCCTTGACGGCCAGATGGCCATCGTGGACGACTACCTCGAGGTCCGGCCCGAAGCCGAGGAACTGATTCGTTCCCTGGTCATGAGCGGCCGACTCGCCGTCGGCCCGTGGCAAATCCTGATGGACGAGTTCCAGGTTTCGGGCGAGACGATCATTCGAAATCTTGAGCTGGGCTGGAACCGTGCGGACAGGCTCGGTGGGGCAATGGCCGTGGGCTACCTGCCCGACATGTTCGGTCACATCGCCCAGATGCCCCAGATCCTGTCGAAGGCAGGGATCGACCGGGCCGTCATCTGGCGGGGCGTGCCTGCCGAGATCAATCAACGGAGCTTCGTGTGGCGCTCCCCGGACGGCAGCGCAGTTCGAACCGAGTACCTCATCGGCGGCTACGGCAGCGGCGCCTACCTGTTGTCGGTTCCGGATCGATTCGCGGAAAGGCTCCGGGCATACCGAGCGGCTTCGACTCCGTTCTACGGAGATCGATCCATCCTCGCGATGTACGGCACCGACCACGCCATTCCATCGCCGACTCTGGCCGACAGGATCGACGATGTGAACCGAGCCGAGGACGATCTCGTCGTCCGGGTCGCGACGCTCGCCGAGTACCTGTCGGCCGCGAGTGACGACGACCTGGAAGCCCTGCTGTGGACGGGCGAGATGCGGTCGGGCGCCCGAGCGAGCATCCTGAGAAATGTGATCTCGGCTCGGATGGAGATCAAGGCGGCAGGTGGACGCGCCGAGCGACTTCTGGAGCGATACGCCGAACCGTTGACGGCGCTCCATGCCAGGAGTTGGCCCGGCCGGCAGCTCGAGTTGGCCTGGCGCAGGATCGTCGACAACTCTGCTCATGACTCCATTTCGGGCTGCTCCGCGGATTCGGTCGTGGCGCAGGTCATGGGCCGATTCGCCGAGGCGGAACAGCTCGGACACGGCATCCTGGCCCGAACGGTCGCCGAGATCGCGCAGCAGGTTTCGGCCGGTGCATGGGCGGTCATCAACGCGTCGCCAAGCGCTCGATCCGCCGTCGTCCTGGTGGAGATTCCTGTTGCCTCGCCCTCCGAGGAGATCCCCTGCCTCACCAGCAGCGGTGCGACCCTCCCCGTCCAGGAGATCAGCCGGACCGACCCGATCGTTGCCCGGTTCCCGATCGCGGCCGCTGACCTCCCCGAACTGTTTCGGCGGAGGATGCACGGGCGGGAGTTGTTTGGATACCAACTCAACGGCGCCGACGTGAGCGGGGACGACCGGATCGTCACCCTTCATGTTGGCGATGTGCCCGATCCGCCAGACCTCGACCTCGAGGATCTCATCGACCGCGTGTCCGCTTCAGCCCGGACTCACGGTCACCGGGACTGGCAGGTGCACGTGGTTCGTCCGGAGCGTCGGCTCCTCGCCACCAGCGTGTCCGCGCCCGGCCTTGCGTGGGCCACGGTGAGGCCGCCGACGTCCCCCCCAGCGGCAGCTGCGCCTCTCGAACACCCCGTCATCACCACCCCCGATACGCTTGCAAATGGCCTTGTCCGACTGGATGTGCGAGCGGACGGAACGTTTCGTGCTTCCGGGAGCGGCTCGACCCTGGAAGGAGTCGGCCGCCTCGTGGACGGGGGCGACTATGGCGACAGCTACAACTACGCTCCGCCGCTCGACGACGAATTCGTCGACACGCCGAGATCGATGTCGACTCAGGTGCTGTCCGGCGGCCCGCTCGTGGGCGTCATCGCGATCAGCCGTCGATACTTCTGGCCGGCGTCCCTTGATGTGACAAGTGCCGGACGGACGAGAGAGGCCTTGGCGACGGACGTCACCACCCGGCTCGAACTGCGAGCCGGTGAGCCCTTTGCGAGGATCTCGATCCAATTCGATAACCGCTCGCGCGATCATCGCCTGCGGTTCCACATCCCGCTTGCCGCAGCAACAGGCGTGTCCGCTGCCGAGGGACAGTTCGCGGTCGTGGAGCGGGGATTTGAAGTCGAAGGTGGCCGCGGCGAGGTCGCAGTTCCTGCATTCCCGGCACGTGGGTTCGTTCATGCAGCCGGCGTCAGCGTCTTGCTGGACCACGTCAGCGAGTACGAGCTGCTCGGCTCGCGGGAGTTGGCGCTGACCGTCCTGCGCTCCTTCGGCCTGATCAGTCGAAGGATGAATCCGTACCGAGAGGATCCCGCTGGTCCGGAGGTGGAGGTTCCGGACGCGCAAGAGATCGGCCCATGGGCCTTTGGGTTCGCGCTGTATCCCCACGCGGGCTCGTGGGACGAGGCGGGTGTTCTTGCCCAGATGGAGGCGTATCAGCATCCCTTCCTGGTGGCCCCTGGCACGGCGTCCTCCGTCAACGTCGAGCCTGCCCCAACGGGACTCGAGCTCGAAGGTGAGGGTGTCGTGTTGTCGTCACTTCGCCGGCGCGGCGAGTGGCTTGAGCTCCGGCTTGTTGCCGAACGCCCCGATGCCGTCGACGCGACCGTCCGCGGGACGTTCGACGAAGCACGGTCAGCGGATCTCCTGGGCAGAGCCGGAGATCGTCTGGACCTCGGAGGACCTGGTGAACTCACGCTTCAGCTCGGCGCGTGGGAAATCCGGACGGTCCAGCTGCGCCGGTCTCCTACCTGAACCAGTTCCTCGATCACGCATCGGGCGGCATGGCTACGATATCGGCAACGCGGGCACGTGCTGCGAGCACGGCCCGGTCAAACTGGCCAAGGGTGAAACCACCCGTCGAATCGACACAGAGGAGCGCAAGGCGTGGCGATACCCCGCCCAACCAGGAACACATTGATCGGGCAGTCATGAGCGTCGACGAGCGGCGCGGACGGCCGACGATCCGCGACGTGGCCAGGCACGCGGGCGTCTCGATCACGACGGCGTCGCGCGTGGTCAATGGGAAGCCGTACGTTCAGCGGGAACTTGTCGATCGCGTCAGGGCGGCGATCACCGAACTTGGCTACCGTCGCAACGACCTCGCTCGAGGACTGAAGGTGCGACGCTCGCGCAGCATTGCCCTCGTCATCGCGGACCTGTCCAACCCTTTCTACGGAGCGTGTGCCGCTGCGATCGAGGAGACCTGCCGGTCCCGTGGCTATTCGCTGCTGTTGTGCTCGTCGGATGAGAAGCCCGACATCGAGCAGGCATACCTCCAATTGCTCCTTCAGCGGCAGGCCGAAGGCATTCTGCTCATCCCTACCGACCGCGACCACTCGGACCTCGTCGATGAGCAGACCGCCGGGATCGAGATCGTTGCGATCGATCGCCCGATCCAGGGACTCGCCACAGATTGCGTGGTCGTTGACAACGACGTCGCCGCGAAGGCCGCCACGCAGCATCTGCTTGATCATGGACATTCCCGGATCGCGTACATCGGAGCGGCGCCGACTCTCTACACCAACGTTGAACGCCTGCGCGGATATGAGTCGGCGCTCGCGGGCGCGGGCCGAGCGCCGATCGTCAGGATGGGCGCGGCCAGTGTCGGTTCAGCACGCCGCGCGGCGCAGAGTGTCCTCCAGATGAAGGATCCCCCGACGGCAATCTTCACCATGAACAATCTGGTGACGGTCGGCGTGCTCCAGGCGGCGCACGAGGCCGGCCTCGAAGTTCCCAGGGACCTCGCGATCGTTGCGTTCGACGACGTCGTCCTCGCGGATGTCCTCCGTCCGCGCCTCACGGTGATCAGGCAACCTGCCCGGGAATTGGGAGAGGCCGCAGCCCGGATGCTGATCGAGCGGCTCGAAGGTGCCTACAGCGGTGTCCCAAGGATCGTTCGCCTGCCTACGACCTTCGTGGTCCGTGAGTCCTGCGGCTGCCACGCCGAGACTCAGCTCGAGGGGCCTCGAGGGGGATCCCTCCAGGCCGCGCGGAGCTGAGAGCGACGGCGAAGTGACGAACGTGAAGTCGGAGCTACGTGAGGGACGGTCGGCTGATCAGCCCTTTGACATCGCCGCTCATCCTCAGTCGCCCGGCGCCATACGGCACGAGGACGGACATGCCTTGCGTCACCTCGAAATCGTCGAACGCTTTTCCTGAAATTCGGCCGGTCCCGGCGGTGATCACCAGGACGCCGAAACCGGGCTCGATCTCGACGGTCGGTTGCGGCTCGAGGCGATCGATCTGGAAGAACGCCGAGGCCGATGCCGGCAGGGCCGTGGTGAGGCCGCTTCGAACTGGGGCGCCGAGGCGCACCAACGCGCCACGGAGACGCTCCATGCTCCAGCCGCTCAGGTCCACGGCATCAAGGGCGATGTCCAGGCCAAGTCCCAGGTGGCCGAAGGCCTCGCCATCGATGGCGAAGTCCTGCCACTCCAGGAGAACCGAGAAGTCCGTCGGCTCCTGCGCCTCGAGCAGGAAGATGCCATCGCTCAGAGTGTGAGGCGTTCCCGCCGGCACGAACACCCCGTCGCCCGCTCGCACCGGGATCCGGTTCATGGACCGGAGCATCGAGGACGTGTCTTGCCTCCGGACCCAGGTTTCAATGGTGGGACGATCGATGTCTTCGACGAAGCCGAGGAAGATCGCGGCATCGTTCGACGCTTCGAGGATCACCCAAGCCTCTGCCTTCCCATACGGTGATCGCAGGTGGCGCTTCGCAAAGTCCCGTGTCGGGTGGACGTGGATCGGCAGACGTTGGCCCGCATCGAGGAGCTTCACAAGAAGCGCCGGGTTGTCGCCGTGCCTTCCGACATGGGCCGGTCCGAGCCATGGACGCGGATCGGCGCGTATCGCGTCACGGAGAAGGGTGCCGTCCGGCAGCGCGGTCAATCCCATCGCGGTTTCGCCGAACAGCGTCGTCGTCGAACCGACCCAGTCCTCCGGGCGCCATCCATCGGCCACGCCCTCACCTCGAAAGGCGTGGATCCGAGAACCGCCTCGATAGAACCGTTTCGGCTGGTTCGGTCCCACGATGACCGGAGCCATCCCGTGCGAAGCGTCCACCTGTCTCTCCGGTTGACCGATCCCGCCTTGACACCCACTTTCGGATTCGGCTACGGTCGGTTGAGACAACGTTATCTCACCTCGGACTACGATAGAAGCTTGGAACCGCGAGGGCGGCGTCAGGGAGGTCTGTGGGAGTCGAATACCGCCTGAATAGACTGTTCAATGCACAGTCGGGGCGCTGCCTGAACATCGCGGTGGACCACGGCCTTTTCGGCGAACCGTCGTTCCTCGCCGGAATCGAGGACATGCCGCGCGCGATCGCTTCGCTCATCGATGCGCGACCGGATGCGATCCAGCTTACGCCCGGACAGGCACCTCTTCTGCAGTCCGTCGCCGGCCGCGAGAAGCCTGCCCTGGCGTTGCGCACTGACGTTGCCAACGTCTACGGGCGGCCCCGCGACAGCTACCTCTACAACCGACATTTCCCAGATGCCGTCGAGCAGGCGGTCCGGCTGGATGCCGCATGCGTCGTCGTCAACCTTCTTGACCTTCCCGGTGAGCCGGAGGTGAGGGAACGCTGCATCGCGGCGATCATGGAGCTCCGCGTCGCCTGCGCGCGGTACGCGATGCCATTGATGATCGAGCCCCTCGTGATGCGGAACGAGCCCCGAGGGGGCGGCTATGACGTGGACGGAGATCCGGAGAAGATCGTCGCCTTGGTCCGCCAGGCACGCGAACTTGGCGCGGACGTGATCAAGGCGGATCCGACGAACCCGATCACCGAGTTCCATCGAGTCGTGCAGGCCGCAGGGGGCGCGCCCGTCCTGGTTCGAGGCGGCGGCAAGGTGGATGACGACGAGCTGCTTCGGCGCACAGACTCCCTCCTGGCTGAAGGCGCAGCAGGTCTCGTCTATGGCCGGAACGTCGTCCAGCATCGATCCCCGGCCTCGATCACCAGGGCGCTGATGGCCATGCTCCATGAGGGTCTGCCCTGGGCCGGGGCGCTCGAGCTCGCCGCACCATGAGGCGGAGCAGACAGGCAAGCACGGTCCGGGTCGGGATCATCGGCGGCGGGCTCATGGGCAAGGAAGCCGCGGCCGCGATCGCACGCTGGCCGGCCCTGCTCGACCATCCCGTTCGACCGATCGTCACAGCCGCGTGCGACGTCAACGACCGAGCCCTGGACTGGTTCCGACAGCTGTCCACGGTGACCCTGTGCACGTCCGACTACCGCGAGCTCCTCGAATCGGACATCGATGTCGTGTACGTCGCCGTTCGACACGATCTCCATGAGCAGATCTACACAGACGTCATCAACGCCGGCATTGACCTTCTCGCGGAGAAGCCGTTCGGGATCGACCTCGCTGCGGC
>JACCVQ010000202.1 GCA_013698095.1 Chloroflexota bacterium
TATCGAGCAGCCAGGCAAATGAGGGTGGATGGACACTGCGAAGGTGACCGAACTGGCCCATCGGGAGGCGCCCGCTCGCGATGCGCTGATCGACGAGCTGTACATGCACGGGCCGGTCCTGCTGGCCGCCGCGCGATTGATCACGCTCGACGACGACGAAGCGCAGGACCTCGTCCAGACGACATTCGAGATCGCCCTTCGACAGCTTGATGGGCTGCGCGATCCACGAGCCCTCCGGGCATGGCTCCTCCGAGTTCAGACGCGCGAGGCATTCCGGGTCGTTCGCCGGCTCCGCAGGCTGGTAAGCCTCGACGGTCACGTCCGCGAGGTGCCCTCGGTGGGCAGTGACGCCGCCCAGCGCATCGACGTCCGCGACGGGCTTGCGAGGCTGCCGCGACGCACACGGGCCGCGATCGCCTTGCACTACCTCGTCGGCCTATCGGTGCCCGACACCGCTCTGGCGCTGGGCGTGAGCGAGAACACCGTCAAGAGCCAGGTGAGGACGGGCCTTGCCCGCCTAAGAGAGGACCTCCACGATGACTGATCTGCCGTCCGGGCCGTCGGTCGACCCTCGTCTACGCGACTTCCTCGTCGCCGAGATGGATCGGGCCGAGCGCGACTTTCCCCTTCTCCCGCGTCCGACGCAGCGGGCGGCCGGCCGTCGGCTGTCGGCCGGCGTCGCTCTGGCCGTCGTGGGAGTCGCCGTGGCGATCGTCGTCGGGCCCCGGCTCCTGCCCGCGACATCAACAGGTCAGGGTGCGATCCAGCTCGGGACGGATGGCCTCCCGAGCTCGATCGAGGGCGAGCCGGTCCTTCGCGGCGACCAGATCACGGAGCGGAGCGCAACACCGGGATCGTTCCTCGCCGGAGGAGTGCTCGTGCTTGGCTCGAACCCCTGCCCGGACACGACAGTGCCGCCCGCCGCGCCTTGCGACGAGTGGTGGAAGCTCGCGGGTGCTGCGGGAGCAGGCCCGCAATTTGCGCTGAATGGCATGGCGGCTGCGCCAGGCTTCGTCCGAACCTCCGGCGCGCTCACCGTTCTCCGCATCGAGAGGTTCGCCGGAGGGTCGAGCGGAACAAGCCTATGCACCAACTGCGACGGCACGCTTACCGTCGAGGACGTCGCCTGGCGGAAGCCGACCAAGGGTCCGATCCCTGACAACGCGAGCCCCCCTCAGGGCGGCCCGATCTACCCGGCCCTGGTGCCCGACTTCGTCTCAACTTGGACTCGCGATGGCACGACGATCGCCGGCTATGTTCCCAAGCGGTACCTGGTTGGGACTTTTGAGCCGCTTCCCGGCACGCCGTCGAACCCTCCACAGCACGACCCGCAGCCCGTCTACGCAGACGACCTGACGACGCTTGTGGGGCACATGGTGCCAGGCGTCGGCTTCGTGTCGCTGGACTCGTCTGCTTCGCCCGTGGGGCCAAGCGTGTCGGTTGCGCCGTCGCCATCGGCCAGCACCGCGCCGTCGTCCGACCCCGCGGTGGACTGCGGGCGCCTAGGCACGGCTGCATGCGAGAAGGCGATCGCGTTGGCCCGGGTCGGCCATGAGGCCGAGCTCGCCAGCACCTCTCGGATCGTCGCGGACGACTCTTGCGCGCCGTCGCCGGTCATCTGCGACCGCCTGTACCCATTTGACAGCATCGTCGTCTTCGTGACCGCGGGAGCCGACACGACGGGTTGGTACGCGTTCCATGTGACGGGGCTCGAGTATTCGGTTCCCACGAAATCCGAGCCTTGGTTGTCCGATATCCCGGCGCACCTGATCGAGCACTTGACCACAGCTTCGTCGTCCCTTGCACCTGACGGCCTGTCAGCAGGAGGCTGGGGACCCCTTGCCATCGTCCCGCCCCAAGACGGTACGGACAGCGCTCGTACCGAGGGCACCCTCCGGATCACTGATACCTGTGTGTTCCTTGCCACGGCTGGCGGGGACGATCTGCTCGTGTGGCCCGCCGATCGGACGACGTGGAACCCCAAAGCCAGAACGGTCACCTTCGCCAACAGCGATGGGCGCACGGTCAGTGCAGGCGATGGCACGCCGGTCGTGATGGGTGGCGGCGGCGACAGCAACCGGGAAAGCGGCTCCACCACAGAAGCATGGATGGCGCGGACGCCGTGGGTTGCGCGACCCTCCGTCTCGTGTCCACTCGAGTCGCGCTGGTGGGTCGGCGCGCTCACGCGCTGAGCCGATGCCGACGTCAGCCCGGTTCCAGCGTCGGGACTCGTAGCCGGTCCGCCAGATCCGCCAGTCCGGCAGGAATGTGTGAGGAAGGGCTGATTTCGCATGGCACTGTCGCGGGCCTTGGTCGTGGGTCTGGGGACGGATTGGCAGTCCGCAACCGGTCAACCCAGGCGCAGGCCCCGCTTGGGAGGCGCCGCACCTCCGGCCCTAGATTCTGGCGCACCCGGCAAGAGTGCTTGATCAACGCATTCATGCCCAGTTTGTCCACGCTCCTCTCGCCGCCGCCATCCTCGGACTTTGCCTCGCCTTCCTCGATCGTGTCCAGTTCGACGCCTCCACGGCGTTGTCCCTTGTAGCGGACACTTCTGCGCCGAGTACCGGGAGCCGAGTTGGAGATCGCGAAGGCCGCCGACGATGCCGCCGAGGGCCATGCCCTCGACGACGCGCGGATCAGCGACGTCGAGGGGTTCACCCGTGCGTACGAGCGATACCGGTTGCCCGTGTACCGCTACCTTCGTGCACGAGGCGCCAATGACGATGACGCCCGCGACCTCACGGCGGCCACGTTCGAGCGAGCGTTCGCAGGGCGTCACACCTTCCGGCCGCGGAATGGCGGCCTGGGCGCCTGGCTCTTCCGCATCGCGCGAAACGCCGCCGTCGACGCTCACCGCCGACGCCGGCCCGACGGTTACCTGACGGACGATGACGACCTGGGGCTCGCGACCGCTGCCGACAACGCGCTGCACGAGCGCCGGGAGATCGTCGACGCCGTGTCGAGCCTGCCTGATGTGCAGCGCGACGCAGTCTGGCTGCGCTACGCGAGTGGTCTCAACGCCCGGGAGATCGGGCACGTCCTCGGAAAGTCCGAAGAAGCCATCCAGAAGCAGATTCAGCGTGCCCTGGGCACGCTGCGGGAGGTGCTCGAATGAACGACAACAGATCCCTCGAGCATCGGCTCACCTCGGCATACGCGGTGGCCCCGACTGACGGGTTCGCGTCCACCGACCGTCGTCTCGCCGCGCTCACGGCGCAGGCCGATGTGTCGCGATGGCCTCGGCTCGGGCGCCCACTGCGGGTCGGCTTCGCCCTCGCCGCGACGTTCATGGTCCTCGCCGGGGCCGCGGCCGGCGCGATGCATCTGCTCGACCGCGTCGCGACCGGCACCCCCGGGCTCGGGGTGGCATGGGATCAGGGCGTCGAGATCGACGAGCGCCAGGTCCACGGCGACTACGCCGTCACGCTCGCCCGCGGCTATGCGGACCTGAACCAGGTCGTCCTCGGCCTGTCAGTCGAGCGGGTCGGCCAAGGCAGGGTCTTGGACGTGGGCCTCGTGCCCGAACTGCGCGATCCTGCCGGGGTGAACCTCGCGCCGGGCTCCGCTCCGTCGCTGGGAGCCAACGACGCGCACGGCGTGGCCGAGTTGCTCACGTTCGCACCGACAACGTCGAGCGATGGCGACTACACCCTGCGGCTCGGGATCCCCGCGCACGACGGACAGCCGGACCTGGCCTGGACCTTCCGGTTCAGGCTGCCGGCTCCGGCCGGGGCCGTCGTCCGCGTCGCCAAGACCCAGGCGACCGACGAGGGGTCGGTCGCGCTGAACGAGGTGCGGCTGAGCCCGACGATGATCACGGCCTCGATCCACGTCGAGCCGTCAGACCGAGAGGCCTCCGGCTGGTCCGTGTTCGGCTACTTCAAGCACGGCGACAAGACCGTCAACATCGACTGGGGGACCATCTCCAGCCAGAGCGATCTGGACCTGACGGCTGGGACCTACGCTGGGACCGACGACCCGGCGGGCGCGTGGACGCTCGTCGTCACCGAACTCGCAGGTGACCGCCCCAACGGCACGCAGGTTCGGCTTAAGGGTCCCTGGGAGTTCAGCTTCAGTGCCCCGTGAAGCCAGTCGCGCCGGTCGTCGTCAGCGCCTAGCCGGTCCCTGGTTATCATCCAGCTTCCAGGGGACCCCAGTCCTTGTGCGTAAAGCTTGGTCGGTAAGGGCCTGTGTACGAAAGTTCGGGGAGACGGCGACACCCAAAGTCAATTACCCGCTCGTGAAGCGGTCAGCCGGAGGGCGCGACAACGGACGATCTCCGCCTCGCCGAGGCGAACCTCCGGGTCTGGAGGAGTAGCGAGGCGGTGGCCGAACTGGCGGCTGCCGCAGGTGGGCTGTTGGTGTCTGGCGTCGACACGCCCAACCTTCGCATCCTCGCCGGGGAGGATCGTGCCGAAGCTGACGACGTTGAGCGGGTGCTCCGCGCGACCCTGCGAGATCTCGGGCTGGTTCCCCTGGAGAGACGGGAGGCAGTCCTCGCCGTCGCCAGACGTCTTGCCCACGAAGGGGCCATCGACGAGGCGAGCGCCGAGACAGTGGCCCCGACGCTCTGGCGGCTCTTTGCGCGTGAGCCGATGAGTGTTGAGTGGCCGGACACGTTCGTGAGGCTCGCCTACGCCGCCGACGCTGTCGAGGACCTGCCTGACTGGTCGGGCAGCTTGCCCGAGTTCTTGGAAGCGGCTCGGGAGTTCCTGGACGATCAGGGCTGACGGGCTCTCACGCGCCCATTGACCCTGAAGCAGCGCACGCCGCTGCCGAACTCAGGGCTAGCTGAGACCGGCGGCAAGTGTTGCTAAGCGCCTGTAGCTGAATTCTCCCGTTACACTGCCATCTGACGTCTCACCCGATGAGGGCTTGAAACGAGCGTGGATGGGACGAGACATGAGGGCCAGACGATGAGTAGAGGGGCCTGGACGACGGTGGTGAACGTCGCTGTGGCAATGCTCGCGGGGCTCGTCGTACTCGTACTCCTCTATCCCGCGGGCACAGCTGACACCATTCCCCTGCAGTGCTTTTCGATGGTCGGCCTTGGCGCGCCCTGCGACGCTGGCTTGGCGGTCCCCGGCGGAGCGGCGACGGCCGCGATCGTTGGCTTGCTGCTCTGGCTCAGGGACCGGCGGAGGCGCCCGCGAGCTGGTGCGTGATCTGGCGTTGCGGTCAGACGGTCGCGCGCCAGGCGAGGTAGCCGACCGAGGCGACCTCGAGCCAGGCGCGGGCGCTCGCCACGGAGCCCTCGTAGCAGCGCGACAGGCGCCGCCAGCGGCCGAGCTGGGCGAAGACGTGCTCGATCTTGTACAGCGGCCAGAGCGGTGTGAACCCGGTCTGTCCCGCCGGCGGCGCCTTGACGTCGAGCCGGACGCCCTTTGCGCGCGGCCAAGCGGGAGGAGACCGCGGTAGGCGCGGTCGCCGACGATCGCCCGGACCCGGGCCAGGCCCGGCAGCTCGTGGCGCAGGAGCTCCCGGGCGGCAGTCACGTCGTGCGGGCGGGCAGAGCCGGCCTCGGCGGCGACCGGCAGCCCGAGGATCTCGACGAGCAGGGTGCGCTTCGTGCCGATCGTCCGGCCACCCCGGCCACCGGGCTCGTGGAACGTCGAGCCGTAGCGGGCACCGCGGGCGGTCTGGGCGTCGACCATCACCATCGACGGCCCGGGCTCCCGATCGTGGAGCACCCGGACGATCGCCGCCAAGCGGGTCATCGCCCGCGCCCACACCCCGGACGCCCGCCAGCGCCGCCACTGGGCCCAGACCGCGGTCCAGCTCCCGTAGCGCTCGGGCAGGTACCGCCACTGGCAGCCGGTCCGCCCGATGAACAGCATCGCGTCGACCATCTGACGACGCGGGATGCTCGCCGGCGCGCCGCGTCGGCCGGGCGGATCGAACAGGTCGGCGACGAGCTCCCACTGCTCGTCGGACAGGGCGATCGCGAAGCTCATGGCCGCGATCCTCGCCGTCGCTCGTGTCAGCTCGATGGCACAAACCCACGGATCTGAACGGCAGAATTCGGCTACAGGCCCTGAGACCCAGATCCTCTGCCGGATCTCGCGTTGACCAGTGGTCGTCAGGAAACGTCGAACGCGTCTGGCCCGACGGGTTCGGCGAGCACCAGCAGGATGCCGCGCAGGATCCCGACGGCCGTGCAGCTCCCGATGAAGGACGACGTTTCGATCTTGACGCGGTAACGCCCCCCGTCCTGTTTGATCGTCACGATCGCGCGATCGTCGCACGCGCCGCCGGTCCAAGTCAGCAGCACTGCGTCATCGCGCCCGGCGACAGTCTGCATGCCGGTTTCCCAGACATTTGCCGGGAGTGGGCCGGGCGCCGCGTCGCGGACGATCCCCGCTTGATCCACGACAGTGACGGGCAGGCCGCGAACGTCCGCGGTGGCCGGAATCGCGACCTGGATCCCGGCTGGCGGGGGAAGCAGCGAGCAGCCTGCGAGCAGCAGAGCGACGAGGCCAGCGCCGAGACTTCGAATGTTCAGCTCCCATTACCGGGTAGACAGCAACTACGGGAGCGTTGCGGGTATGAGGCGTGCCCGTCAAGTGCCGAGCGCCGCGACTGCGAACGAGCGCAACTCTTACGCGACTGGGGATCTTCTTGCATCGAGTGGGGTTTGGTGGGTCGATGGGTTCACCCCATGGCAACGGCACCGCATCGGTGGACCGACGATGCGAGGCAGGCTGTGGGACCTTGTGGCGCCAAACGGTCAGACTGTGCGCTTCTTCCAGCTTTACGACAAGCAACGTCTATCGGTTCGTTGGTTTCCGGGGAGCCGAGACTATGAACCCTGAAAAGAACGTCGAGCCCGAGGCAGATCCCAGAGGTCTGGGGCCCGCTGGAGCGGCCCTCATCGGACAGGAGCTGTTGGGCGTCACCTACTATCACGTGCCGTCGTCGGGCCACGAAGCAGGCGCTGATGATCCGCTGTCCTTCGATATCGTTGACCACGGCTTGGATCTCATCTTGTCCAGAGGGACCGTTGGAGTGACGTGGGCGGTCAACCCATCGGAAGAGGGCCTCATCCTCGTCGACGGCGGGCTCCGATCCGTGCTTGGGACTGCGTCCGTCATTGCCGAACCTGCTCAAACGTGGCAGGGAGTTCTAGGTCGCCGCATCCGGTCCGTGGATGTGACGATGGCGAGGGCCTTTTCAAGCGGTCGGCCGCATCCGAAGTCCATCAATCTTGCGTTTGACGGTGGGCGCAGGTTCGTCGTCAGCGCGTCCAAGTACCTGCGAGACGACGGCGTCTTCATCGAATTCGCGGATGAGATCGTCGTCGTGTTCGACGCCGACGAAGCTCGCCGACACGGCCTCATCGACTGACCGCTAGCCCTTGTACACGACGAGCGCATCGCGGGAATCAACCCTCGGTTTGAGCAATCCCGGCCCTCCTATGGCCGCCGAGGGGGTAACAGGTCATTGGCGGACACTTCGTTCGGACCCGCGTGCGCCGGCCCCGAGGCTCGTCATGCGCGGACACGAAGATCATGTCCCATGGCACGACCGAGACGGATGCCCACCATGACGGCGTAGCCGCCGCGCTAGAGGCCTCGGAGCGCGGGAGACACCAACTCCGCAAGTGCGCGCGGGTCGTTCATCATGGCGTCGAGACCTGACCATGGGGTGAGGGCTCGATCGCGGTCCACAACGCAAACTCGATGAAGCGTCAACGCCTGATACGTAGTCAGGCGCGCCCCGTTCGCTGGTAAGCCCGGCATCCCAGCCGCGTACGGATGGACTCAGGCGGGGTTGGCCTTGGTGCCCAAGTCGTCGCCCGCGATGGAAGTGGTCAGAGAGGGCGGACGAGCCCATCGAGAGGAAGCATTGGGGGAGTGGCCAGGTGGGGCTTGGCCTGCTGGAAGGATACGAACCGGCGATATCCTTTTCCAGAGTCTGTATATCGGAATCAGGCTCGCAAGCCGCGTTTTGAGCGTGCGGCGGGCCTCAGTCGGCCGCCGAATCGGGGTGAGTCAGGTGCCCATCCCGAAATGAGTCAGATGCCCATTTCGAAAACGGAAAGAGTCTGTTGCCCTATCTGGGCAACCCAAATTCTACCGACCCGTAGCGTTGGTCGTGCTACATGACCCTGGGTCCTGAAGCGCGAGCTGAGGACGGCGGAGGCAGCCGAGCTGGTCGGGGTCTTTGAGCGCCAGATGTGGCGACTACGGCCCGCCTTCGAGCGCGACGGGCCGGCCGGGCTCGTCCACGGCCAACACCGCGGTCGGTCGTCGGCGCGTCGTCTGGACGGCGCGCTCCGGGACCGGGACATCGAACTCCTCCGGACGACGTATGCCGACGTCATCGACACCCACCTCGCCGAGCTGCTCGCCCGAGCAGGAGGGCATCGACGTCAGCCGGGTTGGCCAGCCCAAGCCGACCGCCGCAACCTCGCAGCCGCGCGAGCGGATGGCGGCCGAGCGTCGTCTCCTCGAGCTCGACGGCAGCCGTCACGACTGGCTCGAGGGCCGCGGTCTCTGGCTGGCCCTCGCGTCGGCGCCCGCGACGACGTCCGGGCATGGTCCCCGGCGACCATCTGCCGCGACCAGGAGGACGCCGCCGGCACCCTCGAGACTCCGAGATTTTGAACGTCACCGGAGTCGCCGCTGATGCCAATGCGGCTGGCCCGCGCGAATGTCGGATCTTCGCCGTCGGCGTCGCCTACGAATTGCAACTGGGAGTGGTTGACGCCCAGCGCTAGGCCGAAGAGGATGAGACGACCGTCCAAGATACCTTGGACATGCGACGGATATGGCTGCGGACGCGGCGACGATCGTCGGTGTTCAGGCTCGGTCCTCGTCGCGCAATCGCACGTTCGACCCGTCGAGGTCGGCGACTCGGCGGACGCCGAGCAGTTGCATGGTGCGGATGGCTTCCTTACGCATCAGATCGGCCGCCCGCGCCACCCCGCGCTCGCCCCCGGCCATGAGTCCGTACAGGTACGCACGACCGACCAGGACGGCCCGTGCCCCCATCGCGACCGCCGCGATGACATCCGCTCCGCTGAGGACGCCGCCGTCGAGGTACACCTCGGCTCGGTCGCCGACGGCCGCCTTGATCGACGGCAGCTGCTCGAATGGCGTCGGCGCCCGGTCGAGCTGGCGGCCCCCATGGTTGGAGATGACGATCCCATCCACGGCCGCATCGACGACGTGCCGGGCGTCCTCGGCCGTCTGGATCCCCTTGATGACGATCGGGCCTTCCCAGGCGTCGCGGATCCATGCCAGGTCGTCGACGGTGATCGTCGGGTCGAAGACGCGGTTGATGAGATCGGAGACGGTTCCACCGGTCTCCGAGAACACGGCGAACCGCAGGGGCTCGGTCGTTAGCTTGTCAAACCACCAGCCCGGGTGGAGCGTCATGTCCGCGAACGTTCGGATTGATAGGGTGGGCGGGATGGTGAAGCCGTTGTGGATGTCGCGAAGTCTCGCCCCGGCCACAGGCGTGTCGACCGTGAGGACGAGGACCCGGAAGCCAGCGTGTCGTGCACGCCGGACGAGGGCCAACACGGCTTCCCGATCGTTCCAGATGTACAGCTGGAACCAAAGGTCAGCATCGGGCGCGGCGGCCGCGACGTCTTCCGGGGATGTGGTCCCGAGGGTTGAGAGCGCGTACGGGATGCCCATCCGTTCGGCCACTCGCACCACCGAGGGCTCGCCTTCCTGATGCATGAGGCGGGTGAAGCCCGTCGGGGCGAGCACGAGCGGCATGTCCGACGACTTGCCGAGGATCGTGGTGGAGAGATCGACCTTCGAGACATCGCGCAGGACCCGAGGCACGAACTCGACGCGGCCGAACGCCTCACGAGACCGACGCAGGCTCGTCTCCGTCTCCGCCGCCCCATCGGTGTAGTCGAAGACGGCGCGCGGCACGTGTCGCTTTGCGACGGATCGGAGGTCCCAGATCGTGGCCGCCGACGCAAGTCGAAGCTCGACGGGCGACAGCCGGATGGGGCCTGTTCGCAGGTATGGTCGAAGTTCCGACCAGCGCGGCACGCGTCGGCGGGTCATCGCGGCGACACGAAATCCGCCGAAGCGTCGACCCGCGCTCGTGGCTCGTAGCGCTTCAACGGCTGACTCTCGCGAACGATCCGGCGCAAGGCAGTAAGGCCTCCGTCGATCAGGCCGATCGACCTTGCCTGGACGAGCAGGTTGCCTATGGCGGTGGCCTCGACCGGACCAGCGACAACGGGGCGCCCGATGGCATCCGCTGCCAAGCGACAGAGCAAGTCGTTGCGAGAGCCGCCGCCGACGAGGTTCACGACCGCCGACGGCGATCGACAGCTCGTGCGCTGCGGCGAAGGCCCCGGCGGCGCGGCGCGCCCCAGGGACGACGACCCCACCCGGGGGGACGGCCAACGGGGCGTCCGGCGTGCCGAAGATCACGCGCTCGCGAACCA
>JACCVQ010000257.1 GCA_013698095.1 Chloroflexota bacterium
AGCTCGGAGCGCTCCTCGGGCGTCAGCTCGATCCGATACGGGCTCCGTCTCGACATGGGTTCCTCCTTTCGGAGGGATCGTAGCTGCGAACGTTACGTCGCGCAACTTCAGAACTGCCGTACTAAGGTCGCGGCGCCAGATGACGTCGTCAAGGCTTTGGACGAGTGGAACTACGTGCGGATTACCCGGGGTTTGTCGTGATACCTGCACCTGATACCAGCCGGCGCAGCGTCAACAGATCCGCGGATCGATCCTTGCTGAGTCGGCGGCCCCGCCACACGAGCGCATTCGCCGGTATCCGGATGACCGTGTAGCCCTGCGCCTGGGCGAGTCGGACCTTTCGCTCGTCGTAGCGCCGACGCTGTTCGCCGCGGTGCACGCCAGAGACGGTCATCCGCTGGGGCTTGTCGAATAAGTCGACCGGTTCATCGTGCTGTCGCTCGTCGAACTCGACAATGACCTTCTGCGACTCCCACACGGCATCAAAGGGCAGTCTCCGGCCAACTCCGGCTGGATCGCGGCTGTCGCCGCGGCACCAGTCGAACCGCCTCTCGGTCTCACCGGGTCCGAGGAGTTCCACCAACAACTGGGTCACGTACCGCTGCGCCTCTCTCGCCATCCCTGACTCCTAAAGCCGGTCGCCCGGGCTCAGGCGCTTGTACGCCTCGCGGGCGCGCTCGTCGGCTGCCGAAGCGCCGTAGCGGGCGAGCATCTGCCGGCTCTTCCAGCCGGCGAGGCGCATGAGGTCACCCTCGGTGCCGCCGGCGGCGAGCCACTGGTGAGCGTAGGTGTGGCGGAACTGGTGGGGGTGGATGTCGGGCAACCCGGCCGCGCGTCCGCGGCGCTTGACGGCCTGCTCGACCCCGGTCTCGGTCAGTCGACCGCGCTTGCCGAGCCAGAGCCACGGCTCGCTCGCGTCGGCCCGCCTCGCGCGCGACCGCAAATAGCGATCGAGCGCCTGGCCGGTCTTGTGGCCGAACGGACAGGCGCGCGGTCGACGGCCCTTGCCAAGAACGACCGCGGCCTCCTGGTCGAGATCGACGTCATCGAGCCGCAGCCCGGCCAGCTCGCCGCGGCGCATCCCAGTGTCGAGGAAGAGCCGGATCATCGCGTTGTCGCGGCGATCCTCGAAGTCGGTCCCGGTGCAGGCGTCGAGCAGCTTTCGGAGCTCGGCCTCGCGGAGGACGGGTGGGGGAGTCTCGGGCACGTGGGGCGGACGCATCGTCGCCATCGGGCTGCCCTCGATCTCGCCCTCGGCCGCCAGCCACTTGAAGAACTGCTGGAGCGAGCGGAAGCGCTGCGACAGGGTCGCTGGCCGCATGCCCGCGTCCTGGCGGTCGACGAGGAAGGTCTCGACGTCCTCCCGCCGCACGTCGGCGACTCGCCGCGGCCGCCGCCGGCGAGGCTCGGCCAGGAACGCCTCGAACTGTTCGACCGCCTTGGCGTAGGTGACGATCGTCGACGGCGCCTTGTTCTCGGCGCGCAGGTGACGGGTGAACGAGGCCAGGTTGTCCAGAACGTCCGGTTCGGCTATAGAATCAGGACGAGCCCGACCGCGGGCGTTAGAGCTCATAACTATCATCGACCGTGCGTGGAACCATGGTCACAGTTATAGGCTCAAAAACGGTTGTGGTCAAGCTCAGCGCCAGTTATGTCGTGTAACTGAGCGTGAATCCGTGGCGGAGTAGCTCAGTGGTAGAGCAGGGGACTCATAAGCCCTTGGTCGGTGGTTCAAATCCGCCCTCCGCTACCAGCCCTCATCGAGACGTCCAGAGCCCAACCGCCTGGACGTTTCTTCGTGCCAGATCAGAAGTGCGGCTCGTCCATGAGCCAGCCCGAGCCCGACAGCACCATGTCCCAGGTTCCGCGGTACCGCCGTGGAGCCTCCGACTCGCGGTACTCGATGAGGTCGACATAGACCACCGCCGACCGCCCGGCCAGGCTCTGGCTCCGGATGTCCAGCGCCTGGATGTCGATCCGGGTGGTCTTGGCAAAGCGCCCGTCGATGTTGCCGGCCGGCGGGTACTCGCGCCGCATCCGGCTCGTCCAGAGGGCGGCCGCCTCGTCGAAACGGTGAGCGGCGACGAGGCTGTAGAACCGGGCGACGGTCTCGGCCGGGTCGCGAGTCGGCGCCGTAGCCCCGGGCGCGGGGGCGATCGTCGGT
>JACCVQ010000259.1 GCA_013698095.1 Chloroflexota bacterium
CGGTCCCGCCAACCCCTTCCCCCGGACCATTGCCGCCCAACGCATAGGGTTTCACCCACTTCTCGCCGCCGCTGTCGCCGCTTAGCGTCGGGGACAGGCCCGGGGACGCGGATGCGCAGCATCGCGACGGGCCCGAGGAGGGTGTGCTCGTGGTCGTCGCCCGACGTCAGCTTGGACGCGCGCTGTCGAGCGTGGTCCCGATCCTCGTGGCATTCGCCCTGCTGGCGATCCTGGCGTACGGTCGGGGCGGGCCGCCCGCGACGCTCGCCGTCGGCGCCCCGACGCCCGAGTCGCCCGCGCTGGCCCTGACCGCCGCTGCGGCACAGCTCGAGCAGAAGACCGCGAAGGGCGCTCCCGGATACACCTTCGAGATCGTCCAGCGCTCGACGATTCACGCCCGGCCCGGCGGTCCCCAGATCGAGATCCCCGACCCGATCGATCGGAACAAGAGCCTCGGCTTCGCCGACACGTACGAGGTCGGCGCCCTGATCGAGCGCGGCGCGGTCACGCCCGACGGGTTCACGATGGAGATGCGGACGGGACCTGCGCCAGGCAAGCCCGCCGACTGGACGGCGCCCTACCAGTTCGGCGTGATCAGCACCGCCGGCAAGACGTTCCGCGACGACGGCGCCGGCTGGTATCTCACCGACAGCCCGCCCGGGATCGGTCTCGACCCGGCGACGGCAGCCCTCCTGCCGGGTCTCCTCCGCAACGCGACCGGGGTCGCCAACGACGGCTTCACCAAGGTGGGCGAGGTCCTCCTGCCCAAGGTCACGGGGTCCGCCAAGGTCGCCGACATCCCGGGCGTCGTCGCGGCCGACGGGGCGCCCTTCACCGAGCTCGTCGCCCCCCTCGACTTCGCGTTCGACGACCAGGGTCGGCTCGCCCAGGTCCATGTCCTCGCCCGGAACACCAACCTCGACGTCTACGACCTCCTCATTGACACGACGATCACCTTCGCCTATCCCGACCAGGCAGCCCCGCTGCCCGAGCCTGTGCCCGCCCGCCCGGCGAGCGCCGACGTCGTGCAGAAGTGAGCGGGACGATGAACGCCAGGATCACGACCTTTGCCCGCGTCCGGGCGGTCGCCGCCGCCGTCATCTTCGCCGGGGCGACCTTCGCGGTCACCGCCAGCCCGGTCAGCCTGCCCCTGCCCGATGCCCTGAAGCCTGCGCCGGTCCTCGCCGCGTTCTGCGGCAGCAACGCGGCCTTCACGGGTCGACTGACGGCGTCGTCCGCGTCCACTGCCGCGGTCGCCCGGACCCAGAGCCCGACGGTCTACGGCTACATCAGCTCGGTCAGCTCGGCCTGGAGCTGCACTGCCTACTACCGCTACTCCGGGATCGTCTGGAACACCGCCGCGACCACCGGCCGCTTTGACTGGGGCAACCTGATCAACTCGACCTCGGTCGCCTGCAACTTCGTCGTCGGCTCGACCGACTACATCAAGGCCAACAGCACGACCGACTGCCCCGACACCGACGCCGAGTACGCCCTGGCCGCGACCCTCGATGCCGAGCGCGTCTACCAGGCCGATTCCGCCCACAACGGCATCGGCGACTTCAGCTTCGCCCACAGCGACTGCGGGACCTACTACGGCGCCGAGCCGATCAAGACAGGACAGGACTTCGCCGGCGCCACAGTCGGCAACCGGCCGGGCAGCAACTGCGACGCCCTGACCCTCGACTCGACCGGCACCAGCCAGACGATCACCTACGACGCGACGGCCCCGACCACGACGATCAGCGCCCCGACCGGTGCGATCAAGCAGGCAGCGACGAGCTACACCGTCGGGTGGCAGGCGACCGACGCCGTCGCCAACTTCGGAGGCACCAGCGACTGGGACCTCCAGCGCCAGATCGCGACCGCGTCCAACGGCACCTGCGGCACGTTCGCCAACGACACCGCGACCGGCAACCTCGTGTCGGGCACCTCGGAGACCGCCCAGTCGCAAGTCCAGACCCTGGTCACCGCCAAGTGCTATCGCTGGACGCTGGCCGCGACCGACCAGAACGGCAATGCCGCGACGCTCGACACGTCGGGCACGGTCCTCGTCGACACGAGCGCCCCGACCGCCGACTTCACGCTGCCCAACGAGGGCTCGACGACAACGATCAACGTCCTGACCTACGCCCCGACCTGGACCGACGCCGACCTCCAGAGCGGCGTCGCGTCGCGCTCCCTCCAGCGCCAGAAGATCGGCACGACCTCGGCCTGCTCGGCGGCTCCCGCCAACGACGGCGCGGCCGTGAACCCGGCCACGTCGGGCACCGCCCAGACGCTGGTCACCGGCAACTGCTATCAGTGGGCCCTGACCGTGACCAACGGCGCCGGGACGCCGACGACGATCACGTCGGGCAAGGTCTGGGTCGACGCGGCCAGCCCATCGGCCAACTTCACGTCGCCCGACGAGGGCACCACCACGATCCAGAAGGTCACGACCTACAGCGTCGCCTGGACCGAGGCGGCCGGGACCGGGTTCACGATCACCGCCCGCTCGCTCCAGCGCCAGAAGGGTCCGATCGTGACCTCGGGCACCTGCGCCGGCGTGACCTGGGCCAACGACGGGGCGGCCGTGACGACCGTCTCGCCGGTCGCGATCACCGGCCTCCTCGACGGCTCCTGCTACCGCTGGATCCAGACCCTCACCAACTCGGCCCCCAAGACCGGCGCGAGCACGTCCGGCTCGGTCCTCGTCGACACGACCGCTCCCGCCGGCACGATCGTCCTCCCGGAGGCCAACCGGCCGCTCGCGGGCGACGTCGCGATCACCGGCAGCGCGACCGATGCGAGCTCCTTCCAGAACTACCAGCTCGAGTACGGCGCGGGCACGGCCCCCGGGTCGTGGACGACGATCGGGAGCGTCATCACGACGCCGGTCGTGGCCACCGGCACCCTCGGGACCTGGGCGACCGGGACGCTGAGCGGGGTCTACACGATCCGGCTCACCGTTCGTGATCTGGCCCTGAACACGGCCTCGGTCACGACCCGGACGGTCATCCTCGAGAACTCCGGCCGCGGCGACGAGAGCTTCTTCAGCCGCGTCCCGTTCGATCTCGGCGGCGGCTACGGCCTCGACGTCGGTGTCGCCAACGGCGAGGCCCGCCTCAGCCGGAGCCTGTTCAGCATCCCGTCCTACGGCCCGCCGGGAGAGCTCGGCCTGACCTACAGCTCGCTCGAGACCGGGACGGCCGGCAAGTTCGGCGCGGGCTGGTCGAGCAACCTCACCCAGTACCTGACCTTTGACGCCACGAACATCGTGACCTGGCACCGCGCCGACGGTGGGCGCATCCCGTTCGGCAACATCGCCGGGACCTGGACGCCGCTGCGCGGCCACTTCGAGGTCTTCGGCATCGGAACCGGCTACACGATCACCACGAAGGATCAGACCAGGCTGACCTTCGAGAGCACCGGCGCCGGGCGCCTGACCAAGATCGAGAACCGCTTCGGGAAGGCCCTGACCCTCGCTTGGGGCAGCTCGAGCGCGACTGCGACCGACGCCTCGGGCCGGGTGACGACGCTGGCCATCGACGCGGTCAACAACCGGATCACCGGCGCGACCGACTCGGCCGGCCGGGCCTGGGCCTTCGGCTACACCGGGACCGGCACCGCCAGCGACCTGACCACGATCACCGACCCGGCGGGCAAGGTCACGACACTCGCCTACGACGCGAGCCACCGCCTGACGACCGTGACTCGCTCCCGGAGCCGGGTCGCAGGCGCCGCCCAGACGATCACCTGGGCGATCGCCTACACCGCGGGCAAGGCGACGAGCGTGACCGACCCCGACAGCACCCCCACCGCCAGCACGTTCACCTACGGAGCCGGCACGACGACGACGGCCCTCCTCAAGGAGGTCGCGGGGCCCGTCCGCGACAGCACGACGTTCACGATCGATCCTCTCGGCCGGGTGACCAGCCTGCTCGACCCGAAAGGGCTCACGTCGTCGACCACGTTTGACGCCGACTCCAACAGCCTCAGCCAGACCAGCCCGATCGACGGCTCGACCTCGTTCACCACGAGCTGGACCTACGACAGCCGGGGCAACGTCCTGACCGAGACCCGCCCGATCGACCTCACCACGAGCGTCACGACCGTCAACTCGTACAGCGCGACCAACGACATGCTGACCCGCTCGGAGGCCGACAACGACAGCTCGATCAAGCTCGTCACGCTGTACACCTACGACGGCGCGGGCCATCTGACGAGCGTCAACGTCAACTGCACCACGTCGGGCACGACGCCGCCGGCGACCGCCTCGACCTGCACCGGCGCGGGCACCCAGGACGGCGCGACCAACCTGATCACGAACTACGCCTACACCACCAACGACCAGCTCGCCTTCGAGCAGGATCCGCTCGGCCGGGTGACCAGGCACGCATACGACAGCTGGGGCAACGAGACCTCGATCACCGCCAACTGCACGACATCGGGCACGACCGCGCCGTCGCCATTCAGTTCGTGCACCGGCGGCGGCACGGCCGACGCCCAGACCAACGTGACCGCGTCGACCGCCTATGACCAGGCGACGAGCGCCGGCAAGGCCGGTCTCGCGACGAGCACGACCGATCCGCTCGGCAACACGACGACCCTGGCTTACGACGCCTTGGGCCAGCAGAGCAGCGAGATCCTGCCCGGCGACGTTCCGGGCGCTGGCGCGACCGTCCCGGTCCTCACCAATGCAACGACCTATGACGAGCTCGGAAACGTCCTGACGACCGACGCGTCCTGGACGCCTCTTGCGGGGGGCTCGACGGTCCATCGCACGACCACTCACGTCTACGACCTGTCCAACCGTGAGACGAGCTTGACCGACGCCGCCGGGATCGTGACCACGACCACCTACGACGCGGCCGGCAACGCGATCACGACGATCACCGATGGCGTCCAGACCAGCCGGACCTTCGACGGCCTCGGCCGGACCCTGACCGAGACGGTTGCCGGCGTCGGGGTCACCAGCCACGCCTACAACGGCCAGGGCAACGAACTCTCGACCAGCACGCCCGACGGCGTCCTGATCGAGCGGACGTTCACGTACAGCGGCTGGGCTCTGACCGAGAAGGTCGACCCGACCGGCCAGGCGCTCCTAACCGAGCGAACCTACGATCGTCTGGGCCACGAGCTGTCGCTGACGGACGCGACCGGGTCGCAGACCGTCACGACCTTCGACCGCCCCGGCCGGACCCTGACCACGACCGTCGCCGGCAAGACATCGATGACGGCCTATGACCGGGCCGGCAACCAGGTCAGCTCGACCGACTCGGCCAACATCCTGACGACGACGGCCTACGACCCGCTCAACCGGCCGACGACCACGATCGCCAACGATGTCGCGAGCCCGACCCTGCCGACCGAGGACGTGACCTCGCGGACCTACTACGACGCGGCGGGCAGCGTGATCGCGGCGACCGACCCCGAGGGCATCAGCTCGCGCACGATCCTCAACGTTCGCAACCTGCCCAAGAAGACGATCGCCAACTGCACCGACAGCGGCACGACGCCGACGTCCAATCCGCCGGCCTGCGTCGGCGCGGGTACTGCCAACGCCACGACCAACGTCACTTCGACGATCACCTACGACGGCTCCGGCGCCGCGATCCTGACGATCAGCGCCGTCGGCACAGGCGCGGCGGCCACGACCGAGACCGCGTATGACGGGGGCGGCCGGGTCCAGGCCGTCAAGGACCCCATGGGCACGATCAGCCGGACCTTCTACACCGGCGACCAGGTCACCAGGACCGTCGTCAACTGCACGACCAGCGGCACCACCGTGCCGACGACGGGCTGGGAGACCTGCACCGGGGCCGGCACCCAGGACGGGACCTTCAATCTGACGACGGTCTCGGCTTACGATGCCGCGGGCAACAAGACCAGCGAGACCGCGCCCAACGGGCGGGTCACGACCTACGCCTACGACGATGCCGGCCGGGTCACCAGCCAGATCGTCAACGACGTCGCCAGCCCGACCCTGCCGACCGACGATGTCACGACCTTCTTCTTCTACGACGACGCCGGCCGCCAGGCGGCCGTCCGGGCCCCGACCGCCGACGGCAGTTCGTACGCGATCAGCCGGACCGTGTACGACGACGCCGGGCGGGTGCTCTCAACGATTGCCAACTGCACGAACAGCGGGACGACCCTCGACCCGCTCCTCGAGAACCCCGGCGCGTGCGCCGGGACCGGGACCGCCGACGCCGATACCAACGTCGTCACGAGCTACGCCTACGATGCGGCCGGCAACCGGACGAGGATGGTCGAGCCCGACCCGTCAGCGACGAGCGGCAGCGCGACCGTCACCACCCAGTACGCCTACGACAGCGCCAACCGGCTCTGCCGGGTGGTCCAGAATGCGACCGGCTCGACAACCTCCAGACGCTCGCCGATCCGTGCCTGACCGCGAGCCAGACGGCGGGCACGACGACGGCCAACGTGTCGACCCGCTACACCTACGACGGGGCCGGCAACACCTCATCCATGATCGACGCCAACGGCAACACGACGGCCTACGCCTACGACGCCGCCGGCCGGCTGACCTCGACGACCGACGCCCTGGCCAAGTCGGTCATCTGCGCCTACAACGACCTCGGCCAGAAGATCCGCCAGGAGAACCGCTCCGACCCGCCTCTGACCGCCTCGATCACCTGGACCTACGACGGCGCCGGCCGGGTCCTGAACCGGACCGCCAACAGCGTCACCACGACCTCCACCTACGACGCCAACGGAAACCGCCTGACCGCGTCCGACGGGACGCTCACGATCACAGCAACCTACGACCGCCTGAACCGGCCCCTGACCGTCGACGACGACGATGCCGGGACGACGGCCGACACGACCTACACCTACTCGCTGACCAGCCCGTCCTGGACCGATCCGACCGGGACCTACCTGGTCAGCCTCGACAAGCTCGATCACGCCACGAGCGTCGACGGCCCGGCGATCGGCGCGATCACGACCACGTACCGAGCGGACGGCCAGCTCCTGAGCCAGGCCGATCCCAACGGCAACACGACCGCCTACCTGTACGACGATCTCGGGCGCGAGAGCTCGCGGACGACGACCGCGGCAGGACCGGTCACCCGGGCGAGCCTCGCTCGGACCTTCAACCGGGCGGGCCAGGTCCTGTCCGAGACGAGCACGATCACCGGCGACCCGACCAACGGAAAGACCGACTACGCCTACGACCCGCTCGAGCGCCTGACGAGCTTCACCTCGCCGGCGTCGACCACGACCGCCTACGGCTGGGACGAAGTCCCCAACCGGACGAGCGTCCAGGTCGGCGCCGGCTCCCCGGTCGCGACCACCTATGACGCGGCCAACCGGCCGCTCAACCAGAACGGCGTCAGCAACGCCTACGTGTCCGACGCCGACGGCCGCCTGACGACCCAGCCGAGCGCCACCGGGACCGGCTTCCAGCGCTACGAGTGGGACAGCCTGGGGCGGCTCACCAAGGTCAAGAACGCGGCCGGGACGGTCACGATCGTGACCTACTCCTACGACCCCCTCGACCGGCTCCGTCTGGCCGACTACGGCGGCAGCAACCGGACCCGCTTCCGCTATGTCGGGCTGACCACCAGCGTCGCCCAGACGCTCGACGACCAGACCGGTGCCGTGACTCGCAACATCGGGACCGCCTGGACCGGCGAGCGCCAGCTCGACTGGACCGGGACCAACAGCAACATCCGCTACTACGGCAGCAACGCTCACCACGACACCGTCTGGACGGCGAGCTCGGCAGGGTCGGTCAGCGCGACCCTCCGCTACGACCCGTGGGGGACCCTCACCGCCTCGACCGGTTCATCGCTGCCCGACTTCCGCTTCCAGGGCAGCTGGCACGACAGCACGACGAGCATTGCCTGGGTCGTCACCCGCTGGTACGCCCCAGCCCTCGGCCGCTTCCTGTCCGAGGACTCCCTCCTCGGGACGCCAAGCGATCCGCCGTCACGCCACCTCTACGCCTACGCTGCCGGCGAACCGATCGGGCGCTGGGACGCTGACGGACG
>JACCVQ010000017.1 GCA_013698095.1 Chloroflexota bacterium
GCGCGGGCCGGCCATATCGCCGCTCTTCCAGGCCTGGTTCGAGGCGGCCCAGCAGGCTGGCTACCCGCTCACGACCGATGTCAACGGCTACCGCCAGGAGGGTGTCGCGCCGTTCGACCGGAACATCCGAAGCGGTCGCCGGATCAGCGCGGCCCGCGCCTATCTCCACCCGGTCCTCGGCAAGCGCAAGAACCTCAAGATCCGGACCTCGACGCTGGTCACGAAGATCCACTTCGACAGGACGCGCGCGGTCGGCGTCGAGATCGAGCGCCAGGGCGGCGGGACCGAGACGATCCAGGCCGGCGAGGTGATCCTGTGCGGCGGCGCGTTCAACACGCCGCAGCTCCTCCAGCTGTCGGGCGTCGGCCCGGCCGGCCTGCTCGGCGGCCTCGGCATCCCGGTCGTGGCGGACCTGGCGGGCGTCGGCCAGCACCTCCAGGACCATCTGGAGGTCTACATCCAGTACGGCTCGAGCCAGCCGGTGTCGGCCCAGCCATCGGCGACCGAGCTCTGGCGGCGGCCATTCATCGGGGCCCAGTGGCTATTCCTCCGTTCCGGCCCGGGCGCCACCAACCATTTCGAGGCCGGCGGCTTCGTCCGGTCCAACGACGACGTCGCCTACCCGAACCTCATGTTTCACTTCCTGCCGCTCGCGATCCGCTACGACGGCACACCCGCGCCGAGCAAGCACGGCTACCAGGTCCACGTCGGGCCGATGTACTCCGACGCCCGCGGCTCGCTCGCGATCACGTCCACGGATCCCCACGCCCACCCGGCGATCCGGTTCAACTACCTCTCGACCGACCAGGATCGGCGCGAATGGGTCGAAGCCGTCCGGACGGCGCGTCGGATCCTGACCCAGCCCGCGTTCGACGCCTACTCGACCGGCGAGCTGTCACCGGGCGCCGCGGTCGAGACCGACGAGGAGATCCTGGACTGGGTGGCGAAGGATGCCGAGACGGCCCTCCACCCGTCGTGCACAGCCCGGATGGGCGTGGACGGCGCTTCCGTTGTGGACCCGCTGACGATGCGCGTCCACGGCCTCGATGGCGTCCGGGCGGTCGACGCCAGCGTCATGCCCTACGTCACCAACGGCAATATCTACGCCCCGGTGATGATGCTGGCCGAGAAGGCCGCCGACCTGATCGCCGGCCACACCCCGCTCCCGCCGGAGGCCATCCCGTTCTACCGCCACGGCACAACGCCACTCGATGAACCGAGCCGAACCGTCTAGGTCGGAGACTGGCGCAGCGTCCTGGCGATGCGGTTCGCGACAGTCGCGACCTCGAGCCCGAGATCGGCCTCACGGCCAAGGATC
The DNA here is from genome assembly GCA_013698095.1 of Chloroflexota bacterium. GTDB lineage: Bacteria > Chloroflexota > Limnocylindria > Limnocylindrales > CSP1-4 > CF-46. The sequence goes on from JACCVQ010000017.1 coordinate 1,319, forward strand.
GGGAAGCGGTAGGACGGCCCGTGGACGTGGATCGCCGCCACGACCTCGCCGGTTGCGTCCGCGATCGCGGACGCAACCGAGCTGACGTCCTCGGTGTACTCGCCCGCGGTCCAGGCGTATCCGTCCAGCTGGATCCGGCGCAGCCGCTCGCGGAGGGCTGTCGGGTCGGTCATCGTGCGGTCCGCGAAGCGCTCGAGGGGCGCGGCCAGGTAACGCTCGATCTCGGCCGGAGGCCGCAGCGCCAGCACGGCGAGCCCGGACGACACCGCGTGCATTGCGAGGCGCGCCCCGGTCCAGTCGCGGACCCCGACGGGATGGTCGCTGTCGACCTGATCGATGTAGTGGATCAGGTCGCCTTCGGGCACCGACAGCCCGGCGACCTCGCCGATTGATGCGGCCAGCTCGGCGAGGTGGGGTCCGGCGATCGCCACCAGGCCGCGAGCGGCCGCGAGGCCCGTCGCAAGGCTCTCGATCCGCGGGCCCAGGCGGTAGCGTGTCTCGCCGGGGAGCTGCTCGACGGCACCCTCGCGAGCGAGCGACGTCAGCATCCGCGCCGCAGTCGACTTCGGCAGGTCGGCCCGATCGGCCACCTCGGTGACCCCGATGGGGCCGTCGGTCAACGCTCCGAGAACCGCGAAGGCCCGTTCGATGGACTGGACTCTGGACACGCGACTCCCCGTCGACTAGATTCCGGCTCTGCGTTCCATCATACGGCACCGTTCCACGATGTGGCACCCGCGACGGTGAGATGATGGCGAACCTCAGTCGGCAGGGCGGAAGCCGGCGGTCAGGGAGCACCAAGCGTGGCCGACTACGAAGAGATCGACCTTTCAGCCCTCTCCGACGACGAGCTCGTCGAGCAGATGCACAACGACCTGTACGACGGCATGCGCGACGAGATCATCGAGGGCACGAACCTCCTGCTCGGCCGCGGCTTCACCGCCACCAAGGTCCTCGACGACGCGCTCGTGGCCGGGATGAAGATCGTCGGCATCGATTTCCGCGACGGGATCCTGTTCGTGCCCGAGGTCCTCCTCGCCGCCAACGCGATGAAGGCCGGGATGGAGATCCTGCGCCCGCTCCTGGCCGAGACGGGCGCCGAGCCGGTCGGCAAAGTGGTCATCGGGACGGTCAAGGGCGACATCCACGACATCGGCAAGAACCTGGTCGGGATGATGCTCGAGGGCGCTGGCTTCGAGGTCGTGGATCTCGGAATCAACACCGACGCGGAGAAGTTCATCGCCGCGCTGGAGCTCCACAAGCCCGACATTCTCGGGATGAGCGCCCTCCTGACGACGACGATGCCGTACATGAAGGTCGTCATCCAGACGCTGAAGGACCGCGGGATGCGCGAGCAGTACATCGTGCTGGTCGGCGGAGCGCCGCTCAACGAGGAGTTCGGGCTGGCCGTCGGCGCCGACGCGTACTGCCGCGACGCGGGCGTGGCCGCCGAGACGGCTCGCCGCCTGATCGACGAACGACGTGCCGCGGCCTGAGGTCGCGGCCCTGCCCCGCCGTTCGGTTCTGGTGCGCGAGGCGGACCAAGCGACGAACGAAGCCGTCCCCGCGGTCCGGACTGCCTCACTTCGGCGCTCGTTGGTCCGCCCGGCGGACAAGCCGGCGAACGACGGGCAATCGACGAGCCGTCCCTCCGTGGCGGGCCGCTCGTTGGTCCGGCAGGCGGACCGCTCTGATCGCGCGGCCGCGGCGCTACCGGTTGCGACCGCGCGCGCTCTCGTGATCGGCTGCGGCGCGCTGGCCCGCGAGCTGCTCGAGGTGACCCGCCGGATCTCCGGTCTCGAGGTCGCCTGCCTCCCACCCGATCTCCACAACCGGCCCGGCGGCATTCCCGGTGCCGTTCGTGCCCGGATCGCCGAGGCTCGCCGCGACGGCTTCGAGCGGATCTTCGTCGCCTACGCGGACTGCGGCACAGGCGGACTGCTCGAGCCGGTCCTTGCCGAGGCCGGGGTCGAGCGTCTGCCGGGCGCCCACTGCTACGAGGTCTTCGCGGGCTCGGCCGAGTTCGCGGCTATGGCCGACGCCGAGCCCGGCACCTTCTGGCTGACCGACTTCCTCGCCCGCAACTTCGAGCGGCTCGTGATCCGCGGCTTGGGCATCGATCGCCACCCGGAGCTCGAGGCGCAGTACTTCAACAACTACACGCGCGTGGTGTTCCTGTCGCAGACCGAGGATCCCGACCTCCTGGTCCTTGCCCGCCGCGCCGCCGACCGGCTCGGCCTCGCGTTCGAGCATCGACCCACTGGGGTGGGCCATCTCGCCGCGCCGATCCTGGCCTTCGCGGCGCGCGCAACCGTCGCCGCGGTCCCCGCGCTCGCGCGTCCGGACGCTCACCCGGCGAGCGTATCGGACACGAATCGGCCCACACCCCGCCCGAATCGCCCTTCGACGGCCCCGAATCCGGCCGAATCCGTCGATCCTGCTCGTCTGGTGAGAATTCCTGACAGCGTCGACGCCCATCTCGTCGGATACGCTCGTGGGGCGAGCGCCGTGGGACGGGCGAGCGCCGTGGGACGGGCTAGCGCCGTGGGACGGGCGAGCCCCGTGGGACGGGCGAGCGAGAGCGCTGCGGGAGCGCCGACCTGATGCCCAGCCTCACCGTCATCTGGTGGCGCGACATTCCCGCCCAGGTCCTCGCCCGCGAGGGCCGCCGGGCGAGCAAGGTCCAGCTCCATCCGCGCTTCCAGGTCGCGATCGACAAAGCCGCGAGCCGGGCCGGCAAGCGGACCTACAACGAGTACATCGAGGAATGGCGCAAGGTCGCGCGAGACTGCGGCGCCGACCTCGAGGCGGAGGTCAACGCGGAGGTGGATCGTCTCGAGACCGAGTACGACAAGCACCGTCTGGCAGAACTGATCCAGAGCGGCGGCGTCGCCGGTGGCCCGGTCTTCCCACCCGCCCACGACGAGACCCAACGCGGCTCGAAGTCTGTCGCCGCCGCGACGCCCGCCCACGACGAGACCCAGCGCGGCCCGCGCGAGGCGAACGCCGCCCACCCGGCCGCGGCGCCGTCCGAGGGCGATCCCTCGTGACCTGGACCGTCGTTGGCTCGGCCACCGGCGAGGTCGTCATCGGCGACGATCGCCCCTTCGTCGTCATCGGCGAGCGGATCAACCCGACCGGCCGGAAGCTCCTCGCCGAGGAGATGAAGAACGGCGACTTCAGCCGGGTCGAGCGCGACGTCCTCGCCCAGGTCGAGGCGGGCGCCCACATGCTCGACGTCAACGCCGGCATCCCACTCGCCGATGAGCCCGCGATCCTCGCGAAGACGATCCAGCTCGTCCAGTCGCTGACGAACCTGCCGTTGTCGATCGATTCGTCCATCGTGGAGGCGCTCGAGGCCGGGCTCGCCGTCTACCAGGGCAAGGCGCTCGTCAACAGCGTCACCGGTGAGGACGAGCGGCTCGAGCGCGTGCTCCCCCTCGTCAAGAAGTACGGCGCGGCGGTCGTCGCGATCAGCAACGACGAGACCGGGATCAGCGAAGATCCCGACGTCCGGTTCGCGGTGGCGAAGCTCATCGTGGAACGGGCGCTGGACCATGGGATCCCGCGCGAGGACGTGATCGTCGACCCGCTGCTGATGCCGATCGGGGCGATGCCGACCGCCGGCCGCCAGGTCTTCCGGATCCTGGGCCGGCTGCGCGACGAGCTCCACGTCAACTCGACCTGCGGCGCGAGCAACGTCAGCTTCGGGCTGCCGAACCGCGAAGGGATCAACGGCGCCTTCCTCGCAATGGCCATCGCCTCGGGCCTGACCAGCGCGATCACGAACCCGATCGCCGAGGGCGTCCGGACCGCGGTCATGGCCGCGGACGTTCTCCAGGGCAACGACCAGGACGCGTCGCGCTGGATCCGGACCCATCGGGTCGGGCCGCCCGACGGCGACGTCGGCGGCCGGCGCGTGAACCGGCGACGGGCAGGTCCCGGCGCCGAAACAGGGGCTGGCGCCGGCGCCGTCGGCTGACCGGGCAACCCTGACATGGCCCAGGAATCCTCGGTCGAGTCCCTCGTCATCTTCACGCCCTCCGGCCGGCGCGGTCGGTTCGCAACCGGGACGACCGTCCTCGACGCCGCCCGCCGTCTCGGGGTCGACATCGACTCGGTCTGCGGCGGGCGCGGGATCTGTGGCCGCTGCCAGGTTGAGCAGAGCGTCGGCGCGTTCGCCAAACACGGCATCACATCCGCGCCCGACCACCTGACGCCGTTCGGCGCGGTCGAGACCGAGTACCGCACCACCAATGGCCTCGCCGAAGGTCGCCGGCTCAGCTGCACGGCCCACGTCCAGGGCGATCTCGTCATCGACGTCCCGCCCGAGTCGCAGGTCTACCGCCAGGTCGTCCGGAAGGGCCTTGACGTCCGCGACTTCCACCTCGACCCGGTCATCCGGCTCCACTACGTCGAGGTCGAGCCGCCGGAGCTCGCGTCGCCGTCGGGTGACCTCGCCCGTCTGCAGGAGTCGCTCGCGCGCGAGTGGCAGCTCCAGGACCTGGAGGCCGACCTCCACGTGATCCGCGCCCTCCAGCCCGCGCTCGAGGCCGGCAAGTACGGCGTGACCGTCGCGGTCCACGACAAGCACACGATCACCGCCGTCTGGCCGGGTCTCGTCGACAAGGCCTACGGCGTGGCGATCGACATCGGCTCAACCACGATCGCGGGCCACCTGGCCAACCTGGGCGACGGGGCCGTGCTCGCGAGTGCCGGCGTCATGAACCCCCAGATCCGGTTCGGCGAGGACCTGATGAGCCGGGTCAGCTACGCGATGATGAACGACAGCGGAGCGGGCGAGATGACAGTCGCCGTCCGGACGGCGCTCAACGGGCTCCTCGCCCAGCTCGCCAACAAGGCCGGGATCAAGCGCCACGCGATCCTCGAGCTGGCCGTTGTCGGCAACCCGATCATGCATCACCTCCTGCTCGGCATCGACCCGATCCCGCTCGGCTCGGCGCCGTTCGCGCTGGCCACGGACCGCGCGCTCACGCTCCGGGCCGCCGAGCTGGACCTGCTCACCCACCCCGGCGCCCGGGTCTACGTCTTGCCGTGCATCGCCGGCCACGTCGGCGCCGACACCGCCGGCGTGATCCTGGCCGAGGCGCCCCACGAGTCCGAGGTCGTGGAGCTCGTCGTCGACGTCGGCACGAACGCCGAGATCGTGCTCGGCAACAAGCACTTCCTCCTCGCCGCGTCGTCGCCAACCGGCCCGGCTTTCGAGGGCGCCCAGATCTCGTCCGGCCAGCGCGCCGCGCCTGGCGCCATCGAGCGCGTCCGGATCGATCGCGAGACCCTCGAGCCGCGTTTCCGCGTGATCGGGAGCGAGTTGTGGTCCGACGACCCGGCCTTCGCCGCCGCGACCGCCGACACCGGCATCACCGGTATCTGCGGCTCCGGGATCGTCGAGGTCATCGCCGAGCTTTTCCTCGCCGGCGTGATCACCCATGACGGCATCGTGGACGGCGCGATGGCGGCCCGCAGCCCGCGGATCATGCAGGAAGGGCGGACGTTCAGCTACGTCGTGTTCGATGGAACCGCCGACGGCCGACCCCGGATCGCCGTCACCCAGAACGATGTTCGGGCCATCCAGCTCGCGAAGGCCGCGCTGTATGCCGGCGTCCGGCTGCTGATGGACCACGCCGGGATTGACACCGTGGAGGAGATCCGCCTGGCTGGCGCGTTCGGGAGCCAGATCGACCCGTTCCACGCGATGGTCCTCGGGTTGATCCCGGATGCGCCGCTCGACCACGTCAAGGGCGCCGGCAACGCCGCCGGCACAGGTGCCCTGATCGCGCTCCTGAGCGCGGCCGCCCGGCGCGAGATCGAGGCCGTCACCCGTCGAGTCGAGAAGATCGAGACCGCGGTGGAGCCGCGCTTCCAGGAGCACTTCGTCGAAGCGATGGCCTTCCCCCACCGGACGGCGCCGTCGACCCACCTCTCGCAGGTCACGGAGCTGCCGCAGCGCGGCGCCGGACCTGCCGGTGGGGCACGGCCCGACGGTGGCGGACGGCGCCGCCGGGCGGTCGTGGCGACCGCGAAGGAGGATCGATGACGGTCGACGAATCACCCCGCCAGCGGACCGGGGGTCGGGCCGGCCGGCAGGCCGCCCGGGCCCGGACCCAGATCGCCCGCCAGCCGTTCCTCACCCGGGCGCTCGAGCCATTCGAGGTGCTCAACGACGAGGGCCTGTCGCTGATCGAGGCCAACGCCGACACGATCCTCCAGGAGGTCGGGCTCGAGTTCCGCGGCGACGAAGATGCGTTGCGGCTCTTCCGCGAGGCCGGCGCCGACGTCCAGGGCGAGCGCGTCCGCTTCCCGCGCGGGATGTGCCGCCAGATCGTCCAGGCGACCGCTCCGCGCCAGTTCACCCAGGTCGCGAGGAATCCCGACAACAACGTCGAGATCGGTGGGAAGCACACCGTCCTCGCCCCGAACTACGGCTCGCCGTTCGTCCGCGACCTCGACAACGGCCGGCGCTACGGCACGATCGAGGACTTCCGCAACTTCGTGAAGCTCGCGTATCTGAGCCCCCATCTCCACCACAGCGGCGGGACGGTCTGCGAGCCGGTCGACGTGCCGGTCAACAAGCGCCATCTCGACATGGTCTACTCGCACGTGAAGTACTCCGACAAGCCGTTCATGGGCTCGGTGACGGCCCCGGAGCGTGCCCGCGACACCGTGGAGATGGCTCGGATCCTGTTCGGGGCCGACTTCCTCGAGACCAACACCGCTGTCCTGTCGCTGATCAACGCCAACAGCCCGCTCGTCTGGGACGCGACGATGCTCGGCGCCGCCCGGGCCTACGCCGAGGCGAACCAGGCGACGTTGATCACGCCGTTCATCCTGGCCGGGGCGATGTCGCCGGTCACTGTCGCCGGGACCGCGGCCCAGACGCTCGCCGAGGCGCTCGGCGGGATGACCTTCGTTCAGCTCGTCCGGCCGGGCGCGCCGGTCGTGCTGGGGAGCTTCGCGAGCAGCATGTCGATGCAGTCAGGCGCCCCCACGTTCGGCACGCCGGAGCCCGCCCTCGTCCTGTACGTGATGGCCTCGCTCGCGCGCCGACTCGGCGTGCCGTTCCGGTCCGGCGGCAATCTCTGCGCGTCCAAGGTCGCCGACGCCCAGGCGGCGTATGAGTCGGCCGCCACCTTCGGGCCGACGATCCTGGGCGGCGTCAACTTCGTCCTTCACGCCGCCGGCTGGCTCGAGGGCGGTCTCGCGGTCGGCTACGAGAAGTTCATCCTCGACGCCGACCAGTGCGGGATGGCGGCAGTGTTCGTGAAGGGCGTCGACCTTTCCGAGAACGGCCAGGCGCTCGATGCGATCGTGTCGAACGAGCCGGGCCAGCACTATCTCGGCACCGCCCACACCCTGGCCAACTTCGAGAACGCCTTCTACCGCTCCGAGGTGGCCGACAACAACAGCTTCGAGCAGTGGCAGGAGGACGGCTCGCTCGACGCCGCCCAGCGCGCGAACGGGATCTGGAAGCGGATGCTCCGCGAGTACGAGGCCCCCCCGCTCGACGAGGGCATCGAGGAGGCGCTCAACGAGTTCATCGACAAGCGCAAGGCGTCCATGCCGGACTCCGAGGTCTAGGGCCGGCCCATGCTGTTCAGGCGCCGAGCATCACTGGCCCCGCCCGCGCGAGACGCGCTGGCACGCCTCCTGCGGTCCCCGACGTTCGAGCTGGTGCCGCTCAAGAACGCCCTCGACCAGGCAGCGTTCCTGCCGGCGGGCGCCACGGTCTCGGTCACCGCCTCGCCGGCCAAGGGGATCGAGGCGACGATCGCCCTGTGCGAGCAGCTCCAGGTTCGTGGATTCCGCGCGGTGCCCCACCTCTCCGCCCGGATGGTTCGCGACCGCAGCCACCTGGCCGATCTCATCGCCTGGCTCGAGGGGGCCGGGGTCGACCGGGCGTTCGTCGTCGGCGGCGACGCCAAAGAGCCCGGCGACTACCCGGACGGGCTGTCCCTGCTGCGCGACATGGCCGAGATCGGACATCCGCTGTCGGAGATCGGAATCCCGTGCTACCCGCAGGGCCACGCGTTCATCGCGGATGGGCCGCTGCTCGAGGCGTTGCGCGCGAAGGCCGCTTTCGCGAGCTACATGACGACCCAGCTCTGCTTCGACCCGGGTGCGATCGCGACCTGGATCGCCCAGCGCCGGGCCGAGGGGCTCGAGCTGCCGATCCATGTCGGCGTGCCCGGCGTCGCCGAGCCCCACAAGCTCCTGGCGATCAGCGCCCGGATCGGCGTGGCAGACACCCACCGGTTCCTCACGAAGAACCTCCGTTTCGTCGCCCGTCTGCTCCGGTCCGGCGGCTTCTATCGCCCCGATGCGCTGCTGGAGGGCCTCGCGCCGCACCTCGCCGACCCGGCGGCCGGCATCGTCGATCTCCACATGTACACGTTCAACGCGGTCGACACGTTCGAGACCTGGCGGCGGTCCTACCTCGCGAACCTGCTGCGGGCGGTCCGCGCCTGAGGCTTGCTTGCTCAATCGAGCGACCTGCGGCACCATGCAGGCACAACTGAAGACGACTTATCCAGAGTGGCGGAGGGACCGGCCCGTTGAAGCCACGACAACCTACCGGCGTCGCGCCGGCAAGGTGCCAATTCCGGGCAGGTTCTCCTGCACGATAAGGGACCCGTTCCTTGGACCCTTCCGGCAGGAAGGGTCTTCTCGTTTCCGGTCTCGATCGCCCGGTCCGCCCCGCCCTTGACCAGACGCCGTCGACCGAGATCGAGGAGCCAAGACCATGACGACTGAACCGCTTCGGACGCCGACCGCCTGATGGCCGACACGTCGGCCGGCCTCCCGCGGCCGCGCTTCCGCGCCCGACTGGCGGCTCGGCCGCTCCTCGTGGACGGCGGCATGGGCACGCTCCTGTTCAGTCGGGGCGTGCCCCAACGGGCATGTCTCGAGGAGTTCGTCGTCCGTCAGCCGGAGATGGTCGGCGCAGCCCATCGCGAGTACCTCGACGCGGGGGCCGAGCTCATCGAGACCCTATCGTTCGGCGCCAACCGTCATCGCCTCGCGGCCTGGGGCCTGGACGGTAGCGTCGGCGACCTCAACCGCCGAGCCGCCCGGATTGCGCGCGACGCGCGCGAGGTGAGCGGGCGCGAGGCGCTGGTCGGAGGATCGGTCGGACCGCTCGGGTCGCCGGCGCGTGGTATGCCGGCCATGTCGGAGGCGACGATCCGGGCCGTCTTCCGTGAGCAGATCGACGCCCTGCTCGAGGGCGGTTGCGACGTGATCGTTCTCGAGACGTTCTCGGACATCAACCAGCTCGTCCTTGCGGTCGATGAGGCGCGCCTGGCGTCGGACGTGCCGGTGATTGCCTCCCTGACGTTCGGCGAGGAGCTCCGCCTCGCCGACGGCAGCAGCGCGGCGGCCGCAGCCAGCGCCCTCGCTGCGGCGAGTGCGGATGCGATCGGGGTCAACTGCGGGGCCGGACCGGTCGCCTGCCTCGACGCGCTCGAAGCGATGGGCCGGCCCACCGACGGAGAGCCTGCCCGCTCGATCATGCCGAACGCCGGGCTGCCACAACGGCTCGATGGCCGCTTCGTCTACGCCGCCAGCCCGGCCTACTTCGGGACCGTGACGCCGCGGTTGCTGGCAGCGGGGGCGCAGATCCTCGGTGGCTGCTGCGGAACGACGCCGGAGCACATCGCCGCGATGCGAGCCGCGCTGGATGAGCTCGAGGCGGCCGGTTCGACCGCCGAAAACGCGACCGGTGCATCCGCCGACGACGGGGCGACATCGGTCACCGAGCGTCGTCCAGGGCCATCGCTTGTCGAGCGGGCGTCAGGTGGTGCCGGTGACGAGGGCCCACCGCCGACTCGCCTCGCCGAGATCCTCGCCGCGGGCCGCTTCGTCGTCTCCGTCGAGATCGACCCGCCCCGGAGCATCCGGATCGAACGGACGATCGACGCCGCGCGGCTCCTGCGCGACGCCGGTGTCGATGTCGTCAACGTCTCGGACTCGGCGATGGCCCGCGTCCGGATGAGCGCGCTGTCGGTCGCGTTCGCGATTCAGCACGACCTGGACCTCGAGTGCCTGGTCCACTGCACGACCCGCGACCGGAACCTGATGGCGCTCGAATCGGAGCTGCTCGGCGCCCACGCACTCGGCGTTCGGAACATCATCGCCCTGACCGGCGATCCGCCCCGGATCGGCGACTACCCGACCGGGACCGGTGTCTGGGACGTCGACTCGATCGGCCTGATCGAGATCCTGGGCCGGCTCAACCGGGCCGAGGATCCATCCGGCTCGTCGATCGGTCAGCGCGCCGGGTTCACGATCGCGTGTGCCCTCGATTCGACGGCCGCCGACTCCGCAACGGAATGGGACCGGCTCGAGCGCAAGCTGGCCGCGGGCGCCCACCTGATCATGACCCAGCCGCTGTACTCGATGGAGCAGGTCGCGGCAATGCTCGACGAGGCCCAGCGCCGGTTCGGGCCGGCAGGCTTCCCCGTCCCGGTCCTGCTCGGCGTGCTGCCGCTGGTCTCGACGCGCCACGCCGAGTTCCTCCACAACGAGGTCCCCGGCATCACGATCCCCGACGAGTCGCGGGCGGCGATGCGAGCGGCCGGCGAGCGTGGATCGGAGGTCGGGATCGAGATGGCCGATCGCCTTCTCGCCGCGATGGAGGGCGAGGTCGCCGGGACGTACGTCATGCCGAGCTTCGGGCGGTACGAGCAATGCGCCGAGCTCGTCCGGCGGATCCGGGCGCGGCATCCGGCCGTGGCGGCGGCGTCGTGACGACCGCCGCGCCTTCCGCGCCTTCCGCACCGTCCGGCGTCGACGTGCACCGCGCCGCGCCGTTCGATCGGGCAACCCGGCTGGCCGCGCTGCCTGGCATCCTGCGAGAGCGGATCATGGTCCTCGACGGCGCCATGGGGACGATGCTCCAGGCCCACGCGTTCGACGAGACCGACTTCCGGGGCGACCGCTTCCGCGACCATCGGAGCGACCTTCGCGGCAACAGCGACGTCCTCTGCCTGACGCAGCCCGAAGCCGTCTCGGCGATCCATGCCGCCTATCTCGAGGCAGGCGCCGAGATCCTCAGCACGAATTCGTTCACCGCGACGCGGGTCGCCCAGGCCGACTACGGCTTCGACCCGGCGACCGTCCATGACCTGAACGTCGCCGCCGCCCGGCTCGCCCGGGACGCGGCGGACGCGGCAGAGCGGGCGGATCCGGATCGGCCGCGCTTCGTCGCCGGCTCGCTCGGGCCGACCAATCGCACGGCCTCGATGAGCGCCGAGGTCGGCGATCCGGCGGCTCGCAGCGTGACCTGGGACGAGCTCGCGACGGCCTACCGCGAGTCGGCGGCCGCCTTGATCGAGGGTGGCGCCGACATCCTCCTGATCGAGACGATCTTCGACACCCTCAATGCCAAAGCCGCGACCTTCGCGGTCCAGTCGCTGTTCGACGAACTGCGATTCAGCGTACCCCTGATCATCTCGGGGACGATCGTCGATGCGTCGGGCCGGACGCTGTCGGGCCAGACGGTCGAGGCGTTCTGGCACAGCATCCGCCACGCCGATCCGCTGATCGTCGGGCTCAACTGCGCCCTCGGCCCGCGGCAGCTTCGGGAGCACCTCGATGTCCTGTCGCGGGTGGCCGACAAGCCCGTGTCGGCCTATCCCAACGCCGGCCTGCCGAACGAGCTTGGTGGCTACGACGAGACGCCCGAGGAGATGGCGGCGGCGCTCGGCGAGTGGGCCAGGCACGGCCTCCTCAACGTCGCAGGGAGCTGTTGCGGGTCGACGCCGGAGCACGTGGCCGCGATCGCCGAGGCGGTCGCCGGTCTGCCGCCGCGCCAGATCCCGGAGTCGACCGGCACGACCCGCCTCTCCGGACTGGCGCCGCTCGTGATCCCGCCGCCGGGTGACGCGTTCGTGAACGTCGGCGAGCGGACCAACGTCACCGGCTCCCGCAAGTTCGCCCGGCTCGTGGCCGACGGCGCCGAGGACGAGGCGGTCGACATCGCCCGGGAGCAGGTCGCGAACGGGGCCCAGATCATCGACGTGAACATGGACGAGGCGATGCTCGACGGGCCCGCCGCCATGACCCGCTTCCTGCGCAGGATCGCCGCCGAGCCGGGCATCGCGACGGTCCCGGTCATGGTCGACAGCTCGAAGTGGTCGGTCATCGAGGCGGGCCTCCACCAGCTCCAGGGCAAGGGCGTGGTGAACTCGATCTCGCTCAAGGAGGGCGAGGACGAGTTCCTCCGCCAGGCCCGACTATGCCGGCGCTACGGAGCGGCGGTCGTGGTCATGGCCTTCGACGAGCAGGGCCAGGCCGAGTCCGTGGAGCGCCGCGTCGCGGTCCTCCGCCGCGCCTACGACCTGCTGACGGGCGTGGTCGGGTTCGCGCCGGAGGACATCATCCTCGACGCCAACATCTTCGCGATCGCGACCGGCATGGAGGAGCACAACGCCTACGCCGTCTCGTTCATCGAGGCGGTCACACGGCTGAAGCAGGAGTTTCCGGGAACGCGAACCTCCGGCGGAGTCTCGAACGTGTCCTTCGCGTTCCGCGGCAACGACACGGTCCGCGAGGCGATCCACTCAGTCTTCCTGTATCACGCGATCCGGGCCGGGCTCGACATGGCGATCGTCAATGCCGGCGTGCTGCCGATCTACGACGACATCGAGCCCGAGCTCCGCGAGCGGGTCGAGGACGTTGTCCTCAACCGTCGCCCGGACGCGACCGAGCGGTTGCTCGATCTCGCCCAGCGCTACGCCGGCGAGAGCGGCATGGAGCGGGCCGCCGAGGACCTCGCCTGGCGCGAGCGGCCGGTCGACGAGCGGCTGACCCACGCTCTCGTCGCCGGCATCGACGCGTACATCGCCGAGGACACCGAGGAGGCGCGCCTGGTCGCCGCGCGGCCGCTCGACGTGATCGAGGGCCCGTTGATGGCCGGAATGAACGTCGTTGGCGACTTGTTCGGGTCGGGCCGGATGTTCCTCCCCCAGGTTGTCAAGAGCGCCCGGGTCATGAAGAAGGCCGTCGCCGTGCTCATCCCGTACCTGGAAGCGGAGCGGGCCGGGACCGGCAAGCGATCCGGGACGATCGTGACCGCGACCGTCAAGGGCGACGTCCACGACATCGGCAAGAACATCGTCGGGGTCGTCCTCGGCTGCAACGACTACGACGTCGTCGATTTGGGGGTGATGGTGCCCGCAGCGCGGATTCTTGAGAAGGCGATCGAGATCGACGCGGACCTCATCGGCCTGTCCGGGCTGATCACGCCGTCGCTCGACGAGATGGCCCACGTGGCCGCCGAGATGGAGCGCCAGGGGTTCACGATCCCACTCCTGATTGGTGGGGCCACGACCTCGCGGACCCACACCGCGGTCAAGATCGCCCCCAACTACTCCGGCCCCGTCGTCCACGTCCTCGACGCGTCGCGGGCCGTCGGGGTGGCCGGCTCGCTCGTCCAGGCGGAGCGCCGCGACGCGTTCCTCGCCGGCATCCGCGAGGAGTACGAAACCGTCCGGCGGGAGCGCGCCGGCCGGCAGTCCAAGGAGCAGCGGCTGACGATCGCCGAGGCCCGCGCCAACCGCGTCCCGGTCGACTGGTCGGTGATCACCCCGCCGCGCCCGACCTTCCTCGGACCACGGAGGTACGCCGACTACCCGCTCGCCGGCCTGGTCGACTTCATCGACTGGACACCGTTCTTCGCGACGTGGGAGATGCGCGGCTTGTACCCCGCGATCCTGGACGACCCTCGCCTGGGCGCGGCCGCTCGCGACCTCCATCGCGACGCGCTCGCCCTGCTGGAGCGGCTGGTGGCCGACGGCCGGCTGACCGCGAGCGCCGCCGTCGGCTTCTGGCCGGCCAACACAGTCGACAGCGACGACATCGTCGTCTGGCGCGACGAGGCACGCCAGGAGCCGCTTGCGACATTCCGGACCCTGCGCCAGCAGATGGCGAAGCCCGCCGGCCGGCCGAACATCGCACTCGCGGACTTCGTTGCCCCGACCGAGACCGGCATCGCCGACTTTGTCGGCGCCTTCGCTGTCACCGCCGGCCACGGGCTCAACGAGATCGTCGCCGAGTTCGAGGCCGCCAACGACGACTATTCGGCGATCCTCGCCAAGGCACTCGCGGACCGCCTGGCCGAGGCCTTCGCCGAGCACCTCCACCAGCGCGTCCGGCGTGACCTGTGGGGCTACGCCCCGGACGAGGCGCTGACGAACACCGAACTCATCGCGGAGAAGTACGCGGGGATCCGCCCGGCGCCGGGCTACCCGGCGTGTCCGGACCATACCGAGAAGGCGACCCTGTTCGAGCTCCTCGAGGCCGAGGCGCGAGCCGGCATCCGGCTCACCGAGTCGATGGCGATGTGGCCGGGGGCGTCCGTCTCGGGTTACTACTTCTGGAACCCGGCGAGCCACTACTTCGGGCTGGGCCGGATCGGTCGCGACCAGCTTGCCGACTACGCGGCGCGGAAGGGCATGCCGCTTGCGGACGCGGAGCGCTGGCTGGCGCCCAACCTGGACGACAACCCGGCGAGGGCCGAGGACGGCGCCGCGGGGGACGCGACTCCGGTGGCTACCGGTCGACCGTCCAGCGTTCCGGTACCGTGACCGACATGCTCACCTCACTCCTCTCCGACGCCTACGCCCACCACGTCTGGGCGACGATCCGCCAGCTCGATGCCTGCGCCGCGCTCGACGAGGCGCAGCTGGCGACGACCGTGCCCGGCACGTACGGCTCGATCCTCGACACGCTCCGACACGTCGTCGATGGCGATGTCTTCTACCTGAACATCCTGCGCGGCGGCGAGCCCGAGCCGTTCGACAAGGACGCCTGCGACATCCCGACCCTGCGCGCGGTGATGGTTGCCCACGGACCGCTCTGGCAGGAGCTCCTGGCCGGGTACGAGGGCGCGGACCCCGCGGCCGATCCCGCCACCGACGTCGTCGAATACGAGGACAACGGCTACGAGACCCATGCCCCGCTCGGTGTCCGGCTCGGGCAGGTGCTGTACCACGGCACCGATCACCGCAGCCAGGTGAACACGGCGCTGACGACGCTCGGCATCGAGCCGCCGGCGATCGAGGGCTGGGACATTGCCCGCGACGACGGCCGGATGTACACGATTCCGACCCCTCAGGGCTGAGCCGGCCGTCGCCGCAGCCGAGCCGGCCGTCGCCGCAGACGACCCCCTCGGTGCCCCGCCCCCTCACCTCACGCTCGCGTCGTATGCCGAGAAGGTCTACCTGCGACCCCAGGCCGCGCCTTGCAGCGGATTCATGCTGAGAACGCATACATCGACACCAGCGCGGCTCATCTGGCTCAGATGCATGCCTTCACGGCATCAAACGGCCGCAGCGGCTCGCGGGGTCGATGAATAGTCCTTCTCGGAATACCGGCTGGCAGTCGGCGGCGCGACGCCGCCAGCGGTCGTCCCGCGACCCCGCGCCGTATCCTCCGACCATGACGAAGATCGATCGAGCCGCCCTGTCCGTCTTTGCCGCGCCCGACCCCGACGCCCCGGACGAGGCCGGCGCCCTCGGTACCCAACACCTCCTCGACGCCGCGCGTGCGATCCAGGACGACGTCGTCGCGATCCGGCGCCGGATCCACCGCCAGCCCGAGATCGGGCTGGACTTGCCGAAGACCCAGGCAATCGTCCTCGACGAGCTCGCGAAGCTCGGGCTCGAGGGGACGAAGGGCCAGGGGTTGAGTTCGGTCGTCGCCGTCATCGAGGGCGGCCGGCCCGGCCCCACCGTCCTCCTCCGGGCAGACATGGACGCCCTCCCGCTCCACGAGGACACCGGGCTCGATTTCACCTCCGAGATCGACGGGGCGATGCACGCCTGCGGCCACGACACCCACGTCGCGATGCTCCTCGGCGCGGCTCGCATCCTCCACGAGCGACGCGCTGACCTCCCCGGCAACGTCATCCTCATGTTCCAGCCGGGCGAGGAGGGGATGGGCGGCGCGAAGCTGATGATCGACGAGGGCCTGCTCGACGCCGCCGAGGCCACCGGGGGCGCCCGCCCGACCGGCGCGCTCGCGGTCCACATCGGCACCCGCTACCCGACCGGCGAGGTCCATCTCCGGCCCGGACCCCAGATGGCCGCGACCGACGTGATCCGGATCACCGTCCGCGGGCGCGGCGGCCATGCGTCCGCACCGCACATGGCGCTCGATCCAATCGCGGTCGCGGCCGAGATCGTCCTCGCCCTCCAGGCGATGGTCACCCGCCGGATCGACGTCTTCGACCCGGCGGTCGTCACGATCGCCCAGATCACCGCCGGCACGACGAACAACATCATCCCGGAGTCGGTGTTTCTGTTCGGGACGATCCGGACCGTGTCGGAGAAGAGCCGGGCAGAGGTCCGGGCCGGCGTGAAGCGTGTCGCCGAGGGGATCGCCGCCGCCCACGGGGCGACCGCCGAGGTGGACCTCGAAGCCGGCTACCCCGTCACGATCAACGACCCCTCGTACACCGCCTTCGTCATGGACACCGCCCGGAGCCTGATCGGTGACGACAAGGTCCAGGAGCTGGCCGCCCCGATCATGGGCGCCGAGGACTTCTCGTACGTCCTCCAGCAGGTCCCGGGGGCGATGGCATTCGTCGGCGCGCGCCCGGATAGCCAGGATCCCGACACCGCGCCCCAGAACCACTCGAACCTCGTCGTGTTCGACGAGCCGGCGATGGCCGTCGGCGTGGCACTGTACGCGGCGGTGGCGATCCGCCACCTGACCGGCGACCGGAAGGAGACCGATGACTGACGACACCGAACCGTCGACGGCTCCGACGAAGCCGCGCTGCCCGCTCTGCGGCCACGAGGAGTTCCAGCACGAGAAGGGTAAAATCGATTCGCAATGGGGCATGACGGCTCACCGGGTCGACATGCTGGTCTGCCTCCGCTGCGGCAACCTCCTGCTCTTTTACGAGGGCAACACGATCTTCGACTTCGACTGATGGACGGCCCACTGCTCGACCGCCTCGCCGGCGTCCCGGACCGTCTCGCCACCGCCGCCCGGACCGCCCCCGCGGCCGCCGCCGGTGAGTGGAGCCCGTCCGATGTCGTCCGCCACCTGATCGCGGTCGAGGAAGAGGTCTGGCACCTCCGGCTGCGCCATCTCGCGACAGAGGACCACCCGATCTGGGCGTGGGCCGAGCCCGACCGCTGGCAGGGCGAGCCGGACGCGTCACTCGAACAGCTGCTCGGGGTCTACCGGGTTGCGCGGTCCGCCACGGTCGGGATGCTGGCCGCGTTCGACGACGCCGACTGGGCCCGGACCGGGACCCACGCGACGTACGGCGTCCTCGACGTGGCCGCCCTCCTCGAAAAGGCCGCCGACCACGACGAGGAGCACATCGCGAGCCTGACCGGCTGATCGCACAATGGCGTTTCCCCTCAGGCCGACGCACCCGAGTAGTGGCGCAGCCCGAACCGCCAGAACCAGCGGGTCACGAGGAAGAGCACCGCCGCGAACGCGGCCGCCAGGGCGAGGGTCTCGACCGTCAGTCGCGAGGTCAGCGCCTCGGCGGGCACGGTGACGGCGAACCCGATCGGAACGAGGAAGGTCAACGAGATCCGGAGCCAGCCCGGATAGATCGTCACCGGCCAGCGGCCCGACTGGTACAGCCCCTCGAAGAGCTCGTGCAGCTCGTCCATCCGGATCACCCAGAACGCGGCCGTCGTCACGAGCAGCCAGAAGCAGTAGATCATCACCGCCCCGAGGAACAGGGTCAGGGCAAAGATCAGGGCAGCCCCCACGCCGATGCCCGCCTGGAGCTGGCTCACCGCGATCGCCAGGACGATCCCGCCGACGACGATGTCGACGGCCTGCCAGATCCGGAACTCGCGCACGCTGATCATCACCTGGGCGTCCTCGGGCTTTGTCAGGATGAAGTCGAGGGTGCCTTGCCGGACGTCCGTCATGAGCCGCTCCATGTTCGGCTGGATCGCGCTGTTGATGATCCCGCCCATCAGGATGTGAACGCCCATCACGGCCAGCAACTCCGACTGGCTCCAGCCACCGAGGTTCGAGGTCTGGCCGAACACGAGGCCGAGGACGATCAGCCCGGTCCCGAGGGCGATCCCTGACTGGAACAACTGGACGGCAAGGTTTGCCCGGTACTGGAGCTCGTTCAGGGCGCCGACCCGGAAGAACAGGCCGAACAGGCGGAGGGGCCGGAGGAGGTCGCGCCGGTCGTCGAACCGCGGCGCGGCATCGGGCCGCTCGTCGTCGGCGCGATTGACGCCGGCGCCGGCCATCAGCCGCCCACCGCCGAAAAGCGCTTGACCGCGAGGCGCCACGCGACCGCCACGATCGTCGCGCTGATGGCGATCCACAGCAGCTGCATCGTGAGCCCGCCCAGGAGCTGCTCCGGCGGGAGCTGGCCGATGAGCGCCTCGATCGGGAAGCCGAACGTCCACTGGAACGGCAGGAAGCCCGCCACCTGCTGGGCCCAGTCGGGCATCAGGGACAGCGGCACGAGCCGGCCCGAGAGGAGGAGCTCGGCCGTGAAGAAGATGTCGAAGACCGGCCCTACCCTGGTCGTCCAGAACGTGACGAGCCCGAGCAGCCACAGGAACATCGAGCGCAGGACGTAGGCGCCCCAGATGGCGACGAAGAAGACGACCAGGTCGATCGGCCGGATCGCGAGGGTCGGCTGGAAGATCAGGGTGAGGAATGCCGCAAGCGGCAGCCACAGGACGATGACGACGGCCTTCCAGCCGGCGAGGAAGCCCAGGTCGAAGTGAATCGGATGGACCGGTCGGAGGAGCATCCCCGCCAGCTCACCGCCACGGACCCGCTCCTCCCAGGCGTACGGCGTCAGTGCGATGTTCATGTTTCGGACGAGGGTCCAGACGATGTAATAGGCGGCGAACTCGCCGGGCGTGAAGCCGCCAACCTCGCCGCCCTGCTGGCGGGCAACCGTCGACCAGACGACGAGGTAGATCACGGGTTCCGCGATCATCCCGATCATGTAGAAGTAGTTCGAGACGCGGTACTGGATCTGGGCCGTCACGGCGAGCCGCATCGTCGTCACGTAGAAGCCGATCCAGCCGCGGATGGCCGCCAGCAGGCCGCCGTCGAGGGTCGACGGGGCCGATGATCCGGCCGCCGGGGCCCCGGGCGTCGCGCTCGTCATCGGTCGTCAGTCGCTCGCTGCCGTGGCCGCCGTCGCCTTCGCGGCCGCCGTCGCGTCGTCGCGCTCGTCCTTCGCGTCGGCGAACACGCGCTCGATCACGTCCTCGATCGGCGGGTCCTCGATCGTCAGGTCGGCGACCGGCAGGTCGCGCAGGAGGCGGGTCGTGACCTCCGGCGCGTCGGCCCGCGAGACGCGCAGCAGGATCCGCCCGTCGTCCGACGACAGGATCTCGCCGTAGGCCGACAGGTCGGCCGATCCGTCCTTGAGGGTGACCCCGATGGTCTTGGTCGCGTCGAAGCTCGTCGCCAGCTCGGCCAGCCCGCCGTCGAACAGGAGGCGGCCGTGGTGGATGACGATCACCCGGCGGCAGAGCGCCTGGACGTCGGCCATGTAGTGGCTCGTCAGCAGGACCGTCGCGCCGTACCGCCGGTTGTACTCAGCGACGAAGGTCCGGATCCGCTTCTGCATGGTGACGTCGAGGCCGAGCGTCGGCTCGTCGAGGAACAGGACCTGCGGTCGATGAAGGAGGGCGCCGACGAACTCCATCTTCATCCGCTCGCCGAGCGACAGGTTCCGGACGGGCTTCTTGACCAGCTCGCCGAGGTCGAGGATCTCGATGAATTCGTCGCGGGTCCGTCGGAAGTCGCTCGGCTCGAGGCGGTAGATCGCCCGGATCAGCTCGAACGAGTCGAGGGCGGGCAGGTCCCACTGGAGCTGGTTGCGATTGCCCATGACCATCGTGATCCGGCGCAGGAACGCGGCTTGGCGGCGGGCGGGCGTGTGGCCGAGGACGGTTGCGTCGCCGCCGGTCGGGTGGAGGAGGCCGCTGAGCATCTTCAGGGTCGTGGTCTTGCCGGCCCCGTTGGGCCCGAGGAAGCCGACGATCTCGCCCGGCTCGACCGTGAACGACACGCCGTCGACCGCCCGGACCTCGCGGTGCTCGCGCTTGAAGAGGCTCCGAACGGCCGCGCCGAGGCCGGCCTCCCGGACGGGAACGCGGAACGTCTTCTCGAGGCCGGCGACGCGGATCGCGGGTTCGGTCACGGGGAGGCACCTCGTGGGCTCGGGGACCGGTACTGTAGCGCGCCGCTGGACCCTGTCGGCCATACTCGCCCCGAGGAGGACGCGTGGACCAGTCAGAACGCAACGCTCTGATCGACCGCTTCCGGACCGGCGCGGCCGACGTCGAAGCGGTGCTCGCCGACATCACCGACGAGGAGCTGGATCGTCTCCCCGCCGAGGCGGATTCGTGGACGGCCCGCCAGGTCGCCCACCACCTTGCCGACAGCGAGGCGATGGCCTACATCCGCCTTCGCCGGCTCATCGCCGAGGACGACCCCCAGATCGTCGGCTACGACGAGCCCGAGTGGGCGCGCCGGCTCCATTACGACCGGCCGATCGCCTCGTCCCTGGCGGTTCTCACGGCCGTCCGTGCGGCGAGCCTCCAGCTCCTCGAGTCGCTCGACGATGCCGAGTGGGAGCGGGCGGGAACGCACACCGAGTCCGGGCCGTACGCGGTCGACGATTGGCTCCGGATCTACGCCGAGCACTCGCACGAGCACGCCGATCAGATCCGGGCGGCCCGACGCGGCTGAGGCTCCGAGGCGTCAGTCGGGGACCGCGGCGGCGGCAAAGTCCGCCATCGACGGGAATGTCGCGTCCGGGTGGGCGTCGGCCGGCGGGGTCGCGCCGGCACCCGAGCGGTCCTGGCGGCGATCGATCCACACGGAACGGAAGCCCAGCCGCTGGGCCGGCGCATGGTCGTGGAACAGGCTCTGGGCGACGTGGAGGATCCGGCCCTGCGCGACTCCGTCGGCGGCGAGCCGCTCGGTCAGGGCAGCGAAGTTCCGCTCGTCCGGCTTGTACGAGCCGACCTGCTGGGCGGTCACGACCCAGTCGAACGTCACGCCGAGCCGGGCTTCCGAGGCGGCGAAGAGATCGTCGTCGCAGTTCGTCAGGACGCCGAGCCGGAACCGGGTCTGCAGCCGGGTCAGGGCGTCATGCGAGTCGGCGAATGGCGGCCAGTCCGCGACCGAGCCCCCGAGCCGCGCGACGTCGTCCGCTGTCGGCGCGCCGCCATGCGCCCGCGCGACGGCGGCCAGGCTGTCAGCCGCGATCTCGCGGTAGCGGCGGTATGGACCAGCCTCGAGCGTCGCCTCGGCGTTGGCGTACTCCTCGAGGAGGGCCTCGTCCTCCGCCCCATCTGCGCCATCCGCCGGGAGCACCGACCGGAGTGCCGCGAGGATCCCGGCCTCCCAGTCGATCAGGGTCCCGTAGCAGTCGAATGTCAGCGCATCGAAGGCGCCGTAGTCAAGCTTGGTCATTGCCGGGTAGTGGCTCAATTCGAGTTTGAGCCACTACCGCTCAACGAGAACGCGAGCGACAAGACCACATTGAAGACGATCCACGCCAACGGCAAGGCGATCACGATCACGAAGATCCACACGAGGCACGAGCGACCGGAGACCGACGGAGTCTAGCCTTAGCTCACCACATCGCGGCAGTGGGTCAGTTTCACGTCTCGGATTCAGCGGGGCGGTTCCGAGCGAGCGGCAGCGCCGTTCCAATTGACAGATGGCTCCTCGCAGAACGTCACTAGACTTCGGTCATGGCGCAGTGCTTTACATGTGATGTGAATGAGGGCCACATTCCAACGGCTGGCGGCGTGATCTATGAGGATCGCAACTGGCTCGCCGAGCATGGCGTGGACCGATTGGTACGTGGCTACGTTGTCCTGAAGCCGAGACGTCACGTGCACGAACTCGCTGACCTAGAACCCGAGGAGGCGGCGAGCCTCGGCATTGCAATGCAGACGGTGTTGCGCGCCATGCGCATGGCACTTACGACCGAGCGCATCTACGTTTGCTCCTTCGCGGAGACGGTCCAACACCTTCACTTCCACCTGATCCCTCGGTACGCACACATGCCCGGACTGGGTCCGACGATGATCCCGGACCTATTCGCAGAGCGTTGGGGGTGCAGCCAGGAAGAGGCAGAGAGCGCTGCCAAAGATATCCGGGCCGCGATTTCAATCTGACCCCCGATGGCCGGGTCGTGGCAGTCACCGACCCGATACCCGGTCATCGGTAGTGGGCGCCAGTTGATTCTAATTGGGCCACTACCCATCGCCGGATTGTGCTCCCACTGCTCGCACTTCGGCCCGCCGTGAGTGCGCGATCAACGTGGTTGATCAGCGTTGCAGTCGATGAGCGTGGCAGTCGGCACGAGCCGCACGATCAGGGTCCTGTAGCCGTACCGCCGAGCGTGCTGACGTCGGATCTGATCAGCCAGGCGGATCGCGGATGCGCCGAAACGTCAACGACCCTGGCCACGGCGTGACTAGCCGCGCGCTCCGCCCGTGAAGTTCCATTTGGCGAGGTGCAGGGACGGGACGAGGTAGACCGAGTTCCAGCCGGCGAGGGCCAGCTCGCGGTTCGTCGAGATCCCGCGCACGGCGCCAGGCCCCAACGCCTCGACGAACGACTGGGTGAAGCGCAGGTTCGTGACCGGGCGCACGACCCGGCCATCCTCGATCAGCCAGACCCCGTTGCGGGTCAGCCCGGTCACGACCTGGGTCCGCGGATCGAGGATCCGGGTGTACCAGAAGTCGGTCACGAGGACGCCACGCTCCACCCCGCTGATGAGCTCCTCGGCGGTCTTGTCGCCGCCGGCGAGGACGAGATTGGCTCCGAGCGCACCCCACGCGGCGCCACCCTCGACCGCATGGCCGGTGCTCCCGCTGCCGGCCATCCGGCCCGTCCGCCGAGTGTGGAGCAGTCCGCGAGTCACCCCGCCCCGGACGACGTCGAGCGGCTGCTTCGGCGTCCCCTCGATGTCGAACGGGATGCCCAGGGTCCCGGAATCGGTGACGTCGTCGCGCAACGAGATCGACTGGTCGAACTGCTCCGCGCCGACCCGGGCGAAGGACCGCCCCTCCTCGACCGCCTTGCCATTGAAGCCGTGGACGAGCAGGAACGACAGGATGTTCGCGACGCAATTCGGCTCGAGGACCACCTCGTAGGTCCCTGGCTCGAGATCGGTCGGGTCGCTCGCGGCCCGGGCCTTGGTCGCGGCACGCTCGCCGAGGACGGCTCCGTCCAGGTCGGCGAGCCGAACGGACGTGCGACGGCCCGATCCGTCGGCGCTGGCCGTCCGGGCGATGCCGTCGACCTCGGCCGCGGTGCCGCGGCCGGTCAGCCTCTGGCCGGCGCTGTTGGCGAACGCAAGCTGCACGGTCGTCGACGAGCAGAAGCCCGCGGTCTCGAGCCCGCCCGCGGCATCGACGAATGCCCCCACCCGGGCGGCCCGCTCGTCGGGCGAAGCGGCTGCGGTCGCCTCGTCGAAGTGATCGACGGCAGGCGCCGAGGCCCGCGGCGCCAGGCCCGGCCAGTCGGGATCGGGCGGACGGATCCGGGCCGCCTCGATGACGTTGTCGATCGCCCGGCCCAGGCTGTCGTCGTCGGCCGGCCCATCGACCGACGTCGATGCGTTGCGGCCGTCGAGGGCGACCCGGATCAGAACGTGGTTCACCTCGGATGCCACGTTCTGGTGGATGAAGCTGGTCGCGAACCGGGTCAACGCCTCGGTCCCCTGGCGGACGGTGACCTCGACCTCGGCGTCGGCCGCCCGGACGCGGGCCAGTCGAAGCGCGCGCTCGGCGGTGTCGAGAGCACGCTCGGCCGCGGCGGTCGTCGTCACGTCGCTCATCCCCGCACCCCCACCCGGATTCCGCGGAAGCGGGCGGGAACGGCCGGGTGGCCGGTGTGACCGATCTGCTGGGGCTGGCCCTTGCCGCAGTTCGGCGTCCCCCAGAACGTCCATTCGTCGGGGCCGCCGAGCATGTCGAGCGCGCCCCAGAACTTCGGGCTGATCGCGGTGTACGTCGGGTTCTTCAGGAGCCTGCCGCGCTTGCCGCCTTTGATCTCCCAGCCAATCTCGCAGCCGAACTGGAAGTTCAGGCGCTTGTCGTCGATCGACCACGAGCGGTTCGTGTCCATGAAGATGCCGTCGTCCGTTGCCTCGATCATCGACGCCAGGCTGTCCGACCCGGGCAGGAGCCCGACGTTCGTCATCCGGACCATGGGGATCCGGTCGAAGCCCTCGGACCGGACGGCGCCGCCGGACCGCTCGAGCCCGGCCAGGGCGGCCGAGTCACGACCGCTCAGTGCGCCGACCCAGATCCCGTCCCTGACGATGTCGACCGGATGTGCCGGCGTCCCCTCGTCGTCGTAGCCGAAGCTGCCGAGTGCTCCGGGCAGGGTTGCGTCGGCGGTGATGTTCATGAGCTCCGAGCCGAAGCGGAGGGAGCCGAGCTTGGGCAGCTCGAGCCACGAGGTCCCTGCGAACGCAGCTTCCCAGCCGAGGATCCGGTCCAGCTCGGTGGCGTGACCGACCGATTCGTGGATCTGGAGCGCCATCTGCTCGCTGCCGAGGATCAGGTCGGACGCGTCGAGCGACGGGCAGACATCGGCCGTGAGGAGCTCGCGGGCCTCCGCGGCGATCCGCGGCGCGTTGCCCGGCAGGTCCAGCTCGCGGATCAGCTCCCAGCCGCGCGTCCCGTACTGGCCGCGGATCCCGGGATAGCTCCGGCGCTGCGTCTCGTTCTCACCGATCGCGGTGGCGCTCATCGCCGCGCCGCACTCGACGATGTGCTGGTCGACTCTCGTTCCCTCCGACGACACGAACCACTTCCGGGTGTCCCAGATGCGATGGCTCGCCTCGGCGAGGTCGGCGCCGTGCTCCCGCATTGCGCGGGTCACGCCCTCGAGGAGATCGCCCTTCTCGGCCAGCCCGACCGCCCATGGATCCTCGCGGACATCGCTCGACCAGTGTCCGGTGACCGCCTTCTCCGGGGCCAAGGCCAGGTCCACGCCCGGAACGAGGGTCGACGCCCGGGCGACCGCCGCGGCCTGCTCGCCGGCGCGCCTCGCAGCCGCCGAGCCGTCGTCCGGGACGGAAAAGAAACCCCAGCTCGATCCGATGAGGGCCCGCACGCCGACGCCGGCCCGCTCCTCGCGATCGAGGGCCTCGATGACGCCGTTGCGGGCGCTCATCGCCTCGGTCCGGATCTCCATGACCCGCGCGTCGGCGTACGTCGCCCCGGCGGCGAGGGCGGCCTCGACGGCCTGTGCCGCGATGTCTTCCATGCCCGACAGGGTAGGGGGATCGGCCGGGTTTGCGCCTTGCAGCGACGTGGCGAGTGTCAGGCGTCTGTCGTCGAGATCGGCTCCGCGCCGCTGTCCGCGAGCGCACGTCGCGCCTCGGCCGGCAGGAGCGCGACGCCCGCGGCGGCGCGCAGGAAATCCGCGATCACCGGCTCCGGGACGTTGATGTCCGGGGTGAACGTCATGAATCGCACTCGCTTCAGGCGGATGTGGGCGCCTTCGAGGAGCCGATCCGGGTCCGGTACCAGGACGCCATACTCGAAGAAGAGGTGAACGTGAACAGCCTCCGGCCCGATCGAGGCGAACATCCGCGTTCGGCGCCGGCCGACCGGAACCGTGTACCGGATGAGCCGCCAGCCGGGGAGGACGTGCTCCCTGGCATCGGGCACGGCGGCCGTGACGATCCGGCGCAGCTCGTGGGCCGCCGCGCGCATCTCGGGCGGGAAGCCGTCGAGGAAGACGTCGACCGGAAGCTCGTCGTTCACCGTGTCATCGTGACGTCCGATCGGGTCGGGACGTGGCAGGTTTTGCGGTCGTTGGCGACCAGGCGCCGCCCGCATTCCTCGGCGCTATCTGACGAGATGGTGTTCCGCAAGGTGCCGCGGTGCACCATGACTCCGATTCGCAACTGGACGACGCGGTCCGCACCCGTAATATCCGATGGCGGCGAACACCGCCGGGGAATCATCCGGAGGCCGGAGCTTCAATTACCGAGGCTCCGGCCTCCGTTCGTCCGGCGGCTCGGATCGATCATCCCGGGCTCGACAGTGTCGAGCCTCACCCAGTTCGTTTGCCAGCCATACCTGCCAGACGTACCCTCAGTTTCCGTCCGGCGCATGCAGAGCACGCGCCGCCTCGGCAGCAAGGTCATGCTCGTTGAGATTCCAACGCCTACGGCTCAGCGCCGCCACCGTGGCTCTCAGCCTCGTCTCGTTGCTGGGCGCCTCGCCGACGGGGGCCGCCGATGACGGCCCCGCCGCCCCGACGAATCTTGCCGGAACGGCGGCGGCAGGTCAGGTATCTCTCACCTGGTCGGCGAGCCCAGGAGGCCCGGTCGCCGGGTACAACGTGTATCGCGACTCGACCATGTCGGGCCCGTCGGCGGTCATGGTCGGTGCCGGCGACATCGCAGGGTGCGGGTCGTTGGGAGATGAGGCGACGGCCCTCCTGCTCGATGCCGTCGCGGGCACCGTCGTCGCGTTGGGCGACAACGCCTACGAGGACGGGAGCGCGGCCGACTTCGCGAATTGCTACGAACCGTCGTGGGGCCGCCACAAGGCGCGAACTCGACCCGCCGTCGGCAATCACGAGTACCACAGCCCGAACGCAAGCCCTTACTTCGATTACTTTGGGAGCGCGGCCGGTGAAGTCGGCAAGGGCTATTACAGCTACGAACTCGGAACCTGGCACGTCGTCGTCTTGAACAGCAACTGCTGGATCGTGTCCTGCGCCGCCGGCTCTGCCCAGGAGCAGTGGCTGCGTGCTGATCTGGCCGCTAGCCCGGCGCAATGCACGGTCGCGTACTGGCATCATCCGCGGTTCAGCTCTGGCGCCGAGCACGGCAGCGATGCCTCGGTCGATCCGTTCTGGACAGCCCTCTACGAGGCGAACGCGGACGTCGTGCTCAACGGGCATGACCATATCTACGAGCGATTCGGACCGCAGACGCCCGCCGCGGCGGCTGACCCGATCCGAGGCATCCGCCAGTTCAACGTGGGAACCGGCGGCAAGAGCCAGTACAACGTTGGCGTCATCAAGGACAACAGCGAAGTCCGCGAGACGCGGACCTTCGGCGTGTTGCGCCTCGACCTCCGGCCGGGAGCATTCGACTGGCGGTTCCTTTCCGAAGCGGGATCGACGTTCACGGACAACGGCTCGGGCGCCTGCCACGACGCCAACGGATCCGTCGCTCGGACGGGTCCTCTGAACGGCACCCCGCTGACGACGCCCGAGTACATCGACGCGAGCGTCGTGCCGGGGACCGAGTATCACTACGTGGTCACCGCGGTCGATTCGGCCGGTCGGGAGTCACCACCGTCTGCCCTCGCCACCGTAACCGTCGGCGCCAGCCTGCCGCCGACCTTCGCCCGCGACACGTTCGGTCGGACGGTCATCAACGGCTTCGGCAGCACGAGCCCCGGTGGCAGCTACAGCCTGTCGGG
>JACCVQ010000025.1 GCA_013698095.1 Chloroflexota bacterium
CCGCGAGCCGCTCCCGCTCGCCATGTGATCGACGCCCCGCCCGTCGTCCACGATCTCGAGCGAGACCGAGCCGGAGTCGACGCCGATCGCGATCGTGATCGTCGTCGCGGCGGCATGACGGACGACGTTGTCGAGGGCAACCTGGGCGACCCGCCAGGCGGTCCGCTCGATCGCCAGCGGCGGACGGTCGCCGGCCCGCGCCACATCGATCTCGACCTTGACTCCGCCATCGGCCTCGATCCGTTCAGCAAGGTCCTCGAGCGCTGCCACGAGGCCGAACGTCTCGAGCACCACCGGCCAGCGGTCGGCCATCAGCCGCTCCAGCTCGAGATCGACGGTCCGCAGGTGGCGCGCCAGCGCGTCCACGTCGCCGCCCGACTCGGCCTCGGAGATCGCCCGCCGGAGGCTCGGCAGGACCACCGCGTGGAGGTCGCCGGCAAGCCGCGTCCGTTCGGCGGTTCGGGTCGTTTCGTCGAGATCCGCCTGGCCGGGCCACAGCTCTCGGAGCGTCGTCGCCGCGAGAGTGACCGTTCGCGCGGGCAGCGCCGGGCTCGCTTCGACAGCTCCACCTTCAGCCGCGCGTCGATCCGAGCGTCCGGCGGCTCGTCTCGCCGCGGCCCGGACATCGCCGCCGATCCCGAGCGCGGTGACGACGATCACGAAGTGGATGAACAAGGCGATCGGCGCCGTCG
The DNA here is from genome assembly GCA_013698095.1 of Chloroflexota bacterium. GTDB lineage: Bacteria > Chloroflexota > Limnocylindria > Limnocylindrales > CSP1-4 > CF-46. Next base: position 693 of record JACCVQ010000025.1, read on the forward strand.
CCACGTCCACCCAGGTGAAGGCCGGATCGCGCGGCTCCCCGGCAAGGACGGCGCCGAGCGTCACGGCGCACGCGAGGACGAGCCAACCGAGCAGTCCGAAGGCGACTGGCCGGGCGAAGGGATCGATCCGGCGCCGCGGGCGGGTCGCAAAGGCCGCCGCGATCGCGAGGGTCACGACGGCGGCGATGCTCGATCGACCAGCCGCCAGCTCCCACGGGCCGACGCCGACGAGCCCCGGATCCAACCCTCGGGCGGCGTCGATGGGGACATACGCCGCCGCGACGGACGCGCCGATCGTCGCGAGCCACGCCAGGCTCGGAGCGACGTGGCGGGCGAGGAGCGCGGCGCACAGCCCGGCCGCAGCGGCGAGGACGGGCAGCACGTCCGCTGGGCCGAGGGCCGGGTCGCCGGCCAGGACGACGGCGGCCAGCCCGGTGATCGCAGCCGCCGCGGCGACCGTGACGGCGAGAAGCCGGGCCTCGGTCGCCTCAATGACCTCCGTCCGACGGACGATCGGCGACGTCTCGGCGATCAGCGCGGTCTGAACGTCGACCCTCACGGCTCGCTGGCGACCCAGCCCTCCCGGACCGCGAGCATGGCCAGCTCAGTCCGGCTCAGCACCCCGTACCGCCCGAACAGCCGGCGGAGGTGGCTCTCGACCGTCTTGACGCTGATCCCGAGTCCGACGGCGATCTCGTCGTTGGAGGCGCCGCGGGCGAGCAGCCGGATCGCCCCGAGCTCCCGGGCGCTGGGCCGGCGCGGTGCATCACGCAAGGCGCGCAGAGTGACCGGTGGGAAGCGCGTCTCGCCGGCCGCGACCGCGACGACAGCGTCGATGATGTCGGCGACGGTGCTCGACTTCGACAGGTAGCCGGCCGCGCCGCCCTCGAACGCGGCGCGCAGGAAGCTGGGCTGGTCGAAGCCGCTCAGGACGAGCACCCGCGGTGGAGTGGACGGTCCAGCGCGAGACGTCCTGCCGGCGCCGGCGCACAGCGCCAGGACGTCGAGTCCGGCCGCCTCGCCGTCGAGCCACAGATCGCACAGGAGAACGTCGGGCATCGTCGTCGTGACCAGGTCGGCGGCCGCCGCGGCGCTGGTGACGGTGCCGACGAGGATGATGTCGATCCGGTCGTGGATCGCAGCTTCGATCGCGGCGGCGATCGCAGGGTGGTCGTCGACGACGGCGAGGCGGATCACCGAACGAGCGTAGCGCGGGGTTGCCGGCGTTCCAACTCGATGATCACCCTCAACGTCGGTCCGCCCGGCGTGGGCAGGTGCGTACGAGGCTGCGCGACGTCGGCCGGCTCAGACGTCGCGGATACGGCGCAGGAAGTCCTCGTCGAGCTCGAGCTCGACCTCGGGCTCCACCTCGGGCTCGGCGCCCTCGATCGACTCCAGCGCGACCGCCGCGGGGACGTCGTCCTCGGGCGCATCGGGCATGCCGGTCGCGGCGCCCGGCATGATCTCGATGAACCGGATGTGGAGATACGGGAAGACGAACACCGACGTGGCGTGGTCGATGAAGATCGGCTTCTTGCCATCGAGCATCCGGATGTTCGTGCACACGAGGCTGGCATCGGTTGAGATCGGCATCGCGTACAGGTCGGCCAGGAGAGGCTGTTCGTTACTGATGTGGATGACGGCATTGCGGATCACGCTCGCATCGTCGCCCGCTGCGCCGTCCGGCGTCCCCGGCCCGATGGTCCCGGTCCGCGCGGGACCGGCCAGCCAGCCGACACCCGACCGCCGACCGGATGGGCGCGGCTCAGCGCGGGTGGTAGAAGTCGACCACGAGCCGGACCCGGCCGCCCGACACCCAGACGCCGATGCCAACCCGGTCGTACTTGGCGTTCATCAGGTTGACGTAGTGCCCGCCCAGGTACGACTTCTCGTTCTGAAAGTAGAGATGCGAGCCGAGGACCGCCGACGACGGATTGCCGGAGCGGCAGCCGAGGTTCTCCGCCCAGATGTAGCTCGTGTAGCCCGCCCGGCGGAGACGGTCCCCGGGATTGCCGCCGCTGAAATGTGTGCACAGGTTATTGACGGCGAGCTTCTTGGCATAGGGCCGGGAGACCTTCGACGAGATGCCGGCGTCGAGCTTGAGCGGTGCGACGCTCCGTCCGCCGGGACTGCTGCATGAGCCGGTCGAGGTGACCCAGCCGCCCGTCCGGGTGCAGTTCATAAGGCGCAGGTAATACGACTCGACGGCGCCCCACGAGCCACCGCCGACCGCGCCCCCGCCCGATGGCTTCGGAGTCGTGGTCGTGGGCTTCGGCGCCGTCTTCGGGGTGGTCTTTGGCGCTGCCTTGACCGGCGCCGCGACCTTCGCAGCCGGGGCCGTCGTCAGCGTCGCCTGGACGGCTCGACCGAGGGGCACGCCGTGAATCGACGTGGCGGTCGGCTCGATCCGGACGACGATCGTCGCGCCGGCAGGCAGCGCCTTCGCCGGCTTGAAGACGAGAACCGCGCTCTTCTCGGTGAAGGCGAACGTGCCGCTGACCGGCTTGCCGGCGGCGGTCAGGCTGAAGGCGGCCCGCGTCGTGGCATGGGTCATCGCCTCGCTGAAGCGAACCGAGATCGGCGAGCCGCGCTCGATCCTCTTCGTCCCGTCGACGGGCCGGAAGCGGATGACGCTCGGCGCGCCGATCGTCGCGATCTCGATCGGCTCCACCGACACTGCCGCCCCGTCCGTGTCCGCCAGGGCATCGGCCGCGAGTCGATAGGTCGTGCCGGACGTCAGCGCTGCCGCCGGCCGGAAGGCAAAGCTGAGTGCCTCGGTCGCAGCCGGGTCGGGTGCGCCGGGCTCGGGTTCGGCGACGACCGTACCAGCGACGTTGGGCGAGATCCGCAGGGCGGCGGCGAGGGCGTTCGTCGCAACAGGCCGGTCGAACGTGATGCGGAACGCGGCACCGAGCGATGTCGCGTCGCCGACGGTCTTCGTTGCCACGATCCGGCCGGTGGTGACGGGGCGGGTGACGAAGGCTGCCCGGACCGCGCTCGACATCGGCCGGCCGTTGGCGGCGAGCGCACCGGGCGCGACCGAGAAGCTGTGGTAGGTGCCGGCCGCCCAGTGACTCGTCGGGCGGATCGTGAGGATCGTCCCGGCCGGATTCCAGACGAGCTCGACGGTGTTGGCCGGGTTGATGCTCAGGGACCGGGCAACGCTGGTCGGGTCCATCGTCTCACTGAACGTGATGTCAACCGGAGCGCGCAGGTCCGTGGCCGCTCCGATCGAGCGGAACGCATCATCGGCCAGGGCGGTGATCGGTTGTGACGGTGCGGTCGCTGTTGTCGGCACGGGGCGCGACAGCCCGAACGCTGCGGCGAGGACGATGACGCCGACGCTGGCCACGAGCCCGATCCGGGCGGCCACGCTCCGGCGAGCGAGCAACGGCAAATAGAGGAGTGCTAGGACAGGAACGGCCAGGGCCGCGGTGGCGACCTTTCGCAATACGACAGTCTCCTGCTCGGTTCGCTGGGGACGAGACACGGTCTCGAGGCTGTCGGCCGGCCTGCGCTGGGGCGGGTGGCCACGGGCACCGTAGCACGGCCCGGTCCGGCCGGGCAAACCGGGTCCGCTCACCGTTGCACCTCAGGAATGCCCTCGATCCCGTCACGTGGCCGTAGCCTCGGGCGGCGCGGACGCCAGACGACCAGCAGCGCGATATCGGCCATACGTCGAGGTCGCGAGGCCGCGCAGCTCGAGGAGGGTGATCGCCCCGAGCACCGCCGCAGGCTCGAGCCCAGTTGTCGCCACGAGCTCGTCGAGGCTGCCATTCCCGGCAACGAGGGCACGCCCGACGGCGGCTGCGGTCGGGCCGACCTCGATCAGCTCGGCGGCGAGGCTCGGTCGTCGCGGCCGTCCGGAACGCTCGCCTCGTGAGCTCGCCGTGGCGGGTTCGTTCGCCGCCGCGAGCAGGCCGAGATCCTCGATCAGACCAGCGATGTGGGCAACGATCCGGGCTTCGCCCGGGAGGTCGCGCAGCCAGGTCAGGCAACCGGCGGATCGCGGCTCGTCGAGCCCGCCCGGGACGATGAACAGGTCGCGGCCCTGTTCGAGGGCGAACTTCGCGGTGATGAGGGCCCCGCTCCTGACACCGGCCTCGACCACGATCGTGGCGTCGGCGAGGGCGCTGATGAGGCGGTTCCGGCGCGGAAACGTGTGCTTCGAAGGCGGCATCCATGGCCAGAACTCGGAGATGACCGCGCCTTCGTGCTCGACGATGAGCGTGGCCAGCTTCACATGGGCCCGCGGGAAGAGTCGCTCGTGGCCCGACCCGAGGACCGCAATCGTCGGCCTGTCGTCCGCAACAGCCGCGGCGTGGGCTGCCCCGTCGATCCCGACCGCCAGACCCGAGATCACCGTCGCACCCGCTCCGCTCACGGCGCCGGCGATCCGCGCGGCGAGGAGCCGGCCGCGTTCTGTCGGATGCCGGGTCCCGACGATCGCCACGCTCCGGCGGGCGCTCAGGGACGCCGTCGAGCCCCGGACGAGGAGCACCGGCGGCGGCATCTCGATCGTCCGGAGTCGGGCTGGATAGGCCGGATCATCGAGGCTCATGACCCGCAGCCCCGAGGCACGGAGCTGCCCGAGATGCTCATCGCGTGCGGCGGCCGTCGCAACGATCGCCCGTCCGACATCCGTGCCGAACGCGGGCCGTCCGTCGGCCTCGGCCGCGATCCGGGCGAACCGCGCGGCGGCTCCGGGCCGCCCGGCGGCGTTGAGGATCCCGGTGCCGCTCCCGAATGCGGCGAGGAGCGCGCCGAAGCCGGCAGGCCCGAGCCCGGACGCCGCGAGGAGGATGGCCCACGCCTCGGGTTCGGTCGGCTCGTTCGGCTCGACGCCAGCGCGAGCGGGACTGACCGCGTGCTCTGCGTCAGCGGCATCCATCCCGACCGGGGAGCCGGGTATCGCGGCCATCCTCAGCTCGCTTCACGGTCCGCGACGCGCGCGGCCGGCGAGCGGAACCGCGCGGCCTCGTCGAGATGGTGACCCTCGACACGTCGGTCGCCCGCGAGGTCCGCGATCGTCCGCGCGACCCGGAGCACCCGCTCGGTTCCCCGCCCGGTCAGTGCCTCGAGCTCGGCCAGGGCGACGGCCCGGGCGGTGGCGGCAGCCGACAGGGCCGCAGCCGCGCGGAGAGCGCGCCCGGTCAGGCGCCCGTTGAGCACCCCACGCCGCTCGACCTGCGCGCGCCGAGCGACCGCGATCCGGGCCGCGACGATCGCCGACGATTCGGGCTCACGGCCGGCGATCAGGGCCGCGGCCTGGACCCGGCCCATCGTCACCCAGACATCGATCCGGTCGCGAAGCGGTCCTGACACCCGGCCCGCGTAGCGCTCCGGCATCCCGGGCGTGCAGTGGCAACGGTCGCTGCCATCGCCGTGGAAACCGCACGGGCAAGGATTCATCGCGGCGACCAGCTGGAACCGCGCCGGAAACCGCGTCGCCCGACCGACCCGGGCGATCGCGACGTGGCCGTCCTCGAGCGGCTGGCGGAGGGCCTCGAGGACGTCCCGACCGAACTCCGGCAGCTCGTCGAGAAAGAGCACCCCGTGATCGGCGAGGGTCACTTCGCCGGGCGACATCCGGGGCCCGCCGCCGACCATCGCCGCATAGGAAAGCGTGTGATGTGTGCAGGAACGCGATAGCGTCCGGCTCAAATGCAGCGTGCTCGCGCCACTGGGGTACGCTGGATTGCCTGTCGATGACTGCTCAGTTGAGGTAAGCGATGAAGATGTCGGAACTGGAGTTTTCCCACATGGGAGGCATGCGGGATGCTCTGATGCCGCTACTCAACGCAACCGGGCATGTCGATGACCCCGCGGTGATTAGCTGGGATAACGACGAACCCGTCGTGTACGTTGCGACCGACATCGGAATCCTTATCGCTCGTCGGGGGGCAAATGGGACGGTTAGCAGTCGACCGATCGAGTCGCACATCGTGCCGTGGGACGAAGTCCGCGGAGCGACGTTTGCCTTCACAAGCTGGTTGGGCGAAAGCCGGCCACCTGAGGTGAGCTTCCATCTGGATGCGCCAGAGTTCGCGGAGTCTGCCCGACCAGGACAGGACGCTCAACAGAAGTCCCTCCTCGAATTCGGGGCGATCTGCATGAAGCATCGAGCCGCAGGGACCAACGCCTAACCGGCCCGCCCGTCGCTCCGGCTCGAACTGGCCGGCCGGAGCCGGGATCGTCGTCCGGACGCGGAGCGGGCGAGCAGTGACACCCTAGCCGCGAACACTTAGCTGCGGCTCATCGCCCACTTATCTACGTGTTCAGGATCGAACACGTTGTCCACGGCATCGACAACGTGCGGCAGCGGAACTGTCGACGGCAGCGACAGTTACTGGCCGGCCATCCCTCGGTGTCGTCCCCGTCGACACCGTCTCCGCGGCTTAGGCGAGTCAACGGCAACGACTCGCCTCCTTTGGGGCACAAAGAGACGCCCGCCAGGCTGTCGGGCCGTGACGGGCGTTCTGATGCGGTTGTGGGGCGCAATATCGTTATTGATAAAGGCCGGCGCGACGTCCGCCGGCTCCTCCGAACCTTGCGCCCACACGAGGAAGCGCCGGATCGTCCGGACCCCGTGACCACGGGATGACATACCGCCAGTCACGGGGAGGTTGGAGGCTTGTCGGTCAGCCCTTGCGAGCCTCGCGACTGGACGCCGTCTCACGGTTGGCGTCCTTCGGATTGACGGGCTCGGTGAGCCCGGCTGCGGCCAGGTCGGACGGCGAGACGTCCGCCCTGATCCGCACCTTCTCGAACCGACGTGCGCCCGCGTTCCAGGCGACGTCGGATGGCAGCTGCGCCACGACGTCCGCATGGGGCGGGCCGTCGGGCGACATGACGAGCTTGGTGGCTTCCTCGGGGGTCAGCATGGCTTACAGGACTCCGGTGATGACGACGAAGTGGCTGGGCTGGGCGATGGCGATGTCCGCTCGGAGATACGCCCTGATCCAGACCTGGAGGTTGCGGAACGCGGATTCGCTCGTGTCGGCCGCCTCGCGGCTGGCCTCGATGACGAGATTGCGCCGGACACCGATCAGCAACTCGTCCCATTGGCCGACGTAGGCCTCCGAGGCGGTCGTGGCCGCGCCCTGGGTCAGGTTTTCGGGGATCTGGGCCGTGACGAGTCGCCGGAGCCCGTCGACGGACGGCGGCGGCCGCAAGGGCTGGTTCGTGGTGTCCTTCAGCCGGTCGAGGCTGCCCGCGGTGCGGGGGCTGTAGATGACGGCGTTCGGGTCGCCGTTGGCCGCCTGGATCGTCTGGACGGCCGTACTGATCGGGTCGTATGACGTGAACGCGAGGCCGTTGGTGCCCATGCTCTGGATGCCGACGTTCGTCGTGTTCCGGACGCCGCGGGGCTCGGGGTTGGTGCCGGTCCCGCGCAGCGCGGCCCGGTCGAGCTCAACGGCGAGCGAGCTCGCCAGGGCTGTCTCGATGGTCGACTCGACGTCGCTGTCTTCGATCAACTCGATGGACGACTTGACGATAGCCACGAGTGTCCGGGCGGTCAGGGTCACTTGTTCCAGGGTCATGTCCGAGGCCGTCGCGCTCGCATTCTCGAGCTTCCAGGCCGCGGTCGGATCGCCACCGGTCGCAGCGACGCGGGCGAGCTTCATCGTGCCGGTGTCCATCGGGACGGTCGTCGCCCCGGCCTGCAAGACGCGGGCCTGGTTGCGTGCCCGGTCGATGACGCGGGCCGAGAGGGCATCGGGGACGACGTAGCCGCCCGCACCGGCGGTGCCGACGCTCATGGCGCGGGCCTCGATCGGGATGCCGGACCAGTCGCCGGTCACGATGGCCTTGACGTAGCGGGACATGGTCAGGCCGCGGGAGGCCTCATCGTCGCGGACGAGCGACGCCATGCGCTGTTCGGGTCGGAGGGTGACGATGTCGCCGGGCGACCCTTCGGAGCGGCCGTTGCCGCGGTAGTTGACGACGGTGTTGCCCACGGCGGCGTCGTCGCTCTCGCGGGCGAGGGCAGCGGCGCGAGCGCCGACGTCGTCGGAGCCGAGGGCCTGGTACTCGCGCTCCATCGCGTCGAACTGCGCGATCTCGTTGGTGGTCAGGGTCCGCTGGGACGCGCGGGACGCGAGGTCCTGCATGTCGGCCCAGACCGACGCCTTGCGGGTGTCGAGGGTCATGGTGTTGTCCTTCACTCAGCGCTGCCCAGGACGGGCAGGCGCATGCCTACATCCAGTCCAGTGGGGCGCGAGTGGGTTCCTCACCCTGCTCGGCTTTGCCCGGCTCCGCTTTCGAGTGCGGTCCTCCCGCTGCTCGCCGGTGTCCGGGTCGATGGGGCCGAGTGCCCGTGAAGGCGGCTCGGCGACCGCATCGCCAGAGGTCGCTTTTCGCCGGATAGGCGGGCGCGACCCGGCGATCGTAACAGACGCGTGCAGGCCTGCATAGAGTGTCAATGGACGGGCTCGGGTTCGCCACCGAACCGGGCGAACGTGACCTCGCCGGTCCGGGCGCTGATCGTGGCGACGGCCTGCGCATCGTCCAGGGTGCCCCGTGGGTCGGCCACTGCCACGATGATCGCGCCCGTTGACATGGCGTGACTGATCAGGACCTCGGCCCGACCCTCCTCGACCGCTTGGAACAGGGCCTCGCCCTGCGGATGGTGCACGCATACCTTGGCGAGCAGATCGGCAGTGGTGGATCGCAGGACTTCGACGTCAAGATGCATGGTGTCCTCCTCTGATGGGTTTCCAAATGTCGAATGGGTCCGCGAGTGACTCGTCCTCGGCCTCGGTGATCGCCCGTCGACGCAGGACGTCACCCAGCAGGTCGATGCGTGGCCCCGCGCTCGGCGCTGGACGACGATCGTCGTCCTCGCCTTCGATCGGGCCGAAGCCGTGGTTGCGATCAGTCGTCATCGCGGGCTCCGATGACGTGCCAGTGGCCCCAGGGGTCCGCCATCGCGTCCGCATCCCGCCACGCTGGCGTCACGGGTGCGATGGTCGGAGTCACGGCCACGGCCGGCACGGTCACGGCTGCCGTCACGGCTTGCGCCCGCCGGAGCCGCTGCCGGCAGGCATCGGAGCAGGTTTTCCGGTCGATCCGGCCGTGAAACGGGCGGTTACAGGCCGCACAGGTGCGCGTGATGAGCATGTTGGACCTCCAATAGTGCAGACCCCCGGAGGGTGGTTTCGACAGATCGCGTGCGTGACTTCGATGGGTCAGGAGATCGGCCGACCTCCAGATGTTTTGAGGTGGTATCCCCTCGGCTGCGCACGAAACCCCGATGACGGAAAGCACCGAAACCGAGCCGAGCACGCGCGTCGCTATCGGTAGGTCGCAAGGATCGGCAAGGCCAGAAAGGTTCAGCCGGCCTATGGCCGCGCCCGACCTCGCAAAGTCCCAGATTCCTCGAGACCGCGAGCGACCTAGCGCTGGGACAGCGAGATGGGGCGACCCGGAACGTTTTAGGTTGGCTATGTCTCACGCCGGCCGTGGCTGCGCCGGGTCGGAGGTGGTCCGGGCTAGGCGTTATAGGTGTGCGAGTCCGGAGCGATGGGACAGGGCGATGCGCCAGGTCGGAAGGTTTGATGGGCCTACTGGCGATGAAACGCATATACATCCCAGCGATCACGCTCGGGCCGGCCGATCGTGTCGGGCACCGATGGCACCGTGGCAGGGCCGGCACAGGACCCGGACACGCGACGGGTCGCCCGGTGCGACGTGGTCCACCGTCAGGTCAGCGGTCGACCCGCAACGCGCACACCACGGTTGGTCGGCTCGGACCTGCCGACTCAGGCGTTGCCAGCGCGAGCCATACCCGCGGGCCGTGGTCGACGGGCGACGGTTGCGCTCGTGTTCGGGGTTGCAGGCGGGACAGCGTGACCCGGTGGTCACGTTGCCGCAGGGCCGACCTGGTAGGCCGAGGCACGGTCGCCTCATGCCGGCTCCTCCGGCTCGTCGGCCCGTCTGACCTGGGGCGGTGCCTGGTGGACCCAGACCACCGGAGCGGACGGGTCAGCGCCGGCGGTCAGGTCGCGGTACGGACGCGGTCCGCACCGGCAGTCGCGGCTCACTCGATGGCTGCCCTGGACGTGGTCGAGCGCGATCACGTGCAACGCCGCCTTCATGCCGGTCCCGCCAGGTCCTCAGTGACGAGATCCAGAGCGCCAACGATGCCCTGTTCGTGAGCGTGACGGGTGCCCTGTTCGTGCGTGCCCGGTTCGCTGCCCGGTTCACGCTCAAACGGTGCCCTGTTCGCTGCACGCTCGGAGTACGCTCGTGCGCCCGGTCCCGTCAACCGGGCACCGACTCCCGGCCTAGGGTGGACGGTTGCCCTGTTCGTCATCGGATCGACCATGTCCGCGGACGCTTCCCGGCGGACTGCACGAACCGACCGCCAGCACGGCCCAAGGCGGACCGTACGGTGTCAACCGAGACCTTCTGGCCCGTGTCCTCTCGGATCGCCGCCGCGATCTTAGGCAGGGTCAGCGGTCCGTCGGCCAGCACTTCGGCCGCGAGGTCGGCAACGGAACGTCCACCGGGCCGGCCGTCGTTCGCCTCGATGGTCCCGTCCGCGAAGAAGCTGAAGGCCAGGAACTGAGCTGCGCTGGCGGCTCGCCCGTTGGCCTTCTTGTTACGCAGTTCCAGAGCAACGACGTTGGGCTGGTACGGATTGAACTCGTCGGCCTCCGTCGGGTCGTCGCCGATGCGCTCCGCGGCCCACGTCTCGCGGGCGAGGTTGTGGACGAACACACTGCCGAACGGTCGCTCGGGGAAGCGCCCGGAGTCGCCCCGGACGTGGGCGATGGTCAGGCTCGGCAGCCCGATCACCGCGAGGGCGGAGAAGTACTCACGGGCCGCGGCCTCCCCGCCCATCGTGTCGCCGTTTGACGTGGCGACCGAATACGAGTCCACGATCAGGTAGGTCACGCCGAGCGCGATCGCGTCATCGCGGACCAGGCCGGCGACCTTGGACAGGGCCCCGGTCTCGGCGGTCCAATCGACGCCGAACGGGGCGCGATAGTGGATCCGCGGCAGATGCTCCGGAGCCACGCCGAGCCCGCGCAGTCGGGAGCCCCATTCGCGCTCGTGACCCTCGTAGTCGAGGATCATCACGACCTGGTCGGCGGCCACCAGCTGCGAGGCGAGATAGCAGGCCGTGACGCCCTTCCCCGTCCCGCCTCGGGCGTACAGCACGGTGGCCCCTTCCGGGGTCAGGAACGGCCCGACGAGCTGGTCAGGTGGCGTGCCGTGGTGCAGGTCGGCGGCGGTCCGGGCACCGATGGTCGCGGTCGTCGTGGTCACCGGGGTCGTCGTGGTCGTCGTAGTCGTCGTGGTCATCGTGACCGGCGGCACCAAGTGCGGGGTTGTGATGATGCTGATCGGCGGCGCACCCTCGAGCCGTAGGGATGCCCGGAAGTCGCGCCAGCCCATCCCGACGCCTCGGTTGTGGAAGCAGTGGCCCATGCCCGTACCGTCGGCCGCCTCACCCACGCCGCAGTCACCGGCTCCCTCGCCGGGATGGAACGGACAATCGGCCAAGCGATACCAGGTCGTGCCTTTACGCTCGCCGACGCGGTAGGTGACACCGGCGCGGTCGAGCCAGTCCCCGACCCAACCCGCGGGCAGGCCGCGGTCCTGGGACAGCTGCAGCATCGTGGGGGTGCTGACCGTGGGCGTCAGGGCGTGGAGGTGGCCGACCGGCACGACGTGTAGGTCGGCGGGCAGCTGGATCAGGGCCGAGCGCCGATGCGGCCGATCCGGCGTTGCGTCGCCCTTCACCTTCACGGTGCCCACGGCTGCGCCGATGCGGGCGGCATTGCCGACGGTGCGGTCGATCGTCACCTCTTGGCTATCGAACCGCGCGGCCAGGTAGGCGAGCGCACCATTCACCAGGGCCAGTGACGCCGCATCGTTCGGCAAGTCGAGCCGGTACAGCAGTGCATAGCCGTTGCCGGTCATGGTCACGATCGGTGCCGGCCAGCCGAGCTCGGTCAGATGGGCACGGACGTCTCGGGCCATGTCCCTCGCGGCGGTGTTCTCGGCGACCGTCGCGCTGATCCCGGATGGGCGGACAGGGTCGACGTCGATCAGCATCCATCGTCGGCGGACGATGTCCGTGTCGGCGGTCGTTGGCCCGGCTGAGACATTGATCCGGTTGGCTGCGCGGGCAAGCAGGGCCGGGGCCACCGGATTGAGGGTCAGGTAGATGCAGGCGCGACCGTCCCAGGCTCCCACTGCCTGCGCGAGCGTGTCTGGATCATCGAAGTAGCCCGACGCGGTGCGGCGCCCGTCGTGTTTCGGGATGCGGACTTCCCGGACGTCGCCCGGCTGCCACAGGGCGGCAGCGAACGTCCGAAGGTCGGGAGCCGGAGCGTCGACCTGCATGGCGGTCATGCCGTCACCATCCCGAAGGCCACGGCGCGACGCACACGAACGCCAAAGGCCACGACGACGACGCTGACCATGGTCGGGAAAAACGGTCCGCAAGGACCGCCGGGTGGACATAGCTCGTGGTCCGTGGCTAGGCGGGTCCAGGCGAGCTCGCCGGCATCCTCGCGCCGACGATCCTCGGCACAGACGCGGTCGACGATGGCCGAGTGCCAACCATCGAGTGGTGTAGTCTCAGGCTGCGTGGTCGGCATCGCGAGTGCCCTCCACGTCGGCCGCCAGCGTTTCTAAGTACGGCAGTTCTGAAGTTGCGCGACGTAACGTTCGCAGCTACGATCCCTCCGAAAGGAGGAACCCATGTCGAGACGGAGCCCGTATCGGATCGAGCTGACGCCCGAGGAGCGCTCCGAGCTGGAGCGACGAGCGCGCCGCCAGACGGCCACCAGACGCGAGGTCTTCCGGGCCCGGATCGTGGTCTTCGCGGCCGACGGTCTGCGCAACGACGAGATCGCCGAGCGCCTCGGGACGGTCCGGACGACCGTGAGCCGCTGGCGCAAGCGCTTCTTCGAGGATCGCGAGGCGGGCCTTCGCGATCGTCCGCGGAGCGGCCGGCCGCGGGTCTTTTCCCCCTCGGGTGGTCGTCGAGATCAAGGCCCTCGCGTGCGCCCGACCGGCTGAGCTCGGCCTGCCGCTGGCGCGCCTGTCCGTCGCGGAGATCGCGCGGGTCGCGGTCGCGCGCGACATCGTCGAGGCGATCTCGGTCACGACCGTCTGGCGCTGGCTCAGCGAGGACGCCTTGAAGCCGTGGCGCTATCGCAGCTGGATCTTCCCGCGCGATCCCGAGTTCGAGTGCAAGGCCGGGCCGATCCTCGATCTGTACGCCGGCCGCTGGCAGGGCGAGCAACTGCGGCCCGACGAGCACGTCGTCTGCGCCGACGAGAAGACGAGCATCCAGGCCCGGGCACGGATCCACCCGGGATCAGCGCCCGGACCGGGCCGGATCCGCCGGGTCGAGCACGAGTACGAGCGGCGCGGCGCGCTTGCCTACCTCGCCGCCTGGGACGTCCATCGGGCCCGGGTCTTCGGGCGCTGCGAGCCATCGACCGGGATCGCGCCGTTCGGGCGGCTGGTGGAGCAGGTCATGACCCAGGAGCCCTACGCGAGCGCGCGGCGGGTCTTCTGGGTCGTCGACAACGGCAGCTCGCATCGGGGCGCCGCGTGCGAGGCCCGCCTCCGGGAGCGCTGGCCGACGATCACCGTCGTCCACACGCCAGTCCACGCTTCCTGGCTCAACCAGGTCGAGATCTTCTTCAGCGTCGTCCAGCGCAAGGTCCTCGACCCTGCCGAGTGGCCCTCGCTCGTCGCGCTCGAGGCCGCCCTGCTCGCCTTCGGCGACCATTACAGCGCGATCGCCGCCCCGTTCGAGTGGCGCTTCACCCGGCTCGACCTGCACCGCGTCCTCGCCGCGCTCTCACCCGTCGCTCTGGCCGCGTGAGTCTCATACGTTGCGGCACTTGCGAATCGGTGTACTAAGCCGCTGGCGGCCTCTTCGCGTGCAGCCGCGTCGGCCTGGACGAGGGCCAGGACGGCAGCACGAACACGAGGATCAAGGGAGTCGATGCGCACGATGCGCTGGCCGCCCCACTTGGAGGCGGAGCCGAGCTTCCCGGCGCGGCTTCTGGCCGCTCGCAGCTCGGCGCTGATCTCGGTAGACATGAAGACGCGGTCCTCTAAGGCCGGAGCCTCGGAAGGCTCCCGGTGAGGACCGCGCTCGACGGATCGAGGGGTCAGACCCAGGCGGTTAACCCGGTGACAAGAAGACTATGCTCCGCCTGCCAGCGGCTTGTCAACGACTCGGTTCGGCTGCCCGCAACCGGGCTGAAAGCACTGCATCAGGACCGGCATGGCGGCGACCGTCGAGGCAGCGACACCTATGCCGCCATCCTTGCCCTTGTGCATGAAGCGATGACGTCGGTATGGCAGGCCGGTCCGGGCAAGATACCTTTTCGCTCTCGGCATGATGATCAGGACGGACCTAATGCCTACAGCGGCCGCAGCCTCCGGAACGGCACCGTGGCGATAGATGTCACCGCGCGTGCCAAAGAGGTGTGGCTCCTCTACACCGTCCCCGATCTGGCCGAGGGTGTACTTGCAGTTCCAGCACTTGACCTGGTCGCCGTTGATGCGGGCCTCCATCGTCATGCCCAGTACTCGGGCGGTAGCTTTGACACGAACACGGTCGGGGTCATGTCGGGGCCTAGGTCGATACGTTCCCAGAAGGTTCGCAACACGCTGTTCACCTGCTCCGCCGGCCAGGACCAATCGAGCTTCGGGACCCGCACTACTTGTGTCTCGGCGTCGATGGCGTCGACTTCGCCGGCGATGCGGGCCAGTCTCGGCTCTGCCTCTGCCCGGGTGATCGCGCCCGCCTCCAAGGCGTCGATGATGCGCCCGCGCCGTGCGTCCAGGTCGGCGCGTCGCGCGTCGGCCTTGGCCTCGACGGACACGCGATCGGGCAGTCGCAGGCGTGAGACCTCCACCATGGCGACCTCGAGCACGACGCTCTCGGCGACGGCCCTGCCCTTCGGGTGCGTGCGGTCATACCGCGCCCCTGGGCACGTATAGCCGGTCCAATCCCGCCGCTCGCCAGTCGCCGTCGTGTATCGCTTTCGGGCTGGCGTCATGGTCCGCCCACAGGCGCACACGAGCAGTCGAGCGAACCGAGCCACGGGCACGGCGCGACTGCCCCGAACGGTCTGCGGGGGCGTGTGACCGGGTTGCCGCGAGACGATGCGTCGGACGGTCCCATCACCCCACTTGCCGCCCTGCGGTGCCGGCACCTTCGCGTCGTTCAGTGCTCGCGCCACCTTCGCCGGCGACTTCAGATCGCGGTACAGCTTGATGACCTTCTTGATGGTCGGCACGGCGAGTGGATCGGGGACGAGTCGGCCGTCGTCGATGAGGTAGCCGTATGGGTTGCGCCCGACGTATGCGCCCTGCTCGCGCATCTGGTCGGTCCGGTCGCGGGCACGCTCGGCGGCTACCTCGGCCTCGAAGCTCGCCACGCCCGCCAGGACGGTCAGGTACAGCCGGCCCGACGGCGATGTCGCGTCGATGGTGCCTTCCTTGTCGAGCCGGATCGGGACGTCGTGCGCAACGCACGCCTCGGCCAGGTCCAGCAGCTCACGCGTCGAACGCGCCAGCCTCGACAGGGAGTACGAATACAGGGCGCTGACCTCGTCGCGCTCGATCCGGTCACGTAGGTCGTAGTAGGCTCGGCGCTTCCCTCCCCTACCGGTCCCGCCGAATGCGCCAGTCGCATCCGCGCCGCTCACGCCCCACTCAACGATGACTTCAGGCTGCGCGTCGCCGTGCCGTCGCGCGACATCAAGGACCGCGGCGTGCTGGACCTCGAAGCTGACGCGGCCGTTGCCGTTGCCGCCGGCGTGGCTGCGGCGAAGGTAGGCGATCGGCTTTCGGGTCATAGCGGCATTCTAGACGCCATTCGCGTAGTTGTCTAGATACCGTGTGGTGCGGGGCCCGGACCGGGGCGTCGCGGCGGAGGCGATCGATCCGGCCTTCGCCGGCGACCGATGCAACGATCGTCGCGACCAGGGCCTGGCGATCATCGAGCGGAGGCAGCAGCCGCGGGATCGTCCGGGCGAGGAGCGTCTTGCCCGATCCCGGCGGGCCGACCAGGAGCAGGCCATGGCCTCCGGCAATGGCGATCTCAAGCGCCCGGCGCGCCTCGAGCTGACCGCGCACCTCGGCGAGGTCGGGAACCGAGTCCGATCCGCCCAGCGGCGGACCCGGCGCGTCGTCGTCCTGACTGCCGAGCCCGGCCCGCTCGACCCGCGGCGGGGTCGGTCTCGTCGAGCGCCGCGGTCGGCGACGGATGGCATCGGCGGCCTCGCGCAAGGTCGCGACCCCGACGATCTCGATCCCCGACGCGAGACGGGCCTCCGGAACCGCATCGATCGGGACGATGACCCGGCCAATTCTCCGGCGGGCGAGGGCGGCGGTCAGCGGCAGGACACCCGGCACGCTGACGACATCGCCGCCGAGCGACAGCTCCCCGATCACCGCCAGGCGGCCCGGTCCGGCCGTGACCTGCTCGGACCCGAGGAGGATCCCGATCGCGATGGCAAGGTCCAGCGACGCGCCGGCCTTGCGCAGGTCCGCCGGTGCGAGGTTGACCGTGATCCGGCGCGGCGGATGGCTGAATCCGGCGTTCCGAATAGCGCCTCGAACCCGCTCGCGCGCTTCCTGAAGGGCGGCATCGGCCAGGCCGACGATCGTGAACCCCGGCAGTCCGGGCGCGACGTCGACCTCGACCCGGATGATCCGGCCGTCGAGACCGACAAGGGTGGCGGACAGCAGCGTGGCGAGCACACCGCGACCCTATCGGGCGTCGCTCACCGGCCGGTCACCGACCACTCATCGGCGGCTCATTCGCCCGCCCCGGCGCGCCGCGGAGCTTACCTCCGGAGCAACGCCGGCTGACCCGCCGCCATCGCCGGCGCCTTGTCGACGACGCGGGCAAAGTCGAGGAGCGACCGGCCGAGGAGCGAATCCGCCTTGGTGAACATGAACGGCGCACCGGAGTTCAGGGCGCTGATCGCGCCGCGGTACTCGTTCACGATCTGGTGGTCGATCGTCCGCTTCAGCGCGCCTTCGGCGTTCTTCACGTTGATCCCGGTGAACGCGTTGGAGCGATTCAGGACGAGCTGGACCTTCGAGGCCGAGTAGCCGAGGTGTCCGATCGTCTCGAGCACCAGCCGGACGTTCTTCAGGCACGACAGGTCGGCCGTCATCACGACGAACATCGTGTCGGCCGTCTCGAGGATCCCGAGATTGATGTCGTCGAGGCGCTTGTCGATATCGATCAGGACGTAGTCGTAGAGCGTGCGGAGCTGCTCCAGGATGATCGGCATGTGGTCCTGCGTGACCAGCTCGGCCGTCTCCGGCGACGGCGGAGCGAGAAGCAGGTCGACCCCTGAATCGTGCTTGACCATGACCTGGCGAATGAGGTCCTGGTCGATCGTCGGAGCGGTCACGATGTCGACGATCGACTTCTTGTCGAGACCGAGGTCGAGGAAGACGCGGTGATCGCCGAACTGGAGGTTGCCATCGACGAGGGCGACCTTCCGGCCAAGCTCGCGGTGGAGGGCGATCGCCGCGTTGATCGCGATCGTCGTTGTCCCGACCCCGCCCTTCGCGCCGTACAGCGCCAGGACCCGGCCCAGCGGCGGCCGCCCGACCATCGCCTCGTGCGGGGCGAACCGGGCCAGGAGGCTCTTGATCCGGGCCATGAGCTCGGCCGGGTGGAACGGCTTGATCAGGTAGTCGTCGGCCCCGGCGCGCAGCCCGCGGACCTTCTGCTCGACCTCGCGCTCGGCGGTCAGCATGATGATCGGCACGTGGCCGGTCGTGCCTTCCTCGGTCCGGATTTTCGTCGCGACCTGATAGCCGTCGAGCTTGGGCAGCATTACGTCGAGGAGGATCAGGTCGGGCGCCTCGGCACCCCACAGGCGGAAGCCTTCGGCGCCATCGGACGCGATCACGACCTCGTAGCCTTCCTGCTTCAGCGTGTACTGGAGCAGTCGCTGGACGTTCGGGTCGTCATCGACGACGAGGATCTTGGCCGGCATCAGTCTCCTTCGGTGCCGCGGGAAGCGGGAGCGGGTGTCGACTCCCCCGACGTGTGGATTATAGGCACCACCTCGCGGCTGCCCAAGAACGCCGAACGGAGGAACCGGCTGACCCGTTCGTCCCATAGCGCAGGGGCCGCCGCCCGTGCCCCGCCGTGATCCGCGCCGGGCACCTCCCAGTGCTCGGAACCGGGTCCTGCAAGCGCGGCGAGACGCCGCCCATCTGGCGGCGGAACGGTCCGGTCGGCCGCGCCGTGGATCAGCAGGAGCGGCAACGGCGCAACCAGGCCCACGATCCGGCCTGGTTCGGTCGCCCGGAGGTCACCACCGACGCGCCGTCCGGCAGCGCGGAACATCCGCCCCGCGATCGCGCGCCTGAGCGGTCCTCCAATCGGCAGGCCCATCCGGTTGGCGATCGGAATCCGGAGGTCGGGCGCGACCGATTCGGCGACGGCGCCCACG
>JACCVQ010000038.1 GCA_013698095.1 Chloroflexota bacterium
GAGGCGGCTCGGCCGCGGCGTCGCACGGGCGATGATCGCGTCGCAGCCGGCGAGCGCCACGCTGATGGCGGCGACTGCGAGCAGGCCGAGGAGCGGCGCGCGACGGCTGGCGGATCGCTGAGGTCGGAACATGCGGGCCTTGGGGCGGAACGGTCGTCGGCAGGATAGCAAGGGCAGACCCGGCGGCCGCCGGCACACTCGGCGCTCTGACGGACGTTGAGCGCCGACGGGAGGCTGCGTTAGACTCTCGGTCGACTCCCGAGCGGGAGTAACTCAGTTGGCAGAGTGTCAGCTTCCCAAGCTGAATGTCGCGGGTTCGATCCCCGTCTCCCGCTCCACGGACCTCTCCCAGGCACGACGTGTATTCGGCCTGTCCGAAAACGATGCGGACGTTCCCACGAGACACGCGGCCCGAACGTGCGCCGCGCACAGGGACGCCTCCGTCTGGATCAACGACATTGCCGATGGCGGTCTTTGACCATTACGATGGGGCCAAAGCATGGCTGGACCGCCGCTCAAGTTCGATCGCGCGCGAGATTGGCGGCACCCACCGACGGAGGCGTTGGCAGCTCAGAGTGAATCTTGCTGAACCGTTCCTGGGGCGGCGCTCATGACGCCTCGTGTGGCGCGATCCCGCCGGTTCTTGCGCGCCGCGACGCTGGTTGCAGTGCTGGCCACTGCCACAGGTTGCGGCTCGACTGCGCCGCCGGCCAGCGGACCGCTGACCTCCGGCTCGGTCGCGCCCTCTGGGCCGCCCGTCCTCGGGATGGACTGGGGGCAAGCCGCCTCGCTCGAGCGTCCGGTGAACTTTGAGGCCGACCCCTCCGCGCCACCGTGGAAGGGCGATCACCCGAACCTCCGGTTCGCCGGCCAGGCGATATTGACGGACGTCGTCGGCATGCCTGGCGGCGGGCATGTGGCGATTGGCTATGTTCCGCCGAACTGGCAACCCGCGGCATGGACGTCGGCGGACGGCGCGAACTGGGCGATGCACGCGGTGGACCCCACGACGCCCACCTTCCCGGTCGCCCTTGCGGTTGGAGCCGACGGCGTGATCGTGGCGGTCGGGCGGTCAGGCAGGTTGCCGGTGGCGTGGACGACAGCTGACGGGGTGACCTGGCGGCGCCACCCTGTGCCCCTGGCGGCCGGAAGCGAGGTCGCCGAGAGGATGACGTCGGTCGCCGCAGGGGCGCACGGCTTCGTCGCCGGTGGCTCGGTGGGGCCGGAGCTCCTCGGCCGGCATGCCTCTTTCTGGACATCCGCGGACGGGATCGCGTGGCACCCCGTCCCTGACGATGCCGCAGCGTTCGCGGACGCCGAGGTTCGCGCGATCACGGCCTTCGGTGAGGGGTTTGTTGCGGTCGGAGCAGTCGGGCCGGCCCAGGAGCCGACCGGCGCCGTCGCCTGGACCTCGCCGGACGGCGCGACGTGGACGCGTGTCGACGAGGCCGGGTTCAGCGGTGGGACGGCGGTGGCCATTGCCGCCGCCCCATTCGGCGGGCTTGTCGCCGTCGGCGCCGACCTCGACCGGAGGGAGGCGCTCACCTGGACGTCCCCTGACGGGCAACACTGGACACGAGCGCCGAGCGAGCCGTCGCGGGTCTACCCGGGCCGCTTCGTGTGGATGACGGACGTGGCCGCGATTGGCGACATCGTGATCGCGATCGGCGACTACCAGGCCCTTCAGCGCGGCACGGCAATTGCCTGGGTGTCGCGCGACGGGATCCATTGGGACCGAGCGCACTCGGCGCCGGTACAGGAACAGGCCGAGTTCTACGCAATCGCGCCCAGAGGCATCGGAGCCGTTGTCGTTGGCTCGTTCGGCGCACCCGACTCGTATGTGCCCCGGATCTGGATCAGCCCGGCCCGGTGATGGCTCCGATCAATTGATCGGGCGGCGCTATGGTTTCGAATCTGATGCTTGGCCCAACACAGCAGGCCAGAGGACGCCTCGGTTGAGTCGCGTTGGTCCGCTGAACCCCGGTCCGGTCCGTCTGGCGCCGAAGCTGTCGCTCAGCGACCTCCTCTGGATCGCGAACACGCGGCACGGCCCTGGAGGCCATTGGTTCGCGCGCGGATCAGATGATGTGGGGGATCACGATCACCTTGTCGATTACGCCCATGCGGTGAGGTACCTGACTGATCACCACGTTGCTCTTCCGTCAGATGACGTCCAGCCGAATCACTTGGGATCGCTCGCGGAGATTCGCGAAATGGTGCGGGGACTCGTCGATCCGACCGCCGACTGGACACCATCGGTTCTCTCCATCCTCGAGGGGGCTGGCTTTCGAATCGACCCTGACGGGAGTCTCGTGTCCGCGAGATCCGGCTGGGATGCGTTCATCGAAGACTTGATGCTGCCTCTCCTGCAGCTCGTCGAGGTGCGCACCCGAGTCCGCACCTGCGCCAATCCAAGCTGCCGTTTGATGTTCCTGGACCTCTCCAGGAATCGCGCCAGGATCTGGTGCGACAACGCTGGGTGCGGCAATCGCGCCCGCGTTCGGCGATATCGGTCACGAGCAAAGGCTGCCGATCTAACCGCCGCTACGGACTCGACTTGATGACGCAGTGACCCCGGTTGTGTGCCGGCCCGAGGCGAGCACGGTCCGCCGGCTGCGATCGGATCCAACTCACGAGGGCTTCTTGGCGTCTCTGATCAGCAAGTGTTCGGTGCCTCTGACCGCAGTCCAATGACCACTGCGAGACGCAGATGTCGACCGTCAATGTGTGATCGGATCGTCAATGACCTGCGAGTTGTGCTCCTGACACAGCAGCCGGGCAGCTCGCGAGCCCGGCCATGGCATCCTGTCGGCCGCGCCTCGGCCCACAGCCGGACCCAGCCGGACCGCGCGAGAGAGGACGGCCATGCCCAGGTTGCCGGGACCCTTCGCCCGGATCGGACGGTTCTCCAGGGATGCGCGCCTGTTCCTCGTCACGACGTTCGTGGCCGGCGCGGCGCTCAGCCTCTACTGGATCGACTTCAACCTGTACCTCGCGTCGCTCGGCCTGTCGACGTCGACGATCGGGATCGTCGCCACGATCGGCTCGACCGCCGGTGCGATCGTTGCCTTCCCGGCGAGCGCGGCCTCCGACCGGTTCGGGCGGCGCGCGATCATCATCGCCGGCATCCTCGTGGCCCTCGTCGGCCTGAGCGGTCTGCTGCTGACCCAGGCGCTGCCGCTGATCATCCTGTTCGCCGCGCTGTGGTCGGTCGGCCAACAGTCGATGCAGGTGGTCCAGGCGCCATTCCTGACCGAGCACAGCGAGCCGGATCACCGCAACGAACTCTTCGCGCTCCAGTTCGCGATCCAGAACGCGACCAACATTGCGGCCGCGGTCCTCGGCGCGGTCGGCGCTCGGGCGATCGCATCGGTGATTGGCCTCGACCCGAACGGGCCGGGGACGTATCGGGTGATCCTGGTCGTGATGGCGGTCCTGCTCGGCGCGTCGCTGGCGATCGTCACCCGGCTGACCGACGACCGGCCGGCGATCGTGGCCCGGCGCCAGGTCGCGACGATCGGTGAGCCGGCCGCCTTCCCGCCCGACGCCCGCCGCTCGCGAGCCCGCTTCGGCCTCGTCGTCCGCAACCGCCGCCGCTTCGCTCGCCTCGTCTTCCCGGGCTTCCTGATCGCGATCGGTGCCGGCCAGGTCATCCCGTTCCTGAACATCTTCGTCCAGCGCAAGTTCGGCCTCGACCTGACCTCGCTCAATGCCGTGTTCGCATTCACCAGCCTCGGCACGGTCGCGGCGATCCTCGCCCAGCCGGCGCTCGCCCGGGGCTTCGGCCAGATCACGTCGGTCGTCATCGTCCAGGCGGCCAGCATCCCGTTCCTGGTCGTCCTCGGATTCGCTCCGGTGATCTGGCTGGTGGTCATCGCGATGGCGGTCCGCAACTCGCTGATGAACGCAGGCAACCCGATCTTCAGCGCGTTCGCGATGGAGCAGGTCACGCCCACCGAACGCGCCACGCTGGCCGCGGCGATGACCGTCCTCTGGCAGATGGGCTGGGTGATCGGCGGGACGTGGTACTCGGTGTGGCAGGCGATCGCCGGCTTCGAACGCGGCTACGCGATCAACTTCGTGACGATCATCACCCTCTATTCGATCGCGACGAGCCTCTACTGGCGCTGGTTCCGGACGCCCGAGCGACGGCTGCGGGCCGCCCAGGCGAGCCCCTGAGCGTCAGCGGCCGCCGTCGACGGGCTCCTGACCCGGACCCTGCTACCGTTGGGGGTGATGGTTCGCAGGCATCGCCGCTTCGAGTTGCTCCAGGTCACCCTCGGTGAGATCCCGATCGGTAGCTGCACGATCGACCTGTGGGAAGACGACGAGGGCAAGGAACAGTGGTCCGCCCGGGTCCTGATGAAGACCGGCCACGGCTCGACCGAGGGCGTGATCATCGGCCGGACGCGGGACGGGCGGACGTTGACCGGCCAGGCCCGGTTCGCAACCGATCAGCAGGGACCACGCGGCGGACGAACGGTCCTCGTGGAGCTCCACGGCCAGGGGCCGCTCGAGGAAACGGCTGCGCTGCCGGCTCCGTCCGCAGCCGAGGCCGCACCGCCGACCCCTTGAGGCGGTCGAACCCTTGACGCGGCGGTGACCGCGCCCGACCCGGGCCCGACCGGTCGGCTCCTCGCCCTGCGCGAGTTCCGTGCCCTGCTCGGCGCACGGGCGACCAACTCGCTGGCGATCAGCGCGCTCGTGACGGTCGTGGCCTACCAGACCTACGACATCACGCGCGACCCGCTCGCGCTGGGCTGGCTGGGGCTGGTCGAGGCGATCCCGGCCCTGTCGCTGGCACTGTTCGGCGGCCATCTCGCGGACTTCCGCGACCGGCGGACGATCGTGATCGTCACGAGCGCGATCGTGACGGCCTGCGCCGCAGCCCTCGCCCTCCTCTCGGCCTCGGGCTCGCCGGCCCTGCTCGGCATCCTTGCCGTCATCTTCGTGACCGGCATCGCGAGCGGCTTCGAGCGACCGGCCCAGACGGCGCTCGAGGCCCAGGTCGTGCCGCGCGCCGACGCAGCGCGCGGCATCTCGTTCCTGAGCAGCGTCAGCCTCGGCGGGTCGATCGTGGGGCCGGCGGTCGGCGGGATCGCGATTGCACTGGTCGGCATCCCGACGACGTATGCCGGGATTGCCATCCTGCTCGTCGTGTCGACGCTCTGCTTCACCCTCATCGAACGCAAGCCGATGCCGGAGCAGATCGCCGACGAGCCGATCCTCCAGAGCCTCCTCGGCGGGATCCGCTACGTGGCTCGGACGCCGGTCATGATCGGGTCGATGGCGCTGGACCTGTTCGCCGTCTTCTTCGGCGGGGCGATCGCGCTGCTCCCGATCTTCGCGGCGGACATCCTGTTCGTCGGGCCGGTGGGGCTCGGGGTCCTGCGGACGGCGCCGTCGCTCGGCGCGCTGCTCGTGATGATCTATGCCACTCGCCATCCACCGAGCCGGCGAGCCGGCCGGACCCTCCTCGTGGCGGTCGCCGGCTTCGGGCTGAGCATGATCGTGTTCGGGTCCTCGACGGTCTTCGTGATCTCGCTCGTCGCCCTGTTCTTCGCCGGGATCACCGACGGGATCAGCATGATCATCCGGAACACGATCCTGCGGGTGATGTCACCCGAGCGGATCCGCGGCCGGGTCGCGTCCGTGAACTGGGTCTTCATCGGGGCGTCCAACGAGCTCGGCGCGTTCGAGAGCGGCGTGGCGGCGCGCCTGTTCGGAACGGTGCCGAGCGTGATCGGCGGCGGGATCCTGACCCTCGCGGTCGTCGCCGCGACCGCCTGGCTCGTGCCGGCGCTGCGGACGCTCGACATCGACACGGCTCGACCGACCGACGACGGCACGCCCGGGACGCCCGAACCCAGCGGCGGCCACGACGAGGACGGCGTGCTGGAACCGGGGCCCGGCCGCCTGGCCTGATCTGGCCCGCGATGGGGCCCGTCAAGGTCCGCCCGGCCGCCGAGGTCAGGTTCGCCCGTCGAGCGCGATCCGTGCGCCGTTGATTGCGGCGGCTTCGTCCGAGCATAGGAACCGGATCGTCACGGCGATCTCCTCGGGGGTCGTCCAGGAGGTGTTCTTCGAGCTCGGGTCGGTCTCGCGGGCGTGCTTCTCGTCGATGGCCTTGATCGCGACGACGTTCACGGTGACACCGCTGCCACCGACCTCCTTGGCGAGCGAGCGCAAGAGCACCTCCTGGGCCGCCTTCGCCGCGGCATACGGACCGGACCGCGCCGGGGCCGTCACGGCCGCGACCGTCGCTGCCGCCACCACCCGCCCCCAGCCGCGCTCGACCATGCCGGGCACGATCGCGTGGGCGAGGTGGACCGTGGTCCAGAGATGCTGGCGGAGCATCGGCTCGACGTCGTCCCGCGTCAGCTCGGCAACCGGGACGCCACCGGCGAAGCCTCCGACCACGTGAACGAGCACGTCGATCTGCCCGAACCGATCCGTCGCTGCCCGGGTTGCGGCCGCCGCGCCGTCCGCGGTCCCCACGTGGCCGACCGCGGCGACCCACCGATCGTCGGCCAGTTCGATCTCTGCCGCGAGCGACGTGAGCCGATCGGTATCGGTCCCGCCAAGCGCCAGCCGATCGCCCTGTGCCGCGAACAGGGACGCAACGGCGCGTCCGAGGCTGCCCGTCGCCCCGGCCACGAACACGACGCGATCCCGGGACATGCTCACCACCTGAGGATCGTACTGCGCCGACACCGCCGAAACCGTGGACATTCGTCCATGACGCGATCGCGGAACGTCGGACGCATCGCGCGCAACTGCCCGGCCGCCGGCCGCCCGGGCCGCCACCATCGGTCGGGCATGATGGAGCGACGATGCGACCCGGTCTGAACATCCTGGAGCCCGCACTGATCGGGCGGATCGTCGACGAGGCGAAACGCGTGCTCGCCGAGCATGGCTTCGAGATCCGCGGGGCGGAGATGCGACGCCGGCTGCTCGAGGCGGGCCTGACCCAGCGCGACGACGGCCGGATCCTCTTCCCGCGCGACATCGTCGAGGCGGCGATCGCGAGCGCGCCGGCGTCATTTCAGCTGTTCGACCGGGGTGGCCAGCCGCGGGCGGACATCGGCGAGGACCGAGTCCACTTCATCCCGGGCTCGAGCGGCCTGAAGATGCTCGACCACCGGACCGGCGAGACGCGCGGCGCCACCTCGCTCGACTTCGCCGAGTACATCCGGCTCGGCGACGGCCTCGCGAACATCCCATACCTCGCGACCGCGTTCTCGACCGGGGATCTCGAGCCACAGGTGTCCGACGCATGGCGCCTTTACCTGTGCCTGACGAACTCGACGAAACCGGTGGTGTCGGGCGCGTTCACCGAGGACGGCGTGCCGCGCATGGCCGAGATGATGGCGCTGTTCCGAGACGGCGCCGACGACCTGCGGGCCCGCCCGATGTCGATCTTCACGATCACCGCGACGGGCAACTTCCGCTATTCCGAAGACTCCTGCCAGAACCTCATCGACTGCGTCGAGGCCGGGATTCCGGTCGAGATCGTGCCGGTCACGCTCATGGGCCTGATCGCGCCGGTCACGCTCGTCGGGGCGACGGTCTTCCACACGATCGACGTGCTGGCCGGGATCACGATGGCCCAGGTGATCCGGCCCGGCGCACCGGTCCTCTTCGGGGGCGCGCCCGCGACCTTCCACATGAAGATCGCCTCGTCGCCGATGGCCGCGATCGAGGCGCTCCAGCTCGACGTCGCCTATGTCGCGGTGGCGAAGTCGCTGGGGCTGCCGACCCAGTCGTACATGGCCCTGTCCGACGCGAAGACGCTCGACGCCCAGGCCGGCGCTGAGACGTTCGGGAGCGCGCTGCTGGCGGCGCTGGCCGGCGTGAACTCGGTGTCCGGCCCGGGAATGCTCGACTTCCTGCTCGTCTTCTCGCTGCCGAAGCTCGTGTTCGACGACGCGATGTGTGGCCAGGTGCTCCATTTCGTCCGCGAGGTCCGCGAGCTGAACGACCTGCCGGTCCACGAGCTGATCGACCAGCTGATGGCCGACCAGCACCTGATCATGGCTCCCCACACGACGGAGCACTGGCCGAGCGAGCTCTTCCTGCCATCGACCCTGATCGATCGCGACAATCGCGAGGCGTGGCTGCGGGCCGGCGGGAAAGAGATCGACGAGCGGGCGACCGACGAGGTGAACCGCCGGCTGGCGGCGTACCGCCAACTGGAGACCGATCCCGTCCTCGACGCCGAGCTGCTCCGGATCATCCGATCCGGAATGGACGATCCGGACGCGGTGCTGCCGGTCGTGCCTCCCGCGCCTGAGCCTGCGGTCGCGGAGGCGGGCCCTGCGAGGCGGCACAATCGGCGCCGCGAGCGAGCCGGCTGACCATCCCGACGCGCGCTGTGGTTGCCCGCTGACCGGGCCCTACGGCGGCTGAGGTTCGATCCGCTCCTGTGGTTGCCCGCTGACTGGGTGCTCTGGCGGCTGAGGTTCGATCGGCTCCTGTGGTTGCCCGCTGACTGGGTGCTCTGGCGGCTGAGCCCTCGCCCAACCTCCAGGCAGCCCGCGGAGCGGGCACTCCGACGACTAACGGCGCCGCAAGGCGCCGGCGGGATGACCGCCGGAGTCCGCAGCCTCCAGATAACCCGGTGAATGGGCAGGTGATCGGCAGTGAAGCCGGCGGCGCCACGATGTCCGGGTGACCAACCGCGATTCTCCCGTTCGACGCGCGATCCGGACAGCGAATGAGGACGAGGCCCGTGTCCGCGCGGATCTCGCACGGGCACGGCGCGGAGGCGGGCTCAGCCGCGAGGCGGTCGGTCGCGCAGCCGGCCTGTCGCGGTCGGCTCTCGAGCGGATGGAGACGGGCTCCCGACGTTCGACAGTGCAGGAGCTCGCTGCCGTCGGTGCCGCGGTCGGCCTGGATGTCCGGCTGCGCGCCTACTCCGCCGGCGATCCTGTCCGGGACGCCGGACAGCTGCGACTGCTCGAGCGGCTCCGGTCGCGTGTCGACCAGCGCCTGGGGTGGGGCACCGAGGTGCCGCTCCCGATCGACGGCGACCGTCGAGCGTGGGATGGTGTGATCAGGGGCGCAGGCTGGTCGATTGGTGTCGAGGCCGAGACTGTGCTCTATGACCTCCAGGACGTCGAGCGACGGATCGCGCTCAAGCAGCGGGACGGCAGCGTCGATCACGTGATCATGCTGGTGGCCGACACGCGCCGCAACCGGCGTGCGCTGGCCGCCGCATCACACGCGTTTGCGGGCTTCAGACGGGATGCCCGGACGGTGTTGCGAGCGCTTGCCGCGGGGCACGATCCCGGTTGCAGCGCGCTCCTCGTCCTCTGACCGCGGTGCGTGTTGGCGAAGCCAGCGTTAGTGCTTCCGTGCGGCCGCGATCAGGGCATATGACTCGTCGGCCAGGATCGCCAGCTCGTCCCAGTCCACGTTGGAGACGTCTAGATACACGCCTATCCACCCGCGATGGCCGACGTACGGCGGGCGGAAGTACCGCGCCGGGTCGGTTTCGATCAGCGACTCCTGGCGTCCGGCCGGCGCGGCCAGCCAGACCGCGAGCCGGTCGTCGTGGTGATGGTCGGCCGTCATCGCGAAGCTGCGACCGCGGGCGAACCAGGTCGGCTCGCCGTGGCTCAGCTTCTCGGTCACGGCCGGGAGCGCCAGGCACAGACCCCGCAGACGGGCGATCGTGGCCGGATCGCTGGGGCGCTCGATCATGCCGCCCCCACCCGGAGCTCGACCGGTAGCCCGAGGAAGCGCCCGTAGGCCGCGGCAG
Organism: Chloroflexota bacterium; assembly: GCA_013698095.1. Taxonomy (GTDB): domain Bacteria; phylum Chloroflexota; class Limnocylindria; order Limnocylindrales; family CSP1-4; genus CF-46. The sequence continues at coordinate 9,764 of JACCVQ010000038.1, forward strand.
CGGCGTCGAGCGCGTCGAGCTCGGCCGGCGTCAACGGGATTAGGAGCGTCACGGTGACGGTGACCTGCTTCGCCGCGAGCGCCCGCCGCCAACCCCCGACGACGAACCCGTCGCGCACCACGATGTGCGCGCCGAGGACGTCGGCGACGTTCCTGGCCCGCGGCAGGGCGTCGTCCATCATCGGGCTGTAGTCGCGGAAGGACGCAAGCGCCTCGTCGTAGTTCGGAAGGAGGAGGACGTGCGGCTCCGGAATGAGGCCCGCCTCGGGATCGAAGGCGCCGGCCGCGGCCCAGTAGTCCTTGCTGTCCACCCGCCGGCCCTCCAGGGTGCTGCCGGCCAGCTCGATTCCCTCCCGGACGCTGCCGACGGTCAGCCCGGACCACCACGCCATGTCGTGGACGAGGGCCGGACCGTGGCTCTGGAAGTAGCGGATCGTCAACTTGCGCAGCGCGTCCGCCGGAGAAAGTGACGGCGACGCCTCCGGGATCCGCTCATCGACCAGCTGGTATGTCGACTGCTTGCCTCGACGCGGGCCGCTGCAGATCAGGGCGTCGAGCTCGGCGTGCATCGCCAGATGGGTGATCACGAGGCTGTCCGCCAGATCGATTCCGGTCGGGACCACGGCCGCGGCCAGCTCGTCGCGGGTGAGGGCTCGGCCGCCGCGCAGGGCTTCCCGAATCGCCTCCTCGCCTCCGCTGAACTCGTTCGCCCCAAGGCCCATGCGCCGGTACATCGACCCCGCAACCTGGTGCACCCGCGGGCCCGTCAGCGCCTGGATCCAGCGCAGCTCGGCCGGCGCGAGGAAGTGCCAGGTCGGGCGGAGGGCATGGGTCCGGACGATCCGGCCGTCGTCCATCGCGGCCCCCACGTCGTCGATCATTGGTGCGGGGCCGCCCATCCGCTGGGCGATCGCCCAGAGCGCCCCCGGGACATCCTGCGACTGGACCGCCCCGAACCAACCGACGACCGCGGCCGCCGACTCGAGCCCTGTTCCGATGAGCCGGCTGTTGCGAAGCCGAGCGTGGGCGATCGCGCGGTTGGTCACATCCGGAGTCTACGGACGCGGACGCCGGAACTCGACAGGAATGGTGGCTAGGATGGCGGGATGCGAGATGCCAGGGCTCCTGCGAGGTGACGCGCCGCGCCGTCACGTACTCGACCTACCTCGCGATCGACGAGGTGCTCGCAGCGCAGCGGCCGCTCTCGATCGCGCCCGACGGCCGGCCGGAGCACGACGAGATGCTCTTCATCGTCATCCACCAGGTCTACGAGCTGTGGTTCAAGCAACTCCTTCACGAGCTGGGCGAGATCCAGCGGACCCTCGAGGCCGGCGAGACCGACCGGACGCTGCACCTGCTCAACCGCGTCCTGAAGATCCTGAAGACGCTCGTCGCCCAGGTCGACGTCCTCGAGACGATGACTCCGCTCCAGTTCCTCTCGTTCCGGGAACGCCTCGAGAGCGCGTCAGGCTTCCAGTCGGCCCAGTTCCGAGAGGTCGAAGCGGTCCTCGGGATGCGCGAGGCGTCGGCTGTAGCCGCCCAGCCGGAGGGTTCGACAGGGCGTGGCCGGATCGAGGCTGCCCAGGGCAGGCGCTCGCTGTGGGCGTCGTTCCTGCGCTACCTCGCCGCGCGCGGGCACGGACTCGCGGACGGCGTCCTCGCGCGCGACGTCACGCGCCCGCCGGCAACCGACGAGCGCGTCCAGGAGATCCTCGTCACCGTCTATCGCGGCGACGCCGATGCGGCCCTCGTCGCCGAACGGTTCGTCGACCTCGACGAAGGCTTCCAGGAGTGGCGCTACCGCCACGTGAAGATGGTCGAGCGAACGATCGGGACGAAGCCCGGAACGGGCGGCTCGGCCGGGGTGGAATACCTCCGGAACACCCTCTTCCGGCCGGTGTTTCCGGACCTCTGGGAGATCCGCGGCCGGCTCTGACAGAATCGGTTCGGCTAGTCGACGGGCGTCGCCTTCGCTGCCGTCGCGGTCTTGGCGGCGGATGTCTCGGCAAGTGCCATTGCCTCGAGCGCCTCACGCGCCGCGAGGGCCGTCGCGGCGGCCGCCTCTGCGGCATCATTCGCGGCCACGGCGGCGGCCTCGGCCGCCAGCCGGCCTCTCCTCGCAACGGCGACCGTCCGCTCGGCCGCCCGCCACTGCTGAAGGGCATCCTCGGTCGTCTGGGGCGATCGGGCGTCGTCAGCCACGTGAGTCCTCAGTCGCGAGTCGGGCGCAAGAGCATGCCATTCGCTCCGGAACGGGCACGGAGGCCCGAGCGTCAGTGGCTGGCCGCCGAGACCGTCGCGATCTGGCGGGCGAGCTCTTCGAGAAGCTTCCAGCCGACGTCCTTGTCGCCTTGGACGAACGAGCGGAAGTCCCAGATCGTCATCACCCAGGTGTGGAGGTCGGTCTCCGCGGTGACGGTCGCGGTCCGGACCCGGTCGGTGATCAGGGCCGTCGCGCCGAAGTGGCTGCCGGGGCCGATCCGCGCGACCTCCTTGCCATGAACAGAAACGACGGCCTCGCCGTCGGCGACGACGAAGAACCCGATGCCGTGGCTATCGCCCTCGCGGATGACGACCGAGCCGGCGGGAAACGTCCGCTCGCTGAAGTCCTTGGCGAGCCGTTCGAGATGCTTCCTGTCGAGTCCCGAGAGAAGAGGGACCTTGGCGAGCGCATCAACGACATTCGACGGCATGGCGGGATGCTCGCCGCCGTCCCGAGGCTTGTCAATGCCCGTTGCGGGCTCGGCGCGCCAGATGCGTCAGGTGGGCCAGACCCGTCGTGATCAGATGTAGCCCTCCGGCACCGGCCCGACGACCTCCATGCCGTAGCGTCCGGCGATCGTGTCAAGATCGGCCTCGGTCATCCCGTCGGTAATCCCGGCTGCAAGCTCGTCGAAGTAGCCCACCATCCCGGCCGGCGTGTAGAGATTGAGCTTGCGGCTGTCGTTCTCGAGGGTCCGGAACGTGTGGGGCATGCCGCGCGGGACGTACACGAACGATCCCGCCGGGCAGGCGAACTCGCGGCCGTCGACGAGCATGACGTAGGCTCCGGCGAGGACAAAGAGGGACTCGGCGCAGTCGTTGTGGACATGGAGCGGTGGGCCACCGCCGGCGATCGACTCGGCGGTTTCGATCAGCGAGAACTGGCCATCGGTCATCGCCGCGTCGGCATGGACGGTCACGCGGAACCCGCTTACGTCAATCATGCGCGCCTCGCCCGGCAACAGGACCTGCGCGCCACCTTCCGTCATTCCCACCGCTGGCTCCTTCAGCGTTCCGCGGCCGCGTTCTCCGCGACCCGAACCTCGATGATCTTCCGCACCGTCTCGACCGGGATCGGCTGGTCGGCGGGGAACTGGATCGTGCCCTTGCCGGCAAGATACCGCGTGAGCTCATCACCCAGGGCGATGACCACGGCCTCGCTCGCCGGGAACATGCTGCAGTGCTTCTTGTACGCGGCAAACGACACGAGGAACTGGCCACCGTGGCTGCGGAACGCGGGCATCTGGTAGGCGATGCCCTCGATCGCCATCGGCGCGGCGGCGGCGATCGTCTCGCGCAGGGCCTGGACGGCGACTCGCTGCTCGTCGGTCAGGCCGGCGAGGTAGTCGTCGACGCTGGCGGGTGTCGGCATCGGGTGTCCTCCAGCGGCGTCGCGTCCAGGCATCATGCCACGGGTCGGGACGGCGATCAGCGGATGCGCTCGTCGGTGGCGGGGTCCGGAATGCCATCAAAGAAGCGCTCCAGGACCTCGCGGAAGAGCGGGTCGTCGGGTGCGGCGCGGTGGAACAGGGTCATCGAGGAGCGGACCTTTCGCGCGTCGGTCGCGCCGAAGATGTCGGTTGCCGGCCGATCCTCGATCGCGAGGACGGCCGTAGCGCACTCGCGAAGCCGCGCGCCGAGAACGGATTGGTCAAGGTACGCTCGCGCCTCGTCGAGCGACGCGATCGCGTACAAGCGGGACATCTCGCTCCGCCCGAGACCGCCGATCTGGGGAAAGATGAACCAGATCCAGTGGCCGGTCTTGCGCCCGCTCCGGAGCTCCGCGAGGGCGGCGACGTAGGTAGGTCGCTGGGCGTCGAGAAAGCGATCGAGGGACGGCGCGGACCCGGTCGAATCAGCCACCGATCACCCGGACCTCCGCGCTCGGCATCTTCGCCCACCAGTGGCCGTAGCGGCGGTAGACGGTCGGGTCGCGATCGGCCAGGAACGACACGAGGGCGGCGGCCTCCGCCGCGAGGCCACGCCAGGCCGCTGCGGGCAGCTTCTCGAAGGCTGTTGCCTCGATGCCGCCCTGGACCGGACGCCAGACTCCCGCCACATAGCCGTCGACAAGCAGCGTCGGCAGGACGTCTCCGTTCTGGTGGATCACCAGGCGACGGTACGCCGGCGGGATCACCCGGCTGCGGTCCGCGTATGCCAGGAGGATGCTGTCCCACATCGGCAGGAGCCTTGGGGGAGCGGGGCTGTCTTCGGCAGGGATCAGCGACCCGGGCACGTCGAAGAGCGTCGCCCCGCCCAGGCCATCGAGCACCTGGACTTTGTCGGCCAGGCTGCGCAGTGCGTTCATCACGACCGGTCGCCTCAGAATCGTGGCCTGCGCGAAGTCGGCCGCCGTCGCCGGGCCGAAGCCCTCGAGGTAGCGCATGAGCAGGTGCTGCACGGCTTCGTCGGGTTCCGGGCTTGGACTGGTCCCGGCCGCAACGAATGACGGCTTGAGCCCGAACGACCACGGCCCACCGGTCGGGGCGTGGTGCCACGGCGCGAACGTCTTCAGCGCCCACCACGCCCGAGGATACTGTTCGCCCAGCCTGGCGGCGAGGAGGCTCTCGATCTCTGCCTTCGAGCGTGGCTGCGCAGCGAATTCGAGGACATCGGGCAGCACCGCATCGACGTCGGCTGCGGACAGCCCGCTCGTGGTGAACCGCCGGTCGAACAGGCGCGAGGCGCGCAGGCTCGAGGCCATGGCGGTGTGAAAGGCCGGATAGTCCTCAGCGTGGACGGCGTGCAGGGTCAGGCGGATCAGCGACGCCTTGACGACCGTCCGATCGGCGAAGGCGGTGTCGAGGTCCGCGGGGTCGAAGCCGGCGATCCGATTCCAGAGGGCGACGTAGGGCGATGCGGCTTCCTGCGCCTGGATGGCCACCACGCGCCGGACGCCCTCCACCACGTCGACTGGTTCGCGGCGCAGGAGCAGCTGCCGGTCGAGGGTTGCCCGGTTGAGCTGGCGGACGGTCAGGGTCATGCGGAGAATAGTTGGCCTTCGCGGCGACCTGAACAAGGGTCAATCCCAGCCCGCCACCCGTCGGCCCGGAAGGCGGGCAGGTTCATGCCATCCGGTATCCGGCCGGCTGGAGCCCCCAGGACGCGCAAAATCCGACGACGTCCCCGGCGACGAATTACCGCGATCTCGACTTCATCACAGCCCCGGGCACCTTCCGGTCCGGATCAATCGTGGCCCCGGAGGGTGTCTCGGTCGACGACGATCGATCGGTTCATCACGACTGGGTGACGTTGAGCGGACCCGGGCAGCCGAGCACCCGACCGCCGACGGAGATGAGCCCGACGACGAGAACCACGATGGCGCCGCCGGCGAGGAGGAAACGCCCGATCGATCTCATCGTCGGACGATCTGTCGACTGCCGCACCCCGTCAATGGATGAGAACCCTCAGGCGCGGCGTTCGATCTCGCGTTTGCGGGTCGCGACGAAGTCGGCGATGCCCTCGGCCGCCGACTGATCCAGCGGCGGCGGCACGAACTCGCGGAGAAGCTGCTTCCAGATCCGGTTGGCCCGCTGGGTGGCCGTCAACGCACCGTCGTCGGCCCACGTCTCGTAGTTCCGCCAGTCCGACAGGATCGGCCGGTAGAACGCGGTCTCGAACCGCTCGAGCGTGTGGGCCGACCCGAAGAAGTGCCCGCCCGGCCCCACCTCTGCGATCGCGTCGAGCCCGAGCGACGCCTCATCGACGACGACCGGCTGGAGCACCTCCGACATCATCTGGAGGATCTCGGCGTCGACGATCAGCTTCTCGTACGAAGCGGTCAGCCCGCCCTCGAGCCAGCCCGCGCCCTGGTAGAGCAAGTTGACGCCGCCCATCATCGCGCCCCAGACGGCCATCTCGGACTCGTACGCCGCCTGGGCGTCGACGACCGACGACGCCGTCGCGTTCGACGACCGCCACGGCAGCCGGTAGCGCCGCGCCATCTGGCCCGACGCGATCGCGCCCTTGACGTACTCAGGCGTGCCGAAGGCCGGAGAGCCGGTTCGCATGTCGACATTCGAGGTGAACGCGCCATACACGACAGGCGCGCCACACCGCACGATCTGGGTCAGCGCGACGCAGACCAATGCCTCGGCGTTCTGCTGCGCGATCGCCGCCGCGAGCGTCACCGGGGTCATTGCCCCGGCCAGCGTGAACGGAGTCGCCACGACGGCCTGACCCGCCTCGGCCATCGCGATCAGGCCCTCGCTCATCGCCCCGTCGAGACGGAGCGGCGAGTTCGTGTTGATGATCGTGATCAGCGAGGGGCGCTCCAGGAGCTCCTCGCGCGAGACCCCGCGGGCCAATTCGACGATCTCGAGCGCGTCCTCAACGACCGTCGCGCCGGTCCCGAGGCAGTGCCACGTCTTGTCGAGCGTCGTCGCAAGGCATCCGTACTCGTCGAGATGGCGGGTCTCGACCGGCAGGTCGGTTGGTTCGAGAGGCCCGCCGGCCTCCTGGTGGATGACATTGAGCGTCGAGATCAGCGCGACGTAGTCCTGGAAGTCCTGCCACGTGCCGGCTCGCCGGCCGCGGTCCAGGTCCGTCACGAACGCCGGCCCGCCAACCGACGAGAACACCAGGTGACGCCCGCCGAGAACCACGTTCCGCTCCGGGTTGCGGGCGTGGAGCGTGAACTCAGGGGGCGCCGTCGCGATCAACTCCTCGACCAGCGCGCCGTCCAGCCGGACCCGGCGGTTCGATCGGTCGACCGTCGCGCCCGCTGCGACCAGCTTGTCGACCGCCCGGTCGCCGAGAACCTCGACACCCACCTCCTCGAGGATTCGGAGCGACGTCCGGTGGATGTCCTCGACATGGTCGGCCGACAGGACCTCGAGCGGGGTGAACGGGTTCGTCAGCGTCCGGAACGGCAGCTGCGGGATCCCGCCGCCGGTCCGACGCGGGTGGCGACGATGGGCGACCGGGTCCGCGGTCACGCGCCGGGCCCGTCGCCGTGCGGCGTCGGGAACATCGGCTCGAGCGCTCGTTGGCCCCGCACGATCTTGCGGCGTGCTGAGCTCATCTCCACGGCGAGAACGATCGCCGCGATCCCGGCCGCCAGCAAAACCGTGACCGGCGCGCCCGTCCCGACGAAGCGGAGCGCAGCAATGGCGCCGATCGCCCCGGCAACGATCGCATTCAGGACCATGACGAGCGTCGGCGTGCCGGCGATCAGGTGGACGAACGGTGCAGTGCCCGGTGGGACGGCCATCGTGATCCCGATTCCGGGCGCGTCGTCGTGGACGCCCATGACGAAGTACGGCGCGAGATCCGGGGCGATCTCCAAGTAGGCCCCACGGATCCGGTTCATGCCAGCGACGGCGATCGCGTCATGGAAGTTAGCGGCGCCCATCCGGAGCCACGTTCCGATCCCTACGAAAAGATCGACCGGCAGGACCACCAAGGCCACGACGAAGAAAGGGTCGTTGAAACCGTCGACGCCCCCGATCAGGCTGAGGGCGACGATCGAGCCCGACAGCGTCGTCAGATACATGCCGGCACGGGTGAACGATTCGTTCCAGGCGAGGCCGCGCGACGCGAGCAGCGACCAGTGCTCTGTGCTGAGGATCTGGAGCCGGATCTGGACCGGGGTCGGCTCCTGGCCGGGCTGCACGTTCGGGATCGGGACGTGCTCGGCCGGCGGTCCCGGGTTGCGCTCGAACGTCATCCATCGACCTCGCTGCGGGCCGTCAGCGTAGCGCGGGATCGGCGCCATCGGCTGGCCGACGACGCGCCGCGCAACTCGGGTGTCGTAGGCTCTGCGCGATGCCCGACGACCGCCCGATCTTCGGCCGCGATGTGCCCGATGCCGCCTGGCGGCCGAGCCCGGAGCTGCTCGCGTACTCGCGCCTGGCCGGATTCCTCCGCGCCACCGGGGAACGCGACCTGACCGCGCTCCAGGGCCGGGCCGTCGCCGATCCCGCCTGGTTCTGGGGCGCCGCGGTGGACGACCTCGGGCTCGCCTGGCAGCGCCGCCCGACGGAGGTCATGGACCCGAGCGGCGGACCCGAATGGACCCGCTGGTGGCGCGGCGGGGCGTTCAACCACGCCGAAGCGGCGACCGCGCCGCGGGCCGCCCGCGATCCCGAGGGCGAGGCGGTCGTCTGGGAGGGCGAGGACGGCATGGTCCGGCGGCTGTCGAACCGCGAGCTGCGTGACGAGGTGGTCGTCGCCGCCCGGATGTTCGCCGCTCAAGGAGTCCGGGCCGGCGATCGGGTCGGGATCTTCCTGCCGATGCTGATCGAGACCGTCATCGCGACCCTCGCCCTCGGCCGGCTCGGCGCGATCTTCACCCCGATCTTCTCGGGCTACGGCGCGCCGGCGGTGGCGGCCCGGCTCCAGGACTGCGAGGCGAGCGTGCTCGTCACGGCCGATGGCTTCCTCCGCCGCGGCAAGCCGGTCGCGATGAAGGCCACGGCCGACGAGGCGGTCGGGCTCACGCCATCGATCCAGCGGGTGATCGTCGTCCGCCGCCTGGGCCGCAGGCTGAGCTCATCGGAGCGATCTGGGGACGCGGCACCGGACGCGGCACCGAGTGCGGACCCCGGTGCGACGCCGTGGCATCCCGGGCGCGACCGGTGGTGGGACGAGTCGATCGATGCTGCCCGCGCCGCGATGATCGACGAGGCGGGCCACGACGTGGTCGAGACCGACCCCGAGGCGCCGTTCATGCTCATCTACACTTCGGGCACCACGGGCAAGCCGAAGGGCGCGGTCCACGTCCACGGCGGGTTCCCGATCAAGACCGCCCAGGACCTCGCCCATACGTTCGACCTGCGGCCCGGCGACGCTCTGTTCTGGTTCACCGATCTCGGCTGGATGATGGGCCCGTGGGCGATCTTCGGGGCGCTCCTCCTCGGCGCCCGGCTCGTCGTGTACGAGGGTGCGCCGGACTTCCCGGGCCCGGATCGATTGTGGGACCTCGCCGCCCGCCACCGGGTCACCCACCTGGGCCTGTCGCCGACCGTCGTGCGGGCGCTGATTCCGCACGGCAGCGATCCCGTCCGCGCCCACGACCTGGGCACCGTCCGCGTCCTCGGCTCGACCGGTGAACCGTGGGACCCCGAGAGCTGGTGGTGGTTCTTCCGCGAGGTCGGCGGTGGCCACTGTCCGATCGTCAACTACTCGGGCGGAACCGAGGTCAGCGGCGGGATCGTCGGCTGCAATCTGCTCGGGCCGATCAAGCCGACGTCGTTCAACGGGCCGTGCCTCGGGACCGCGGCCGACGTTGCGGCCCCGGACGGGACGTCGCTCCGCGGCGAGGTCGGCGAGCTCGTGATCCGGGTTCCCCAGCCGGGCATGACGCGCGGCTTCTGGCAGGACCCGAATCGCTACCTCGACACGTACTGGAGCCGGCTGCCGGGGACGTGGGTCCACGGCGACTGGGCGATCGTCGACGGCGACGGCTACTGGTACATCCGCGGCCGCTCCGATGACACGCTCAAGGTGGCCGGCAAGCGGGTCGGGCCGGCGGAGGTGGAGGCCGCGGCGACCGCCCACCCGAGCGTCGTCGAGGCGGCCGCGATCGGCGTTCCGCATGCCATCAAGGGCGAGACGATCGTCGTCGTGTGCACGATCGCCCGTGGCGAGACCGATGACGACGAGCTCAAGGCGGCGATCGGCCGGCGCGTCGTCGCCGACCTCGGCAAGACCCTCAAGCCCGAGGCGGTCGTCATCGTCCAGGCCCTGCCCAAGACCAGATCCGGCAAGATCATGCGACGTGTCGTCCGGGCGGCCTGGCTCGGCCTCGATCCCGGCGACCTGTCCGCCCTCGATGACCCGTCCACGATCGAGGCGATCCGCCGGAGCGGGCCCGCCGGCGCCACCAGCTGAGGAAGCGGACCGACCGATGAGCGCCACGCCCGATGCCGAGATCGACAAGGACGCCGTCACCTGGGACGCGCTGGCCGACATGGTCGCCGAGCTCGCGACGAAGGTCCGCGGCGAGTACGACGTGATGCTCGCGATCACCCGCGGCGGCCTCGTCCCGGCCGGGATGCTCGCTTACCGGCTCGGGATCCGGAACATCCTCGTCGCGGCGGTCGAGTACTACGACGACGAAGGCAAGCCCGGGCCGCACCCGACCTTCCTCCAGTTCCCGGCCGATCCCCTCCTCCGCGGCCAGCGGGTGCTGATCGTCGATGAGGTCTGGGACAGCGGGACCACGATCCAGGCTGTCACCGAGCGCGTGCGCCAGGCCGGCGGCGAGCCGACGACCGCGGTCCTTCACTACAAGCCCGCTCGCTCGCGGGTCGCGGGCGCGCCGGATCATCATGTCGTCACGACCGACCGCTGGGTCGTCTATCCGTTCAAGGCCGGCCAGTGACCTGCGACCGCTGAGTTTCGAGCCCGAGGGTCGTCAAAGGGACGACTGACCGATCCCCAGGAGGACACCGATGACCAGGACGCTGCTCCTCGTCGGCACCAGCAAGGGCGCATTCATCCTCGACGGCGGCGCGGACCGGACCGATTGGTCCATCAGCGAGCCACTCTGCGAGGGCTGGCCGATCCACGATCTCCAGTGGGATCCGGCGACCGGTTCCATCTACGCCGGCGGCGGATCGCCGTGGTACGGGCCGGCGGTCTTCCGGAGCGACGACCTCGGCACGACGTGGACCCACTCGTCGGAGGGGCTGACGTACGGTGACGACGGCCCCAAGATCCCGACGGTCTGGAACGTGACGCCGGCCCACGGGTCGATCTTCGCCGGAGTCGAACCGGCGGGTCTGTTCCGGAGCGACGACGGCGGAGCGACCTGGACCCATGTCTCCGCGCTCCGCGACCATCCGAGCCGTCCCGGCTGGCAGCCCGGTGCCGGTGGCCTGATCTGCCACACGATCGTGCCCCATCCCACGGACCCGCAGAAGATGTGGGTGGCGATCAGCGCCGTGGGGACGTTCGCGACCGAGGACGGCGGCGCATCGTGGGAGGCCCGCAACAAGGGCGTCGTGGACTGCAACTCGCCGGATCCCCATCCCGAGACCGGGCAGTGCGTCCACAAGCTCGTCATGGCGGCCGACGACCCCGATCACCTCTTCCAGCAGAACCATTGCGGCGTCTATCGCTCGTCGGACGGCGGACGCCAGTGGGAGGACATCAGCACCGGCCTGCCGTCGGAGTTCGGTTTCGTCATGGGCACCCATCCTCGTGACGCCGCGACCGCCTGGGTGATCCCGTTGAGCCATCCCGAGGAGGGCCGGACTGCGCCCGGCGGTGCGCTGGCGGTCTGGCGGACTCCCGACCGCGGCGACACCTGGGAGCGCCACGATGTCGGGCTGCCGCAGGAACACGCCTGGGTCGGCGTCCTGCGCGAGGCGCTGTCGGTGGACCGCCACGACCCTGCCGGGATCTTCTTCGGCACCAGCACCGGGCAGCTCTACGGGTCCGTCGACGAGGGCGTCACCTGGAGCCTCGTCATCGACCACCTGCCGCCGATCTGGGGCGTCCAGGCGATCGAGGTCGACTGACGAGCGTGGCGGTCACGGTCATCCTGCCCCGCTCGCTCGTGTCGCTGATCCCGGGCACGGTCCGGACCTGCGAGGTGGAGGCGACGACAGTCGACGAGGCGCTCGCCCGGCTCGACGAGCGGACGCCCGGCCTCCGCAACCGATTGGTCGACAGCGGACCGACGATCCGCCAGCACATCAACGTGTTCGTCGACGGCCAGCAGGCGCGGCTCGACACTGCCCTGTCGCCGGACGCGACGATCCACGTGATCCCGGCGGTCTCGGGCGGCTGAGGCAGGCGAGGCGCGGCGAACCGCGCGAGGCTGCCACCGGGCGAGGCCGCGCGAGGCTCAGCCGAGCTGGCCGACCCGGTCGGTCTCGACCCCGAGCGGATCGAACGGATCGGACCGCTCGGCCACCGCGTCGGCGCCAAGGCGGCTGCCGGCGAGGTCGGCCGGACCGTCGCCGATGATCGCCCGCCAGCCGTCGTCGGC
>JACCVQ010000061.1 GCA_013698095.1 Chloroflexota bacterium
GCGCCGGTTCCCAAGGGGTTCAGGTTGGGGGCCGAGGAATGACGCTCCGTGGCGAGCTGCAGTCGATGGCGATGAACGAGGTCCGCCAGAAGCTGCGCGTGGCCGTCGAGATCGCCGAGGCGGGGTCGCCGTTGATCGTTCTCGAGCATGGACACCCGGCCGCTGCGATGATCCGCTTCGACGAGGTTGAGCGCTGGGTCCGCGTCGAGAGGGCGCTGTCGGCCCTTCATGGTCTCGAGGTCTACCCGGAGCTCGCGCGCGACACAAGCGAACTGGCGGCCATCGTCCACGGCCGCGTCCAGCCGAGCCTCAGCGCGGTTCGTCGACTGGCCGGGCAACCACGCCAGATCCTCGCTCCCTTGCGAACGGTCGGTGTGCGAGAGATCCAGCGAGTCATCGCCGAGATCATGGATCGGGTCCAGGCCGGTCAGCCCCAGACGATCTCGCTGAACGGCCGTTTTCCGGTCGTCCTCATCAGCATCGATGAATTCGATCGCCTCCGCGACCTGACCCGGACGGTCAGCTGGTTCCGCGCCGCCGGGCTCGATCTGATCGAAGCGGACGAGCAGGAGATCGCCGCGTTCGTGCGCCGCTTCCGCGAGGGGCTGGCGGCAGCGGACGAGTCCGGCTCGGCAGCCGGCTGAGGGGCGAGATCGATGCGTCGGCTCAGCCGGGCCCTTACGCCCACTTATCTGCCACTTATCGCAGCGTTAGCTGCGACTCTCCTGGCGCTCACCTGGGCAGGTCCGGTCGCCGCCGCGGAGTCGGTTCCGTCGGGCGCCAAGGAGGCGCTGGCCCCGGTGACGAAAATGATCGGGACCCTCGTCGCGATCGCGATCGGTCTGGGCGTCACGATCTGCGGGGCGGTCATCGTCTGGGGCGGGATCGAGAAGACCGTCGCGGGCGCCAACGCGGACGCCGAGCACCGCGCCCAGAAACGGATCACGAACGGGATCACCGGCCTCGTCTGGATGATCCTCGCCGGCGTCATCGTCAGCACGATCACCGCGATCGCCATCGCGTACGGGCTGATCGAGCGACCGTTCTGACGATGCGCCGATGGCAATCCTGCCGACGATCCGCCGCCCGAGCCTCGAGGTCACGCTCCCGCCCAGTCTCACGCAACTCGGTCCCGTGCCCCTGCTCCTTCTGGCGCTCGCGCTCGGTGGCCTCGCGCTCGCCGTCATGGGCCGTCCGCCCACCACGCCGGCGGCGTCGCGTCCGGCTCAACTTGGGACCGAGGCCACCGATCTGCCGCGCGGCGACCTGCCGATCATCGGGGATCCGATCCGCGACCTGACCCTGTGGTACTCGGGGCGGGTCTCAGATGCGAACCGGGCCGGGATCGACAACCTGCGAGGTCGGTTCCTCGCACCGATCGACCCGATCGCCGATCCGGTGACCGGCGAGCTGTACGGCAAGATCCTGCTCATCACGATCCCGCTGCTCGCGTTGGGTGGGATCATCCTCGGCTACCTCGTCATGTTGAGCCGGACGACGGGGGAGTCGGCCTACACCGCCCGTGCCGTTACGCCGCGTTTCATCGTCGGGGCGACCCTCTCGATCCTCGGCATCTTCTTCGTCAGTGTCATGGCCCAGTTCGTGATCGCGACGGACCTCGCGATGGTCGGGGTGGCCATGCCCCAAGACGCCGTCGGCGGCGCCGACACCTGGCCGGCCTCGGGCGGCGTCTTCCAGGTTCTCCAGAACGGAGGCTTCGATCCGCGGCTGGGCGAGGGTCCGAACAACTGGAACTCGGGGGCTTGGCTGTCGGCGGGCCTGCTGGGCGCGATCCTCACCACCTTCCTGCAGATGATGAACGCGGTGCTGTCGGCGCTCGAGCGTTTGCTCGTCATCGTCGGGCCGATCTGCCTCGCGGCGTATGCGCTGCCGGCGACCCAGCGGGTGACGAACGTCTGGCTCAAGGTCCTCGGCGCGATCCTGCTCGTCCGGTTCGCCTGGACGATTGTGTTCATCCTGTTCAGTCTCGAGGGGCTGGCCCACCTCAACGAGGCCGGGAACCCGCCGACCGTGGCCGACATGAACGCCCTGCTCGGCCTCGCGACCGGCGGCGCCGCACTCATGCTCCTGCTGCCGGTCGTGCTCATCCCGCTGGCGATGTCCGGTCCGGGTCCGCTACGGGCCGAGTCGTGAATGAGCGCGGCCTCGTCGAGGTCCCGGAAAACGCGATCCGCGACGACCCGATCGCGTTCGGCCTGACAGCGCCACAGCTCGGGATCCTTGGTGGCGCGGTCGTCATCGGCGCGGTCCTCAATCTCCTCCCGCTCCCGGAGCCGATCCGGCTGGTCCTGGCCCTCCTCGGTGGGGGGCCGATCGTCGTGGCGGCGATCCTGCCTGTCCGGGGCGAACCCGCCTATCGTTGGCTCATCCGCGCGGTCCGGCACGTCCGCAATCGGCGGTGCTGGCAGGCAACACTCGTGGTCCCAGATAAGTGGCAGCTAAGCGAGGCTGGGCATACTGATCAGGGATCGAGTCGGCCGCTCCAAGCGCGGGTCGCCGCCGACGCCGATCCCGGACCTGCGCTGCAGGTCGCAGACGATCGCGAGATCGCGTTGCGGACGGACGGGACCGTGGAGGCGGAGACGTCGGCGACGGGCGAAGCTTCACGTGCCCTGGAGCGCACGCCGATGGAGACAGGAGCCGCCCGGCTGAGACTGCTCAGGCCGAGCGGGACCGGATCGTCCGATCCGGGCCCGGCCGCTCCCTCGCGGGAGGAGCTCGAGCGTCCTCCCGCGATCCCCCACGTGCTGTCGGGTCTCCGGGTCGTCGCGGTCATGAGCTTCGCCGGTGGCGTCGGGAAGACGACGCTCGCGGTCGAGGTCGCGACGCTCATCGCGTCGAGGGCACGCTATCGAACGATCGAGGGCGACGAGCAACCGCTCGGGGTGCTCCTCCTCGACGCGAGCCGGACGAGCCCGGCCTGTGCCCTCCGCCTTGGACTCGATGGCGAGCCCGTGTCGCGCAGTCGGGCTCCGCGGGCATGGACCGACCCGGGCGCGTTCGAGGCGGCGCGTGAGACAACCCGCTGGGCGACCGACCTCGTGACCCTGGCGCCGCATCCACTTGTCGTCGGGCGGGATGCGGCCGACTTCGCTGCGCGCGATGCGCAGGCGATCCTCGACGAGGCCCAGCGAGCCGGCTATCAGCTCCTCGTCGCCGACCTCGGAACGGTCCACGAGGAGGGTCAGCGGCACCTGATCGACCAGGCCTCGCTCGTGCTCGCCGTCGTCCGACCGACGATCGAGTCGCTGCCCGATCTGCTCCGGGTGGCCGAGTACGTGCGCACGCTGGCGATGGGCCGCAAGCTCGCGGTCGTCGGGAATATGGCCGACGACGATGCGACGATCCGGCGCCTCGCGGCCGAGGCCGATGTCCCGATCGTCGCGCTGCTCCCCTCGACCCCGGGCGTGGTTACGGCGGGGGACCGGGGCGAGCCTGCCTGGCACACCGATCCCGCGTTCGAGCAGGCTCTCCAGCCGGTTATCAACGCCGTCTGGCCGCTCATGGCCGGATCGCGTAGACGCAGCCTCGATCCCGTGCGCGGGATGGCCTCGGCCGTTCGTCGGGCGCTCCGCCACGTCAGCGGGAGTCGCTCGTGAGCCTCGAACGCACCGACGAACTGGCTCGCCCGCCGCTGTCCGCTCAGACCCTCGGGACCATCCGGCGGATGCTCGTCGCGCGCCTCGCGCCCGAGATCCTCAACCCGTTCGACCGCACGCCCGAGAAGGAAGCGCTCCTGCGCCGGACGATCGAGGCGATCCTCGAAGATCCCGAGCTCGATCTCGAACCCGCGCCCGGCCTGGTCGCCGCGGTCGAGGCGGTCGTGTGCGGGCTCGGACCGCTCCAGCCGCTCGTCGAGGACATCGAGGTGGGGGACATCCTGGTGAACGCGCCGGATGCGATCTTCGTCGAGCGATCCGGACGTCTCGAGCCGACGACGATCCGCCTCGCATCCGCGCGCGAGCTCATCGAGATCGCCGAGCGGATCGCGGCCCTCGCCGGACGCGAGCTGTCGGTCGCCCATCCGATCGTCGATGCCCGGATGCCCGACGGGTCACGCGTCAACGCGGTCATCCCACC
>JACCVQ010000084.1 GCA_013698095.1 Chloroflexota bacterium
CGGCAACCCCGGCCCGGCCTCGGCCGGCGCGGCGCTCATCGCGCTCGAGCGACCCGACGCCCGCGACCCGCGCGCCCGCCCGGACGCGTCGGTGTCGGAGTTCCTCGGCGTCCAGACCAACAATGTCGCCGAGTACACCGCGGTCGTCCGCGGTCTGGCGTTGGCGGCGGAGCTCGGAGCGCGCGAGATCGTGATGCTCCTCGACTCGAAGCTGATCGTGGAGCAGCTGGCCGGCCGCTGGCGGGTCAAGGACGCAAAGCTGATCCCGCTCTGGGAGACCTCGCGGCGGACCCTCCGTGGGTTCGAGCGGTGGTCCGCGACGCATGTCCCACGGGCCCAGAACACGGTCGCCGACGCGCTCTGCAACGAGGCAATCGACCGGGCCCTCGCCGGTGGCCCGGCTGTCGTCGTCGTCCGACCGGGAACCTAAGCCCGGCGTCGCCCGTCCTCGGCCGATGACGACCCGAATGACGCCGCTCCGCATCCTCCTCCTCGCTGCAACCCTGCTCGTCGTGGCCGCGGCCTGTGGCTCGGGCGATCCCGCGCCGTCCGTTCGCGACGGTCATCCGGGGATCCTGGCCGGGACGTCGTGGCGGGTCGTGTCGGTTGCCGGCCGAACGCCGACCGCCGGGAGCGAGCCCACGATTGCCTTCGCGAACGAGCGGGCGCAGGGCTCGGGTGGCTGCAACTCGTGGTCCGGGGCGTATCAGGACGAGGCGAACGGCGGCTTGCGGTTCGGCGACCTCGCGATGACGGCCATGGCCTGCCTGGAGGACCCGAAGAACGCCCTCGAAACCGCGTTCATGACCGCGCTGAGCCAGGCGAACCTGGCCTCGACCGACCCGCGTGGGCTGCTGGTCCTCAGTGGGCCGGGCGGCCAGATCTTCCTGGCGAACGCCACCCAGCCGAACCCGACGGACTGACGTGTCTCGCCGCCGCGGTTCGGTCATGCTCGCGCCCGTTCGAGCGCGCGCCCGGCCAGGGGTAGAATGCCCAGTGTCAGCGAGGTGGTCGGATGGCCGCGCGTCCGTCGGGGGCAACCCCGTTCATGGCGTGAGGAACGTCCGAGCTCCGCAGCGCAGGGTGGCGGGTAACGCCCGTCCGTCGTGAGACGAGGACCAGTGCCACAGTGACGATGCCGTTGGCGGCGCAAGCCGGCGACGGAGTGAAACGCGGCAAACTCCACCCGGAGCAAGGCCAAATAGGAGGGCGCAACCCGTGCGGGGCAACCCGTCGGGGGAGAGGTGCGCTGCCCAGCCCTCGGGTCGGCCGCATGAGTCGTCGGGTAACCGGCGGCCTAGATGGATGGCCATCCGCGACGGCGCAAGCCGTCGTGACAGAACTCGGCGTACAGACCGCCTCGCTGACACGATCCGTGGAATCGGTCGCCTGAGTGGTCGCCCGTCACTCGCCCACCGAGGTCGGAGGCTGAGCTCATCTGTCCGAGCTCCCGCGGGGACTCGCGAACCATCCGCTCGAGGTCCGAGCCCGCGCAGCGGGCAACGCTCGGATGGCCGCCAGCGGGCCGATCAGTCTTCGTCGGGGCGGAAGGTGTGGGGGGCCGTGCAGGCGTTGCAGATCGGAGTGGCCGCGTCGAGGTTGCCGAGCGGGATCGGCAGGCGACGATCGGGCAGGAGACACTCCACGTCGAACAGGCGCGCCGCGCCGCTCTCGATCTGGATGAGGCGGCGGAACGTGCAGCGCCTGATCCGCTGCGGCGCGAGCCGGTACGGATCGGGTTCGAGTTCGACGGTCGGGAGCGGCAGGGCCATCGGGCTGGGTGCCTCGTGGGGGCGAAGCGATCGCGGGCCGATCTGGCGGCGGAATGTAACACCGTGACGAGGGTTACATCAACACGCCAAACGTACTAGACTCCGCGCCGTCCATGTCGGTCGAGAGCGGAGGGCGCGTGGAGGAGGTCGAGGAGGCCCCGCTGGATGATGGGTTCGCTGCCGCTGAGCGGACGGTGAGCCCGTTTCGGGCGGGCCCGGGCAGCATCCCGTCCGGCGAGCCGGCGATCTGCCAATTCCTGGGCTTCGAGGAGCTTGATGGCAGCCTGACGGCCGCGCTGCCGATCATCGATCCGGCGAATCGATGTACCGCCGTCGGCGGGCCGATCCCGCAGTCCAACCGTCAGCAGCAGCTCGTCTGCCTGACGTCCAGCCATGTCGACTGTCCGCGCTTCCTGCGCGGTGTCCTGGGCGCCGGCGCGCTCGCTCCCGTGCCGGCGCGCGCGCCAATCTCCCCGGCTGTCATCGGAGCGGGCCTTGCTCTCGCGGCCGCCCTGGCAGCGTCGTTCGGTTTCCTCGCAGTTCGCGGCGGGTTCGACCTGGAGCTGATGTCGCCGGCGCCTTCGCGGGCGGCTGTGGCGGTCGTCCCATCTGCGGGCCCGCCGGCCGTCGTGATCGCGAGCTCGTCGCTTGCCCCGGCGCCGAGCCCGAGCCCGACGCCCCAGCCGTCCCCGTCCGCGTCGCCATCGCCAACGCCGGGCCCGTCGCCCACGCTGAGTCCGACACCTCGGCCGACGGCCAAGCCGACCGCGGCGCCGACGAGCAACCGCTTTGCCTTGTTGACAAAATGTCCGTCGGCTCCGGACTGCTGGATCTACGTGATCCGGGCGGGCGACAACCTCCGGAGCATCGCCAACTACTTCGGCGTGTCGTACGACCGCGTGCTGGCCGTGAACCCCGGCATCGGCGACCCCACGAACGTCCGGCCCGGCTTCCGCCTGAGGATCCCGACCCCAACCCGCTGACGCGGCCGCAACGCGCGGCGCTCCACGGTCCGAGACCTCGACGGGCACTGCGCGCGATCCGCGCCGCGATCCGCGCTTCCCGTGCCGGCGCCGGCGCCTCCGGCCGAATCGCTCGCGCAGCGCGCGGTGCGTCGCTC
>JACCVQ010000094.1 GCA_013698095.1 Chloroflexota bacterium
GCCGACCGGCTGCCCCGGCCGGACCACTGACCCAGTCTCCGCACCGATCGCCTGTGTCCCCCAAGAGCCGGAGCTTCGACGCCACCCACAGCGCGGTCGCGTTCCCGCTCGGCGGGATCGGGACCGGCAACGTGTCCCTCGGTGCCCGCGGTGACCTGCGCGACTGGGAGATCTTCAACCGACCAGCCAAGGGCTCGCGGCTGCCGAACACCTTCTTCGCGGTCCGCGCCCAGACTGGCGACGATCCGCCGATCGCCCGCGTCCTCGAAGGCCCGATCGCGCCGCCGCACGACCTGTCTCACGGGTATCACCCATGGGCGGCCGCCGGCCTGCCCCGTCTGGACGGGACGCGGTTCGTCGGCGAATACCCCTTCGCGCGGATCGAGTTCGTCGATCGCGAGCTTCCGGTCAGGGTCGAGCTCGAGGCATTCACACCGCTGATCCCGCTCGATCCTGAAGATTCTGGTCTCCCGGCTGCGGTCTTCACCTGGCGAGCGACGAACGTCTCGTCTGAGCCAGTGGCGTTGACGATCGTCGGATCCCTCATCAATCCGGTCGGCGGAATCGGCTTCGACCCGTTCGGCAACATCGCCGCTGGCGGGACCGGCCTTAATGTGAACGAGTTGCGCGCGGACGACGGCCTGCACGGCCTCTTCCTGCATGGTCACCAGCACGGGCCGGACGACCTCCGCTTCGGCGACCTGAGCCTGGCGACACTCCATCCGGACGTCACCATCAAGCGTGCGTGGCTGCGGGGAGCGTGGTACGACTTCCTGCGGGAGTTCTGGGACGACTTGACCGACGATGGTCGGCTCGAAGACCTCGGGTACGACACGCCGTCGCCCATGGGATCGACGGACACAGGCTCCCTCGGACTGATGGATCGACTCGAACCGGGTGAGACACGCGACTACCGCTTCCTCCTGACGTGGTTCTTCCCGATTCGAACGAACAGCTGGGAGAACGACCCGCAGGCCCCCCTCGTCCGCAACCACTACGCGACGCGGTTCGGGTCGTCTTGGGACGTGGCGCGTTATCTGGCCGCGGAGATGCCCCGACTCGAGCGAGCGACACGCCAGTTCCACGCGTCGCTGTTCACGAGCACCCTGTCGCCCGACGTCATCGACGCGGTCTCCGCGAACATCGTCCCGATCAGGAGTCCGACCTGCTTCTGGCTCGAGGACGGTCGGTTCTTCGGCTTCGAGGGCTGCTTCGACAACGCCGGCTGCTGCGAAGGCACCTGCACCCATGTCTGGAGCTACGCCCACACCGCGGCCTACCTGTTCCCGTCACTCGAGCGCGAGATGCGCCGCATCGAGTTCGCGATCGAGACCGAGCCGGACGGGTACATGGCGTTCCGAACACACAAGACCTTCGGCACGACCTTCACCTGGCCATGGGCTGATCAGGCTCCGGAGGCGGCGGTCGACGGTCAGATGGGGAGTATCCTGCGGGCATACCGGGAGTGGCGCCTCAGCGGCGACCGGGACTGGCTGGCCACGATCTGGCCCGGGGTCAAGCGGGCGATGGCGTTTGCGGGCACCCACTGGGATCTCGACGGCGATCACGTCCTCGACGGACGCCAGCACACCACCTATGACATCGAGTTCCATGGCCCCAACCCGCTGTGCGGCATCTACTATCTGGCCGCGCTCCGGGCCGTCGAGCGCTTGGCGAAAGTGATGGGCGAGCCGGACGTGGCGGGGCGTGTCGAAGCGGCCTTCGCGGCCGGCAGCCGGCGACTCGACGCGCTCCTCTGGAACGGCGAGTTCTACGTCCAGCGACTCGACGACGTCGATGCGGTCAAGTATCAGCATGGCGAGGGCTGCCTCTCCGACCAGCTGCTCGGCCAGCTCCACGCGCGAATGCTGGACCTGGGCGACCTGCTCCCAGTGGAGCATGTGCGCGGCGGGATCAAGGCCGTCTTCGACCACAATTTCCGGAGGGATTTCCGGGATCACGTGAACTGCCAGCGGACGTATGTGCTCAATGACGAATCTGGGCTCGTCCTGTGCACCTGGCCGAACGGTGGGCAGCCCCGATTTCCGTTCGTCTATTCGGACGAGGTCTGGACCGGCATCGAGTACCAGGTCGCGGCGCACCTCATCTACGAAGGCTGGCTCGACCAGGGCCTAGAGGTCGTCGCGGCCGTGCGCGCCCGTCACGACGGGCATCGACGGAACCCGTGGGACGAGGTCGAGTGCGGCCATCACTACGCTCGGAGCATGTCGAGCTGGGCCGTCCTCCTCGCGCTCAGCGGGTTCCATTCGGACGCCGACGCCGGAGACATTGCCTTCGCGGCCCGGATCCACGAAGAGGACTTCCGAAGCTTCTTCAGCTCCGGTGTGGCATGGGGCCGCTTCGAGCAGCACCTGGGACCGCAGCCCTCCGTCACCCTAACCGTGGACGGCGGCTCACTCCCGATGCGCAGGCTGCGCCTGGGACGCGAGATGTCCGGCGGGCCGATCGAGGCGACGGTGGACGGGGCAGTCGTTCCGATCCGACTCGAGCCCGGTTCATCGTCCTCGATCGTGTTCGACGAGCAGCTGCTCATTCAGGCCGGCCAACGACTGACGATATCCGTCTGACCGGTTGGCGATCGTCGCGGACCACCGCGTCGACGATCGCGCCATCGAGGGTCTCACAGCCGTCGACGCCTCGCGGATGCAGGTGGACGGCGCGCGCTCCACACGCCGACGCTCATTCACAGCGCCGTCATGCGGTCCAGTTGGTGTCGACGTCGTCGGGGTCGAGCTCGCCGGTCGCGACCAACTCCTCGACTTCGGCGACTGTCACGTCGCCGCATGTCGCGATCATGGGGTTGAAGTTCCGCGCCGTCCGTCGGTATCGCAGGTTGCCCACCTCGTCTCCCCGCCACGCCTTGACCAGCGAGAGGTCCGCCCGAATCGCCGGCTCGAGGACGTAGTCGTGGTCGCCGAACCGTCGCGTCTCGCGGCCGTCGGCGAGCGCGGTCCCCGCGGCGGTCCGCGTGTAGAAGGCCGGGATGCCCACGCCGCCTGCTCGCAGCCGCTCGGCGAGCGTCCCCTGCGGAACGAGCTCCAGCTCGATCTCGCCCGCGAGCGCCTGCCGCTCGAACACCTTGTTCTCGCCGACGTAGGAGGCGATCACGCGCCGGACCTGCCGGTTCTGGAGCAGGAGCCCCATGCCGAAGTCGTCGACGCCGGCGTTGTTGCCCACGATGGTGAGGTTGCGCACGCCGCTTTGAGCCACTGCCCAGATGAGGTTTTCGGGAATTCCGCACGGGCCGAAGCCGCCGACCGCGAGCGTCATGCCGTCCCAGAGAAGCCCGCCCAGCGCGGCCCGAATGTCGGGCACTCGTTTGGAGACCCCGCCCGCGGTTGCGTCGAGGTCGCGTGGGGGTCGAAAACCCAGATCTGATCACGCGGCGAATCCGTGGTACTCGTGGATCAGCCCGCCGAGGCGGCTCTCCGCCTGTCGACGACGCGCTCGGACGAGGAGCTCGACGCCGTTCGCGCTGACATCCTCGCCCGCGTCGCGCTAATGCGAGCGGGCGAGTTCCCGGCCAGGCCCGGCGAGCCCTGCCGCTATTGCGACTATCGGGCGATGTGCCCGGAGCGAGCGTGAGGACACCTCCGACCTCGGCTCGCTCCTTCCTAGTGTGCCGTCTCAAGAATGGCTCGACAACGGCCGACCTTGGCCAGGATCGCCTCGGCGGAGGCCGTCCAGACGAATGGCTTGGGGTCCGCGTTGTTGAGAGCGATGTAGGCGTAGATCACCGCAACCAGGTCGGGCACGCTCCGGAAGACGCCCCGCCGGAGGCGCTTGGTGGTCAACTGGCGGAACCAGCGCTCGACGAGGTTGAGCCAGGACGAGCTGGTCGGGGTGAAATGGAGCTGGAAGCGGGCGTGGGCAGGAGCGGCGAGCCACTTCAGCACGTCCGGATGCTTGTGCGTCCCGTAGTTGTCGACGATGAGATGCAGCTCGAGCTCCTGTGGGTAGGTCCGGTCGAGCCGGCGCAGGAAGGCGAGGAACTCCTGGTGGCGGTGACGGCTATGGCACTCGCCGATGACCGTCCCGTCGAGCAGGTCGAGCGCGGCAAAGAGCGTCGTCGTCCCGTTCCGCTTGTAGTCGTGAGTCATCGTCCCGGCCCGGCCTCGCTTCATCGGCAGCGACGGCTGGGTCCGATCGAGCGCCTGGATCTGGCTCTTCTCATCGACACACAGGACGATCGCCTTGTCGGGCGGGTTGAGATACAGCCCGACGACGTCGGTGAGCTTCTCGACGAAGCGTGGATCGCGGCTCAGCTTGAACGTCCGGACGCGGTGGGGCGCCAGACCATGGGCGTCCCAGATCCGCGCGACGGTCGCGGGACTGACGCCCTGCGCCCGCGCCATCGTCCGGCAGCTCCAGTGGGTCGCCCCCGGCGGCGTCGTCTGGAGGGTGGCGTCAACGATGGCCTTGATCGTCTCGGCGCTGATCGACGGTTTGCGGCCGCGTCCGGGAGCCGTCTCGGTGAGCGCTCCCGTGCCGCCGGCGGCAAAGCGGTTCCGCCACAGGATGATCGTCGAGCGGCTGACGCCGAGCTCGCCCGCGATCCGGTTGTTGGCCGCTCCGTCGGCGGCCATCAGGATGATCCGCGCCCGCAGGGCCACCTGCTGGGGTGTTCCCTGCGCTCGAAGCCAGCGCTCGAGCGTCCTTCGGTGGGCTTCCGTGATCGCGAGAGGTGCAGCTGCGGTCCACATGCCGAGCAGCCTATCTGACCCGGCACCTATTGTCTAGTCATATGTGAGGCAGACCTCTAGACGATCGCGCGAGGCTCGGGCTGGCCAGCCCGGCGGCTGAGATAGGCGCCCCGGGCGAGCTCGGCGACGAGCGGCGCGTTCAGCGCCGGCAGGGCGCCGAAGTCGAAGCCCGACAGCTCGTGGAACTCGGGGAAGCGGGCCGCCGCGATGCGGGTCCGCTCGACGCTCGCGTCGCGTCCGGCGACCTCGGCCGACAGGAGTGCGGCCAGGAACTCCAACGGCCCATGGCCGGCGCTCGCCGCCTCCTCGGCGAAGCGGACGGCCTGGTTGGCCGTGACCGGCAGGCGCAGGCGCTTGGCATGGGCGTGGACGAGCAACTCGGGGACGAGCGCGCTCATGCGCGCGACCCGAGCAGGCGGCTGTACTGACCGACATCGCCGGCGGGCACCTGCACGTCGGCCAACGCCTGTGGCAACGGGATCCGGGCGCTGATCGTGGCCGACGCCCCATCGAGCGCCGCTCGAACGCCGGCGGCCGTCGCGTTGCCGCGGCGAGCGCGGTCGCGCAGGCTGCCCGCCAGCGGACCGGCTCGACATCGACTCCCAGGGCGCAGATCGCGAGGAAGGCGCGATGGGCCCGACGCCGGTCGAGAGGGTGCTCGGCTTCGAGCGCCTCGAGCAGGGCCTGGGCCTCGGTCGGGAAGGCCGCCTGGCGGACGGGGATCGCGTTGGCGAAGGCACCGGGCTTGCGGACGAGCGCCGGCAGGTAATGCCAGAAGTCGGTGGTGAGCGTGCCCTTGGCGATCGCCCGCGGGTGGCTCGCGACGATCGTCGTCCCCGTCCACAGCTCGACCCGGGTGGCGTACGCCCGCAGCCACAGGGCGGCGCCGGCCTGGCGGACCGGGACCGAGTAGCGGCTGCCGTCGAAGGCGACGAGAGCCTGCGCCGAGGCGCGCACCGGGTGGCGGGTGCAGGGCAGGAACGGACGGACCGGGAGCGGGGCGAGCAGCGGCCGCTCGGCGGCGAAGCGTTGGCCGACCGACTCGGTCTGACGCGCCCGACAGCGGCGCTCCTCGGCGGCCGTCCTCCGGACAAGATCCTCGTTGAGTTCGTCGAGCGAGGCCACCTCGGGGATCGGCACGAGGTAGGTCCGCCGGGCATAGCCGACGAGGCCTTCCACGAGTCCCTTCTCATGGCCCTCGCCCGGCGTGCAGTGATGAGCCCGGAAGCGGTATGCACTCTGGAGGGCGATGAACTCGGTCGCCGGGTGGAACGTGCCCCGCCGGAACGAGCCGAGCCCCGCTGGGTTGTCGTACCAGATCTCGGCCGGCGCCCCGCCCCAGGTCGCGAACGCCCGGACGTGGCCATCGAACCAGGCCGCCCGGTTCTCGGCCGGATAGGCCACCACGACGTCGCGGGTCGAGTGGGCCAGGCGGGCGCAGAACAGGGCGACGACCGTCTCGACGCCGGCGATCCGGACGCGTGCCTCGCCGAAGTCGACCTGGGCCTCGGCACCCGGGTCGTGGGCGAGCGGGATGGTGACCGCGCGCAGGCTGGCCCGGCGGTGGTCGCGGACCCACGCCCGCACGGTCGGCTCGCCACCCGTGAAGCCATGTTCGGCGACGAGGCGCTGCCAGATCCGGCGCGCGGTGTGGTGCTGCTTGTGGTGGACCCGCTCATCGCCTTCGAGCCAGCTCTCGACGATGGGGGCGACGGCATCCATGACCGGGGCCGGCCGTCGGCGCGTCCGACGGTACGTCCAGGGTCCGGGATCGTCGAGGGCCCGGCGGATCGTCGTCCGGCTGTGGTGGAGGGCGCGGGCGAGCTCGCGAATGCTCGACCCTTCCCGGAAGTGGGCGTACCGGATACGCTCGATGTCGACCATCTTGATCAACCTTTCCTCCAGGACGGCTGCGGCTTCAATCACCGGCACCGTACTGGATGGCTGGAGGGTCAAGGTGGTCCTGCTTTAGCCGATCATTCGGCCCCTGGGTGGGTCCATTTCACGCTATCACTCGCAGCGGGCAGGTAGCCGATGAGATCGAAGCCGAACGCATCGCTCACCGCCGAGACGTGGACGAGCCGCGCAAGAGCCTCGAGCTCGTGGTCCTCGTCCGGGGCGTCACGGAAGTCGCTTGCCGCCTGAAGTAGTGGCGGAATTGCCTCCCCTTTGAATCTATTTCTCAGCACGTCCTCGATGTCTTTGACGGCTATCCCTCGCCGCTCTGGCGTGAGCTCCATCAGGATGCCCAAGATGGCGGCGCGAGCCCAACGTTCGCCCGCGCGACCGATACGGCCGGTATCTACGGGTACATGTTTGACCTTGCCGACGTCCTGCCGATCGTGAGCATCTGCCTCGCCGTTTCCGTTTGAAACATGGATTGGCATGGGCTCGATCTGGACCGGCACGACGTTTCTCTGCCGGAGCTCCCTTACGTCCCGGCGGACACTGTCCGCGACGGCCGGCGGCCGAGGATGACCTGACGAACGCGCTCGAGTAGCCCTGGATCGACGCCGCCCGAGACCGCGACCTCCGCCACCTCGTAGAGGGAAGGCAGCGCAAACCCTCGATACGCGCGGATGAATTCTCCAAGCAGGCCGGCAAGCGTTGTACTTACTGGCAAGGCGACGGTCAGGCTCGCGACGAGAGCGGCGATGGTGGCCGGGGCCCCGAGCGCCTCGTCAACTCGCGAAAGGATCTCGCGGATCTCAAACCCGGAAGGGTTACCCACCGTTCTGGCGGCGACGAGAACCGGTCTCAGAAGACGCCGCCATCCCGCGATCTGAGAGGCTTTGAGATTCTCCGCGTTGGTGTCCGACTCGGTGTCCCACCACGCGCGCAGTTCGTCAGGCCGAAGGTCTACAAGCCCAGCGATAACGCTCGACGCGTCAGCACCGGCCAGTGCATCTAGATCGGGGACAATCAGACCGGCGGCCTCGAGGTCGGCGACGACAGGGCTCAAGAAGATGCTTGGCGGCGCGTACGCGTGCCATGTCTCGCTCGACGGTACTCGCCATAGGTCGGGTCTTTCGCTCGCCCTTGGGTAGGTCTTGTGCGCCAGCACGGCCACAACCTCGATGCCGTGGGTCTTTCTCCATGTTTCGAGGCGGCGTTCGCCATCGCGGACATCCAGCCCGGGTTCTCCGTGGCCTCTCGCGATCAGCCGATCGTTCAGAGCCTCGAGGTCGACCCCTCCCGTCTCCAGGGCGGCAAGGACCGAGCTCGCGCCCACGGTCCGCCGGATGCTGTCTGAGGACGCTTCGGCCATCAGGCGGTCCGCGAGGTCCGCAGGCACCGACCACGGACGTGCGGTCAAGAGATCAGACCGCAGCCGCTCGCGCGAGGCGGTTTCCCGAACATCGAAGCGGCGGGAGATCCCAATCATGGGCAGAAGGGCATCCCACCACCTCTGTTCGGCCGCGCGGGCCAGTCGGTCGCCGACCTCAAGTGCTCTAGCCACCTCCTCGACTTGGTCGTCGCCGACGCCGAACTCACGGAGCAGCGATCGCGCGTCATCGTCGCCATCGGCCGTCAGAAGGAGACGGAGCACGCTCGCGTAGGCCTCATTCTCGAGAACCTCGGCAAGGCGCGACGCGAATGCAGGCCGGAAGCTCTCGACCCACCCGGGTCCGTGGAAGTCGTGAAACACGATCGGCGCCTGACCCGTCGGGTCTTGGACGTACATCTCGTCGGGCAGTCCCTCGCCAACCATGAGGGCCTCGACCTTGCCGTCAATGTGGACTCGAAGGCGCAGATCCGCCACGTGTCGGACGGTGATAGCGGCGACCCGTCGCGAGCGTTCCCGGAACCGTTTGCCGCCAACCTCGAGCGTCGTACCGCCGACCGGGTAATAGCTAAGCGCGGCCATGATGTACGCAAGACGATCGTGGAGAAACTCGTGTACAGCGTCCGTCACATCCTCTCCGTCGTCATCGCCTTCGCGCTCGATCTTCACGACGAATTCCTCGACACCTAGCGCGGTCGCGATCTCTCTCTGCTCCGCCTTAACGGCGAGGAAAGGGATCTCGTCGCCGACGAGCCGACGGTATGTGGAGAAGTTGCCCCGATCGTGCCGCGCGAGCGAACGGTCGACAAACACTAGCGAGTCTCCCCGACTGGCGAGGACACCAGAGTCGGCCGTTTCGGCTCGGGAAACTCCCGGCTGCTGCCTCTCCAATCGTGCAAGGCGGTCATACAGCCTGCGATGCAGCGATAGGTAGGCGCGCCCAGGCTCCGACGTCGGTCGTGGCGCACCTCCGAGAAGGACCGGCATCTGGTCGTGTAGCCACCGGAGGGTCGTTCCGACTCGGGTTGCGGAAGCGGCAGCGATGTCATCGATGCCGACGAACACTGCGAGCTCGGTTGGCAAAGACGGATCGACTAGGCGAAGGTATCGAGCGGAGCTCTGAAGTACGTGGCCCACATCCGGGGCTTCTTCGTCCCTCCACGCGTCGATGGGTGGCACCGCTTCAACGGGGCGACCCTCAAGCGTCACCGGGACCCATGGGCGATGATTGAGCTCCCACGCGAGCATCGACATACGATCGGCGTCAGTGTCGATGGCCCATGTCGCGGATTTCGACCCGTGGCCCCGGGCCTGGCAACCCGTGCAATAACGATGGGTCCGCAGGCAGTTCCGGTATAGAGCGACGCCGTGGGCCAGCGCGCTGGCATGCGCCAGCCGGGACGAGAGGGGCCATCGAAAGGCGTAGTCCTCCCCGACATGGACTCGAAGATGGGCTTGGGCCGTGAACTCCGCGCCGGTCTCCGTGAGCTGTGCTAGGTACTCGGCGCGGCCGGGCCGGTCCGCGAACGGGTCGTATTTGCGCTCGGCCCTGGCTTGTCGGTCGTTGCAGCTGTCGACCGGGGGCACCTCCCACACCCCGAGGCGTACGAGAAACGCGTGCCGAAGACGCGCCGGGCTAACCGCGGAGACCGAATCGTCCCGATCGCCCGAAGGAGTGTCTTCCAGGAAGGCGCTAATAGTCGCAGGTGAGGCCACAAGGCTCGACCGCCCCGGAGCCATCTTCGCTAGACTCGCGTACGAGCGAGCCATTTCACTGTAGCTATGAGACCCGTCGAGGCGGGCCTCCTCCTCGGCCCACGAGGCCCAATCGGCGCCGAACACGAGCTTGTCGGCCGGGCGAAGCTTGCCATTGGCCGCGGGCAGCAATACCTGCCCGAGCGCTCGAGCGCGCCGGATTTCCTGACGGCCTGTGAGATCGCCAATATCCGGGCGACTCCAGAACCCCCGACCGGGTATGAAATTGGCCTGGATCGAGTCTGCGGCCCGCGGGACCGAATACGTGGACTGCTCGTCACGGCGGAGGAACCGCCAAATGAATCGCGTGATCTCGGCGGCCTCGGCTCCCGGCACAGGACCGCCGCGAAGAGCGTCGAGGACCGAGTCGACACGGTAGTCACGGATCCCGAGGTAGCCCGCCGCACGGATCGCAGCATCGTCCTTCAGGACGCCGTCCTGAAGGAAATCAGTCCCGAGTCCCCGCGGCGGGGCCGGCAGGCCACTTCCCCTCGCCGCTTCGGAGCGGGCGAGAATCCAAGGCTCGTCGCGTTCCAGATCACGAGCAACCACCGGCGCGCGAAGCTGTCGGAACGGCGGAGTCGTATCCAGCACTGGAATGAAGGCGAGGTTCTTCGCGACATTGACGTCGCTGAGGACGGCCGCGGGGCCGGCGGATCGCGCGCGCAGCACCCTGAGGACTAACAACAGGTGCCGGAATCCTTCGTCCATCGCGTCCGGCTGCGGTTCCCAGATGTCGCCCTCTCCCGGGGTCAGCAGCCGCACGAGCATGTCTTGCGTCAGCCCTGCAATCCCATCCCGAGCAGTCTGAGCGCGGCTGGCGATGAAGTCTCGAGTGGCCGAATCGATGTTTGCAGCCGGATAGAACATCGCGGTGCGCGCGAAAAGATGGCGAGGAGGAATGGCGATCGGCAACTCCGCCGCGAGGGTCTCATCCTGCTCAACGACCACCTCCTTCGGGGAAGCTCGCGATGAACGGTCCTCCGACGGCGGAATCACGGGGATCCACGGCAGCCCATCGAGCGCCTCCAGCAATCCCTCCCGGAATGCTGCCGGCTCCTTTGCGATAGTTGCATCCGCCTCGACAAACAGCCGAGGCAGGCTGGAGGTGTCGATCGAGTCCTCACCCAGGTCGAGCATGTGCCGGACTGCTTGCACACTCAAGGTTTGGAGCCCGGCGAGCAGTGCGTCGTTTCTCGCTTCCTTGCCTGAGGCGAGGCGTGTCCGGCCTGCATCGACTCGGAAGTAGGCGTGTAGCAGAAGGGGCACGCGTGTGGCGATCTGGGTCGGGAAGAAGAGATGGAATGCATCGCCACCGTCGCCCTTGGTGATGCTCGGTGCCGCGATCGCGAAACCAGTGCGGTCCCGGACCGTTCGCACCGCGACGCGGAGGTCGCCCTCGAGACCATCCATTCCGGGGACGTGCCCGGCGAAGACGAGCCACCGCGAATGCTCTTGCCCGTTTCGGTCGATCGCGACCTCGAGACAGTCGACCCCATTTTCGATGGTTGTCGTCGCCACCTGGCGACGGGTGATGATCTCCCGAGACCCGTTGATCTCGTCCTCGATGACGATGGTCCCGAAACTTTCGAGCAGCAGCACCATCTGATCGGAGACGCCTTTCATGGCGACCTGCACGCGATCAACGAACTCCCGTTTGCTGAAGCTCCGCCCTTCGGATCCCAGGGCATCGTCGAAGCGGGTGTCATAGGGAAGTCGGATGACCGTGTCGAAGCGTTGGCCCTCGAGCGCGGCCACATCACCTAGCCGCCTTTCCGGGTCGTCCACCCAGAGCGGGAACTGAAGGACCGGAATGCGCTCGGCCGCTCCAGGTTCCCGCCCGGCAGGAGACTCGCGGACGAGGTCGTCCCACCTCGGGCTTCTGGCCCGGACGAGCTCGGCCGCTTTGTCTGGGTCGAATCGGACAGAAAGGTCGAAACGATCGCCGCGCCGACACGAGTAGATCTCTGGTGTCAGCGACACTTCGAGCACGGACTTGAATCCGATGCCCTTATGCCCAATGGATTCGCCCTCAATCTTGGTCCCCTGGCCGAACCGGCCGATTGAATGGAGAAGGACCTTCGGGCCGAGGGCTGCACCTTGGTTGGCGACAACGAGCGTGGGCTCGGCGGTCAGACGAATCCGGACGGTGCCGTCCCTGGCGTCTGGGCGTGCTTCACGCAGGGCGTCCCTTGAGTTCTGGAGGAGCTCGATAAGGAATCGCCCGTGATATTCGCCGGTGACGATCGTCGCGACGCTCCAGTCCGAGAGCGTACGCGTGACATCGTCGAGCTTCTCGTGGCGCGCCCGATCCTCGACCGTCTCGCGAATCTCGTCGGCGATCGGGTTACTCGAATGATCTAACTCGGGCGCAGCTACAGATGAGCCGTGTTTCGAAGCGACCATAGGCGACCTTCCCGCAACCCGAGCAAATCTGGTCACGTGTGACCCAGCCTACACCGGGCGATCGGTCCGGGATCGCAGGCGCGCCGAAGGGCACGTTACCGGTCCCGATCCCGCCGAGCGGGAACGCGACCGCGCTGTGGGTGGCGTCGAAGCTCCGGCTCTTGGGGGACACAGGCGATCGGTGCGGAGACTGGGTCAGTGGTCCGGCCGGGGCAGCCGGTCGGC
>JACCVQ010000108.1 GCA_013698095.1 Chloroflexota bacterium
TCGCGTCGCCCGACGCGAGTTCGACTGAGGCCGGTGCGAACGCCATCGACGATTCGGCGTGCGCCCTCGAGCGCCAGCCCAGCCCGGACGACCGACCCCCGGGCGTCGGCGGCGACCTGATCGATACCGCTGACACGGGACGTGGCCGCTGGCGCCTCTGCCTCGAGGCCCCGGTCGCGCTCGTCGTCGAGGGCCCTGCGTGGTGCACCTGGAACGACGAGAGGTCCATGGTGACCGAAGCCGCCGGGCTGCCGGTCGCGGCCGGCCCGGACAAGGGGACGATCGACGGCGGGCTGGCCATCGACCGCGGCGCGGTCCATGTCGGCCGGACCGGACCCGGCGGCGATGTCGGCGGCTGGCAAGGCGACGGTCCGGAGCAGGCGATCCGGAAGTCGGGCGACGGATCCGCGGGCATCGTCACGTTCCGCGCGGCGCCATATGTTGATCCGGAGCACCCCCCGGCGATCCGCCCACCGGACCAGGTGGGGACGATGCGCTGGGCATGTGGCGAGCCGCCGGCGCGCCGGCCGGGCCGCTCCACCGGTCAGGTGGCCCTCCGTCTCGACGCTCCGATCGGCGGCGCATGGCAGGTGGCAGCGATGTGCAACTGGCTCACGACGCCGGCAGGTCCGCGTCTCCGAGGAGTCGAGACACATTCACCACTGATCCAACGCGAGGACGCGACGCTCGGGATCGTCGTCAGCCCGAACACGGAACATCCCGATCGCGTTGACGTCGCCCTCTGGGTGAATCGGGCCACCTCCGGCGACTTCTATCAGCCGGTGGAGACGCAAATCGTCGTTCGCCAGGCGCGCGACGGCGGCACCGGCCTCGTCCGGCTGCGGCATCTCGCAATCAATCCAGCCAGCGAGGTCCGGATCAGCGACGACGTGACCGATGTGTCCGGCGTCGTGTCGTGGACTTGCCCCCCGCCGCCCGTCGCGGGACCGCTGGACGACGGGAACCCGGCGGGCGAGGAGCCGGAGCTCCGACCGGGTCGGGCAAGGATCACGTTCACGCCGGAGGTCGGTGCGCCAGCCGAGGGTCCGATCACATGCACGATCGACCGGTCGAACGCCCCGACTCTCCAGGTTCGGGAGCTGCGCGGCTCGATCCCCGCCCTCGGAGGCCGCTTCGAGCTTCTGTCGAATGGCTCTCGCGTCATCCTCGGTCTCGTCGGCGCGGATGGTCAGCCGGCCGGCGAGTACGTCGGTGACGCCCTTAGATTCTCCGACGACCCCACTCAACCCGACCTCGAGCTGGTCGTCAGTCCCATCGAGTTCGAGCCGACCGATCCCCGCTACGTCCCGCTCGGCGGCCCCGACGGCCCACGCAGCGTTCGGCTCGAGATCGACTACAGCTGTCAGCTCTGAGCAGCGCCGCAGGTCGAGCCTGGGCACTCGCCTACACTGCGCCCATGGCGGAGCGTTCGAGCCGGATCGAGGAGGCGGTGGCGGCCGTCGACGATCCGCAGCCCGAGCGCGAGACGATCGGCGGGGTCGCACCGGTCCGACCGCGGCCGTGGGTCCGCTCATTCCGGAGTGCCCTCGAAGTGGTCCAGGGTCGCCATGTCCGCCTCTGGATCGCCGTGGTCCTGAGCACGATGCTCATCGGGACCGTCGGCTATATCGTCCTCTTCGGGTGGGATCTCGCGGACGCGTCCTACATGACGGTGATCACGATGACCACCGTGGGGTTCCGCGAAGTCCGCGACCTCGTCAACATGCCCGAACGCATCTGGACGATGCTTCTCGCGGTCGGCGGAGTCGGCATCATCTACGGCAGCATCGGGATCGTCGCCGAGGCGGTCATCGCCGAGGCGACGAGCGGACGTCGGGAGGCCAGACGCATGGCAGAAGCCGTCGAGGCACTGCACGGTCACTACATCCTGTGCGGCTACGGGCGGGTCGGCTCGACCGTCGCCCGGGAGCTCGTCCACGCCGGTCAGCAGCTCGTGGTCATCGACATCCTCGCAGAGTCGCTGGACCGGGCCGGCCACGACGGCCATCTCGTCGTCCAGGGCGACGCGACCTCCGACGACACCCTCCGGCTGGCCGGGATCGAGCGGGCCCGCGGCCTCGTGACCTCGATCGACTCGGACGCCAACAACGTCTACGTGACGCTCTCCGCTCGAGCCCTCAACGCCAACTTGTTCGTCGTCGGGCGGGCAAATGCCGAGGGTGCCGCCGCGAAGCTCGCCCAGGCCGGCGCCGACCGCGTCGTCTCGCCGTACACGATGGCCGGCCGGCGGATGGCCGAGCTGGCGATCCGGCCGCGGGTCGCGGACTTCATCGACGCCGCCCTGTCCCACGGCGACCTGCGCTTCTCGATGGAGGAGCTTGAGATCGCTGCCGGCGGACCGCTCGACGGGAAGACGGTCGCCGAGCTCCGGGACGACGGAATCTTCACCCTCGCGATCGTCCACGGCGGAACCGACTACGAGCCGAACCCGCCGCCGGACCGGGTGCTCGTGGCCGGCGAGTCGCTCGTGGTGTCCGGCTCGACGGAACGGCTGAAGGAGCTCCGCGAACGAGCCTGAGCGGGCCACGGCCGGGAGGCCGCGCCGGGCGCGACGCCGAGCCGTGCGTCAGCGCTTCAGGGTCGGGTCGCCGTCCACGTAGCGCTCGGCCGCGGCCATCGCCGCCCCGACGATCCCGGCGTCGTTGCGGAGCTTCGCGGGGACGACCCGTGGCCGGACCGTCAGGCGCGGGATGAATTTGTCGGCGTTCTTGCTGACGCCGCCGCCGAGGATGATCAGATTCGGCGAGAACAGCCTGTCGATGGCGTGGAGGTGCTCGTCGAGATCGGCCGCCCACGCCTTCCACGACAGGCCGCGCCGGGTCCGGGCAATGGCCGCCGAGCGCCGTTCCGCATCCCGGCCTCGAATCTCCATGTGGCCCAGCTCGGTGTTGGGGACGAGGACGCCGTCGTTGAACAGGCCCGATCCGAGACCCGTCCCGAGGGTCAGCACGAACACGACGCCGCGTTCACCGACGCCCGCGCCGAAGCGCATCTCCGCGAGTCCCGCGGCGTCGGCGTCATTCAGGACCGTCACGGGTCCCTTGAGCTCCGGCTGGAGATGGCCCGCCAGGTCGTAGTCGACCCATGACGGGTCGATGTTGGCGGCCGACTTCGTCACGCCATCGATGACGACGGCGGGCATCCCCACCCCGACCGGCAGGTCCTGGCGGCTCAGCCCGCCTGCGCGGAGGGCCTTGCGGATGGTCGTGATCATCACCGGCACGACCGATTGCGGTGTTGCCGGCTGGGGCGTCGGGACGCGCAGCCGGGTGCCGACAAGAACCCCTTGGTCGACATCCACGACGGCGAGCTTGATGCCGCTGCCGCCGATGTCGACCCCGACGGCGATCCGGGCGGCCTTCACGACGCTCATCGTCCCGCCATCCCTAGAAATAGTTCACGGTGATGCCACCGTCGATCACAAGATTCGAGCCGTTCGTCCAGCGACTCTCGTCGGACGCCAGGTAGACCGCGACGTGGACGATCTCCTCGGGCTTGCCGAACCGACCGGTCGGGTTGCGGGCGAGGCGAAGCTGCTTCGCATCCTCGTCCTTGACCAGCCAGTCGAGCAGGAGCGGTGTCTCGATCGGGCCTGGCGAGATCGAGTTGGAGCGGACCCCGTGCGGCGCGAACTGGACCGCGAGGCTCCGGGTCAGGGCGAGGACGGCGCCCTTCGAGGCGGTGTAGGCGTCCTGCGGCACCGAGCAGCCGAGGATCGCGACGAACGACGCGACGTTGATGATCGAGCCCGAGCCCTGCTCGACCATCTTCGGGATCGCGTACTTGCAGCCGAGATAGACGCCCCGGACGTTGACGGCCATGACCTTGTCCCAGGTCTCGACGTCGGTGTCGATCACCGAATGGTCGGCGGCCGGCATGATCCCGGCATTGTTGTAGAGGGCGTCGACCCGACCGTAGGTCGCGATCGCATGGTCGACCATCTTCCGGGCCTGGTCGTCCTGCGACACGTCGGCGGCGACGGCGGTCGCCTGGCCGCCGGCGGCCGTCACCTCGGCGGCGACCGATTCGGCCATCTCGTCGGAGACATCGACGCAGACGACGCGGGCGCCCTCCGCGGCGAACATCCGGGCCGCCGTCCGGCCCATGCCGCCGCCGGCCCCCGTGATGATCGTGACCTTGTCGGCGAGTCGCACGGTGGCCGGGCCTCCTCTGGGGTGATCCGCTGACGGTCGCGAAATGGTACCCGGGCCATTCCCACTCGGTACGTTGCACGGGATACTGGAGTCCACGTCGCTGGGAGTCACCGCCATGACCGAACCTGCCGCCGATCTGAGCTCTGCCGACCTGTTCGCCGCGATCGATGCCGGCGACGACGACGCGGTCGCGGCGGCGCTCGACGCCTCACCGCCCCTCGCCTCGGCCCGAGACGCCGACGGCGTGAGTTCGACGATGCACGCCCTGTATCGCGGTCGACCCGAAATCGCCGAGGGCATTGCCCGGACCCTGCCGTCGCTCGACATCTTCGAGGCCGCTGCGCTCGGCAAGCTCGACCTGGTCCATGAGTTGCTCGCCACCGATCCGTCCCTCTCGCTGGCGCGCTCGGCGGACGGCTTCACGGCGCTTCACTATCCCGCGTTCTTCGGCCAGGGTTCCGCGGCCGCAGTGAGCGAGGTTCTCATGGCCGCCGGCGCGGACGTGAACGCACGCTCTGACAACGACTTCGCGGTCCTGCCGATCCACTCGGCTGTGGCCGGCGGCCACGACGACGTGGTGGCCGTCCTCGTCGCTGCCGGGGCGGATGTCAATGCCCGCCAGCGCCACGGCTGGACGCCGCTCCATGGCGCTGCCCAGAACGGCTCGCTTGCCTCGGTCGAGCGGCTGCTCGCCGCCGGCGCCGATCCAGACGCGCGGAACGACGACGGAGTCACGGCCGTGGATCTGGCCGCAACCGCCGGTCACGATGCGGTCGTTGCGCGCCTGACCGCCGGGACGTAGCCCGGCAGGCCGACAGGACGTCGCGGAGCGTCTCAGAGCGGAGCGTCTCAGAGCGGGGCGCGTCGCTCGCGTTCGCCCAGGAGAGCCGTCCGCGCCTCGGCGAACCCGGCGGCGATGTCCGTCACGAGCTCCTGGGCGTCTGCTATCCGACCCTGGCGCAGGCCCTCCTCGAGCCCGCGGCAGGCCTCGCCGAGCTCCAGCGCCCCAACGTTCAAGCTGCCGGACTTCAACGAGTGGGCCGCCCGGATCAGGGCTTCCTGGTCATCGCGCTCCAGTGCCGCCCTGAGCGCGGTCACCTGGCCGTCGGCCTCCTCGAGGTACGTGTCGACGAGCTCGTCGACGAAGTCGAGCTCGCCGCCGGTCATCTCGACCAGCCGATCGAAGGTTGCCTCGTCGATCGGGCCGCTCACGGGGCATCGCCTGCAGTGGCCGCCGTCGTCGCGCCCGGCGCGCCGTCAGCCGCGGGCACGGACCACGTCTGCATCGGCCGGCTGAACCCCTTGAGCTTGCGTTCCCCGGCCTCGACGGCGATCGTCTCGACGTCGATCGCTGCGCGCGTCCGTTGGGCAATGAGAATCTCACCGGCGACCGCCTCGCCGCTGAGGCGCGAGGCGAGGATGATCGCGTTCCCGACGCCACCGTAGTCGTAGCGCCCTTCGAACCCGATCCGGCCCATCGTCGCGTAGCCGGTCGCGATCCCGATCCCGACCTCCAGGACGTGACCAAGCCGTCGCCACTCCGCCGCCAGGTCCTTGAACCGCTCCCGGATGTCCACCGCGAGGCGGACCGCCCGGGCCGCGTGGTCGGTCTGGAGGACCGGGTCGTTGAAGAAAACCATGATCCCGTCGCCGGCGAAATGCTCGAGTGTGCCCTCGTGTGCCACGACGAGGGCGCCGAGCGTCGCGTGGTACAGCCGCAGGAAGCCGAGGACCTCCTCGGGCTCCGCAGTCTCGGAGAACGAAGTGAAGTTGCGGAGGTCGCAGAACATCGCGGTGATCTCGCGGCGGTGGCCGGCCAGCATCGCCTCGCCGTCGGGGCTGGAGACGAGGGCGGCGACCTGTGGCGAGAGGAACCGAGCGAGCTGCGCGCGCTGCCGGTCGATCGTCTCGAGCAACCGCTTCTGCCCGAGCGAGGACGAGATCCGGGCGCGCAGGATCGCCGGGTCGATCGTCTTGGGCAGATAGTCCGCGGCGCCCATGTCGATGCAGCGGACGACGCTGTCGAGCTCGTCCACGCCCGAGATCACGATCACCGGGATGTGCCGCAGGAGCGCGTCCGCCTTGAGCGCGGCGAGCGTCTCGTAGCCATCCATCACCGGCATGACGATATCGAGCAGGATCACGTCAACCGGCGCGGTCGCGGGGTCGCGGAGCAGGGTGAGGGCCGCGGCGCCATCGGGCGCCTCGAGCGGCTCGTGGCCGATCGTCGTGAGGAGACGGATCAGGAGCTGGCGATTGAAGGCGGTGTCGTCGACGACAAGGACGCGTCCGCTCAGCACAGCCGCCGGCGCGGTCACGGCG
The DNA here is from genome assembly GCA_013698095.1 of Chloroflexota bacterium. Classification (GTDB taxonomy): domain Bacteria; phylum Chloroflexota; class Limnocylindria; order Limnocylindrales; family CSP1-4; genus CF-46. The sequence goes on from JACCVQ010000108.1 coordinate 6,498, forward strand.
GCATCGGGGCCGGCCGAATCCAGGCTCATCGAGGCACGGCCGACGCGGCCGCCACGGCCCGGGCCAGCTCGTCGGGCCGGATCGGCTTCGAGACGTAGTCGTCCATGCCGGCCGCGAGGCACGCCTCGCGATCGCCGGCCATGGCGTTCGCGGTCAGGCCCACAATGCGGATGGGGCGCTCCGGCCAGCGCTCCCGGATCTGGCGGGTTGCGCCGAGACCGTCGAGCCGGGGCATCTGGACATCCATCAGGACGAGGTCATAGTCGCCGGCCTCGAGCGCCTCGACGGCTGCGACTCCATCCTCCGCGACGTCCGCCGTGTGGCCCATCCGCTCGAGGAGGCGCAAGGCGAGCTTCTGGTTCACGGCGTTGTCCTCGGCGAGCAGGATCCGGAGGCTGCCATCGCCGGTGGGCAGCGCCGTGGCGCCGGCTGTCCGGCTCGGAGCCGCGGCCGCGGCTTGGTCGCTCGCGAGGGCAGTCGCGAGAGCGTCGTGGAGGGCCGACGGCTTGACCGGTTTCACGAGCGTCGCCCGGACGTTTGGTGCCGTCCGCCCATGATGCCCGACCGACGAGAGGATGACGACCGGGATGGGGTCGTCGGGCTTGAGCGCCGCGAGGTCGCCAGCCAGCTCGATTCCGTCCCGCTCCGGCATCTGGAGGTCAAGCGCGGCGAGATCGAATTCCCGACCGGCTTTGATCCAGGCGATGGCTTCCAGGGGCGATGCGGTTCCCGTCGCCTCGATCCCCCAGCGACTCAGGAGGCTCGTCAGGATCCGCCGGTTGGTCGCGTTGTCGTCGACGACCAGCACCCGACAGCCGTCGAGGCTGCCCGGCTGCGGAGGGGGCGTGGCGTCCGGCAGGGTCGTCGTGCGGGCCGGGATCCGGAGCCGGAACGTGCTGCCCTCGCCGCCGATCCCGCTACTCGTGGCGGTGAGCGAGCCACCCATCGACTCGGCCAGGCGGCGGCTGATTGCCAGCCCCAGGCCGGTCCCACCGTAGCGCCGCGAGATCGAGGCGTCCACCTGGCTGAACGACTGGAAGAGGCGGTCCATGGCGTCCGGTGGGATCCCGATCCCGGTGTCGCGGACGTCGATTTCGATCTCCCACGGCTCGTCGCGGGCCGGTGACCGCGGCGGAGTGGCCTGGAGGCTCAGCTCCACCTCGCCGTCGTGGGTGAACTTGACCGCGTTCGACAGGAGGTTCAGAACGATCTGGCGGAGCCTGCCGGAGTCGCCAACGATGCCCTCCGGGAGATCCTCGCCCATCGCATAGATCAGCTCCACCTGCTTCTTGGCGGCGGTCGGCGCGATCACGTCGAGGGCGCTCTCGACCGACGCCCGGAGCGAGAACGGCTCGGCAGCGAGATCGACCCGCCCGGCCTCGATCTTCGAGAAGTCGAGGATGTCGTTGATGATCGTCAGGAGGGCGTCGCCCGAGGTGCGGATCGTCTCGGCGAAGTCGCGCTGCTCGTCGTCGAGCTCCGTATCGAGGAGCAGCCCGCTCATCCCGATCACCGCGTTCATCGGCGTCCGGATCTCATGGCTCATCGCTGCCAGGAAGGCGCTCTTCGCCTGGTTGGCGGCCTCGGCGGCGCCGCGGGCGTCGCGCGCTTCGGCGAAGAGGCGCGCGTTCTCGATCGCAATCGACGCCTGTCGCGCGAGCCCGACGAGGAAGTCGAGGTCCGCCTGGGCGAATGGCTCCCCGGCGTCGCGCCACACGGCCATGACGCCGGTCACCCGGTCGCGGGAAATGAGCGGGGCGACCATCAGGCGCTCGACGGCGACCGTCTGGGTGCCGGGAATCGTGATCGTCCGGGTGTCCACGCCGACGTCGTTGATGAACTCCGGCGTCCGCCGCCTGATCACGTCGCCGATGATCCCCTCGCCCTCGGTGATCGAGTCGGCCAGGATCTGATCGGCGATCTCGCCGAGGGCGAGGATCGCCCGGTAGGTCCGGCCGTCGGCGTCGGCCAGGAACAGCGCGCTCGAGTCGGCCGCGAGCAGGGACTGGACGCGCTCGCCGATCTGGCGTAGCACGACGTCCACATCGAGCGTGGCCGAGATCTCCTGGCCGACGTCGGCGAGGGCGGACATCTCGTCGCCACGACGGTGGGCCTCGCGGTACAGCCGGGCGTTCTGGATCGCGACCCCGACATTCGCCGCGATCGTCGAAAGGAGGCGCGTATCCGACTCGCTGAAGCGGCCCTCGCGCTGCGTGCTCTGGACACTGATCGCCCCGATCGCCACGTCGCCGAGGAGGATCGGCACGCCGAGGTAGGACTTCGAGGTAGTGCCCACGCCGCGCGTGCCGAGCGCGGCCCAGTCGGCGGCCTGGTTGAGGAGGAGCGTCTCGCGGCCCTCGACGATCCTCGACGTCAGGCCCTGGCCGAAGGCTATCGGTTCCTGCCCGGTTGCCGCTCCAAACTCGTTGAAATACGGGAACTTGATCCGCCCACTCTCGACGTCGTGGAGGGCGACATAGACGATGTCGGCCTCGAACGTGGTCCGCATCTGCTCACCGACAAGCTGGATCAGGTTGTCCAGATCGAGCTGGCTGGCCAGCGCTTGCCCGACCTCGTTGACCGTCGCCAGCTCCGCGAGGCGCTGGCGGGTCTCGTCGATGAGGCGGACGTTCTCGAGGGCAACGCTCAGGCTTGACGCCAACGTCGTGAGCAGCCGGACGTCCGACTCCGAGAAAGCGTTCTCCTCGTCCACGTTCTGAAGCGAAATCCGGCCACGGACGTCATCGCCCACGATCAGCGGCGCCATCACGAGGGATTTGGCCGCCTCACCCTGGATAACGACCGGCAGGTCGTGTGCAGCCCACCACGCCTCGACGCCTTCGTTGAGCACCAACGGATCTCGGCTGGTCATCATCCGCCGAGCGAATTCGTTGAAAGGCAGGGGCTCATCGGGAAAACGCACGCCGCGCTCGATCGTGTACGGGAAGCGAGTCACGCCTGCCGGACGGTCGTAGATCGCGATGTCGACGGTCTGAGCGTCGAAGATCTGCTGGATCTTGTCGCCGACGAGGTCGTACATCGCCTGGATGTCGAGCCGCTCCGCGAGGCCTCGCTGGACCTCGTTGATCAGAGCGAGCTCTGCCGCCCGCTCCTTTGTCTCGGCGAGAAGGCGCTTCGTTTCGTCGAACAGCCGGGCGTTCTCGAGGGCGACGCCAAGGCTCGAAGCCAGTGTCGTCAGTAGCTCCGTGTCGGACTCGGAGAACGCTCCTTCGCGATCAAGGTTCTGGAGGCTGATGACGCCCTTGGCCCCCGACCCCGTGCCCAGTGGGGCGAGCAGCATGGACTTCGGGATCTCGCCCTGGATCGGTGCGCCCTGGCCGGCCCGGTTGGCCCGTTTGACGACGTCCTCGTTGACCCGCAGCGGCTGACCGCTGTCGAGAACCTGCTTGCGGAAGCCCGCTACCTGCATGGGCTCGTCGGGAAAGCGCACGCCGCGCTCGATCGTGTAGGGGAACCGGATCAGGCTGGCGTCGGCGTTGAGGACCCCGATGTCGACAACCTGGGCATCGAAGATTGCCTGAATCCGGTCGCCGACCAGGTCGTACATCGTCTGCATGTCCAGTTGCTCGGCGAGCCCGCGCTGGACGTCGTTGATCAGCGCAAGCTCGGCCGCGCGCTGGTCTGTCTCAGCGAGAAGTCGCTTCGTTTCGCCGAACAGCCGCGCATTCTCGAGGGCGACGCCCATGCTCGTTGCGAGGGTAACGAGGAGCCGCTCGTCGGCCTCGCTGAAGGCGTTTGGCCGGACGTTCTCCAGGCCGATGACACCGATGACGCGGTTGGCCCCGATGATCGGCACACCGAGCCAAGAAAGCATGGGGGTGCCTCCGATCTGGATGGCTCCCGCCGCGAGCTGCTCGTCGAGGGTTCCGATCCGGAGCGGCCGCTCGCTCGTGATGACCTGCGACGTCATGCCCGGACCGAGAGGGCGGGGATCCCGATGAAAGGGCTCGCCCTCGTCGATGTCGTACGGCCACGAGATCAGGTTGGTCGCCGGGTCGTGCAGCGCAATGGACATCGAGCGGGTCTTGAAGATCGAGCGGATGCGATCGCCCACGAGCTCGATGATGGCGCCGAAGTCGAGCTGCTCCGCGAGCGCCCGACCGATTTCGTTGATCAGGCCGAGCTCAGCGTTCCGCTGGCGGGTCTCCTCGATCGCCCGGGCCCGACTCAGGGCAGCGCCGAGGTGCTGGCCGACGACAGCGAGGACGTCGAGGTCGTCTGCGCCGAACGGGGTCGAACCGTCGTACGTCTGGCAGACGACCACGCCGACGGTCCGCCCATCGGTCACGAGCGGCGCGCCGAGCCATTCGCCGTCGGGATTGACGACGCCGATCTCCTCGAGCTCGCCGGCGGCGACGAGCTCCGCGAACCCTGACATACGGAGTCGGATTGGCCGGCCCTGGCGCAAGAGATAGGCGGTCGTCCCGCGGGCGTTGCCGACGCCCAAGGGCTCCCACAGGTTCGGATCGGGAATGTCCGCGTCGAGCGAATCGATGTAGTAGGCGAAGTTGATGGCCTGGCGCTGCTCGTCGTACAGCGCAATGTAGAAATTCTCGGCGTTCATCAACGTCGCGACGGTCGCGTGAACCTCGCGGTAGAACGCCTGGAGGTCGCTCGCGGCGCTTGCAGCCTCTGCCAGGCGGTACAGCGCGCGCTGGATCTGCTCCGACCGGGCGTGCTCGGTCTCGCGCGCCTCGAGGGCCGCGATCCGCGCTCGCAGGATGTCCCGGTCGGAAGCTGGGTCGGCTGGCTTGGGATCCTGCTGCGGCACGCTGCTCCAATCCGATGCGCCGTTCCGCCCGGTGGCGCTCTCGCCCGAGGATAGCGTCCCGTGACCCGGCATCGCGTCTCGTCCCGCCGGGTCTGCGCCGAACAGGTCGCCGGGCTAGGATCGCCGGAATGCCCGGCACTGCCATCGTCTGGTTCCGTCGCGACCTACGGCTCCACGATCACCCGGCGCTCCTCCGGGCCGTCGCGGACTTCGAGCGGGTCGTGCCGCTCTACGTGATCGATGACGGCCTGCGCGGGGGACGCTGGGCGAGCGCGAATCGCACGTGGTTCCTCGGCCTTGCATTGAGATCGCTCGTGGCGACGATCGGAGAGCGCGGCGGACGGCTCGCACTGCTCCACGGCGATCCGCGCAGGGTCGTCGTCGCCTTCGCGACGGCCATCGGAGCCGCCGCGATCCTGGCCAGCCGTGACCACGAGCCGTACGGCCGGGCCCGTGACGAAGCGGTCGCGGCCGCGGCTGCTGGGGCAGGCATCCCATTCCTAGCCGGGCGCGGGCTGCTCGTTCACGAGCCGGAGGACATCCAGCGCGCCGATGGCGGACCCTACTCGGTCTTCTCCCCGTTCCACAGGCGCTGGTCCGAGCTGCCGCTTCGGCACGTGCTCGACGCGCCCGACTCGATCGCGACCGGCGACCTGACCGCGGACATCGTCGCGAACGACCGACGGATCGCGAGCCTGCTCGGCGACCAACGACCGACGGCCGATCCGGCGCAGCTCCTCGAGCCGGGCGAGCCGGCGGCCCGGGCCCGCCTGGAGCGCTGCGCGGGGTCGGACGCGTTGCGTGACTACGACACGGGTCGCGACCGGCTGGCCGTGGACGGTACGTCTCGCCTGAGCCAGGACCTGCGCTGGGGAACGCTTTCGCCAGTTGAGGTCGTCGAGCGCTGCATGGGCCCGGGCCCGGGCCCCGCCCGCTTCCGTGCAGAGATCGCCTGGCGCGACTTCTACGCTCATCTCCTCCGCCACGAGCCGCGCGTCCGGCACGAATCGTTCCGACGCGAGTTCGACACGATCGCATGGCAGGCCGACGAATTGCTGATCCAGGCCTGGCGCGATGGCCGGACCGGCTATCCGATCGTCGATGCCGCGATGCGTCAGCTCCGGGCGACCGGCTGGATGCACAATCGCGCCCGGATGATCGTCGCCTCGTTTCTGACGAAGCACCTCCTCGTCGACTGGCGGGTCGGCGAGCGCCACTTCATGCAGCACCTCGTCGATGGCGACCCGGCGAGCAACAACGGCGGCTGGCAGTGGGCCGCATCGACCGGGACCGATCCGCAGCCGTATTTCCGGATCTTCAACCCAACCCTCCAGGGCCGGCGTCACGATCCGGACGGCGACTATGTCCGGCGCTGGGTCCCGGAGCTCCGGAGTGTTGCGGGCTCGGCCGTTCATGACCCGCCGCCGGGCACCTACATTGCCCGAATCATCGACCATGCTGCGGCCCGGCACCGGACGCTCGCGGCGTTCGAGGCTGCTCGCGCCGCGAGTCGCCTCCCGGGCACCAGCGATTGAGGGTCAGGCCCGCGCGGCCAGCGCCTCCTCGAGCGTCCGGACCGCATCCCGGAGCGGCTCCGGAAGGATCACCGGCGGTCGAGTCTGATCGCCCGCCTGCGTCGCGGTTGCCCGCGGATCTTCCGCGAGGCGATCTCCCGCCCGCCCGGCGCTTCGCCCGCCGAACGCGACCGTCAGTCTCGATTGCGCCGCCCGGAGGGCGACGGCGACATCGATCGCGACCCCGACGTCGCCAGCTGTCGGAACGCCGATCACCGCGGCGCGAGCCTTCGTGAGCCGGGCGGAGGTCACCCAGTCCTCGACGGGCAGGTCCGGCCCGAGATAGAGGACGGGGAGTCCAGCGCGACGCGCCGCCGTGCTGAACGCGAGCGCACCGAGCTCGTGACGGACCGACGGCGGCATTCCCACGAGGATCGCCCCATGGCGCGGCGCCTGGCGGCCGCCGGCCTGATAGGCGGCGGCCAACCGGCGGAGGGCGGCGTGACTGGCAGTGTGCTCGCCGGCGACACCGAGGCGACCGTCGGCCCAGGCGTCGCCGATCGCGCTGAGGGCTGGCGTGAGGATCTCATCCACAACGCGTTCGAATGTCCCCGCGCCAAAGATCCGGTCGAGGACCGACTCGATAGAGTCGGCATCCAACGCGATCGCCGCCGCCACCAGGGCCTCGACCAGATCGACGTCGGCGGCCGGGGCCGCATCGGCCGGTCCGGCATCCGCCCTCCCGTCCTGTTTGGCGGACCGGACGGCGGCGAGCGCTGCCGGATCGCCGGCAAGGATCGCGGACGCGGCGGTGCTCGGTGTCCAGCCAGCGCCGATGAGGCGGCGCATCGCCCGGAGTCGATCGAGGGCGACGTCGTCATACAGTCGGTATCCGGCGGCCGTGCGCGAGGGCTCGACGATCCCATATCGCCGCTCCCAGGCACGCAGGACCGGGACCGACACGCCGGTTCGACCCGACGCTTCCTTGATTGTGTACATGGTTCGTTGAGCATACAGCCTCAATAACCCTTGACAAGGCCGTTCGCAATGCCGTACTATCTCGACAAACATTGGACAAACACTGTTGCAGGCTTGTCCTTCCCTCGACGTGACGGCGGGTCGTTCTCCCGATCCGCCGCCACGCCGCTCCCACAGGTTTGACCGAATGAGCACCCACCGACTCTCCGCCACCCAGTTCATCCGCCGTCCGATCGAGGAGGTCTTCGACTTCTTTTCACGGCCGGAGAACCTCGGCCGGATCACGCCGGCGTCGATGGGTTTCGAATTCCTGACCGAGGACCGCGACATGCGCAGCGGTCTCGAGATCCGCTACCGGATCCGGCCGCTCTTCATCCCGCTGACCTGGACCACGAAGATCACCGGCTACGAGCCGCCCACCGGGTTCGAGGACGTCCAGCTGAGCGGTCCGTACGCCCGCTGGGAGCACACACATACGTTCGAGGCGGTACCCGACGGCACGGTCGTTCGCGACGAGATCCTGTATGCCGTGCCGTTCGGGCCGCTCGGCGACCTGGCCAACCGGCTCGTCGTCCGGTCGGAGCTCGCGCGGATCTTCCGACACCGCGCCGAGACGATCCGGACCGTGTTCGCCGCCGCCGCCGAGCCGACGGGGACGACCGTCGCCGTCGCGGGCGGGACGGGTTTTGTCGGCGGGGCGATCGCGACCGAGCTCTACCGCCGCGGCCACGACGTGCGCGTTCTGTCGCACCGCGGCGAGAGCGCTCGCGGCGGTCTGTCCGACGCGATCGATATCCGCCTGGCCGACGTCCAGACCGGCGTCGGGCTCATCGACGCGCTCCGCGGCGTTGACGTCCTGGTGATCGCCCTTGCCTTCAAGAACTCGCCGATCGAGGCCCCGCGCAAACACCAGACCTTCGTCGAGGTCGATGCGGCGGGCACCGAGCGGCTGCTTGCCGCGGCTCGTGCGGCGGGCGTCAGGCGGATCGTCTACCTGTCCGGCGCGGGCGCGGCTGCGGACGCAAAGCGCCACTGGTTCCGGGCCAAGTGGCGAGCCGAGGAGGCCGTCCGCGGCTCGGGCCTGACCTGGACGATCATCCGCCCGACCTGGATCTACGGGCCACGCGACGTGTCGCTGAACCGGTTCGTCGGGTTCGCCCGACGGCTCTTCATGGTCCCGCTGACGAACACCGGCTCGCAGCTCCTTGCCCCGGTCTTCATCGACGACGCGGCGGCTCTCGCCGCCGATTCGGTCGAGGCCGAGGCGGCCGCCAACCAGGTGTTCGAGCTTGGCGGGCCAGAAACGCTGACGATGCGCCGGATCATCGCGACGGCGCTCCGAGTCGCCCGCCTGCGCCGGCCGATCGTGCCGGGACCCACTCCGTTGATCAAGCTCGCGGCCATTCCGCTGTCGTGGCTGCCGACGCCGATCCTCACGCCGGACGCGGTCGACTTCATCAACCAGCCCGCGACTGTCGATCTCTCTCCGCTCCTCGAGCGGATGCCGCGTCGACTGACTCCACTCGAGGAAGGGCTGGCGACCTACCTCGCACCTCCCACCGGCGACGCGACCCTCGCCTTCGACGTTGCCACCGACCCGGCGCGGGCCGTGACCGCCGGACCATGACAGTCGCAGGACGTCGGACGCGCGTGGCCGATCAGCCGGACGCCGAGGTGCTGGTCGCCGTCTCGGCGGGCGACATGGTTGCTTTCGTGCTGCCTACGACCGCCATGCCGCGCTCGCGTGGAGCCTCGCCCTGCGCCTGGTCCGCGATCCCGCCTGTGCGGAGGACGTGGTCGAGGCCGCATTCCTGCGCATGTGGCGCACCTCGAGCGAGACCGCCGTCGCGGGCTCGGTTCGGAGCAGGGTCATCGCGCTCGTCACCCGCGAAGCGCTGGAACGCCGTGCCAGTCGTATGACCGTCGCGGAGTCCTGACCGACGCTGCGCCCGGAGTCGAAGTCTGCGGCGTGAGCGACCCACGGGCGAACGCCCGCTGGCCGTTCCCCAGACGTCCGGACTGTCAGCGTCGCCCGCGACTCCCTGCGATCGCGGTCACGGCGACGGAGAGCAGGAGCAGCCCCACGAGCGCCGCCGTCGCCGACCCCCGGTCGAACCCGGACAGGGTGACGAGAACGGCCGCGCCAGGAGGAAGAAGGCCGCAGCCGAACGCGCCGCCAGCGTCGCGATCATCAGCTTCGCTCGAGGTAGCGTTCGCGCTCCCAGTTGTGGACGATCGAGTCGTAGGTCTGCTGCTCGACCCGCGCCGCGTTCAGGTAGTGGTCGACGACGTCCTGGCCGAAGATCTCGACCGCGGGCTCGCTCGACTCGAGGGCGGCGATGGCCTCGTACAGGGCGCGCGGCATCCGGGCAACGTCCTTCGCGATGTAGCCGTTGCCCTTGAACTCCTTGGGCGGCTCGAGCTCGTGGTCGAGCCCGTACAACCCCGCCCCGATCATCGCGGCATACGTCAGGTATGCGTTCATGTCGCCGCCCGGAAAGCGGTCCTCGACATGGAGGCCCGGCCCATTGCCGACGACCCGGAAGCCCGTCGTCCGGTTGTCGCGGCCCCAGACGATGTTGACGGGCGCCCACGACAGCGATGCGTAGCGCTTGTACGAGTTGATGTTCGGGGCGATGAAGATCGCGAGCTCCCGGCTCAGGGCCATCATCCCGGCCATGAACCGGGCGAGGGTGTCGGACATGCCGTAGGGCCGTTTCGAGTCAGGATCGTGGGTCAGCGACTGAGTCCCGTCCTCGTTCCAGACGCTCATGTGGAGATGCCCCGACGACCCCGTCCAGGTGTGGTCGGGCTTCGACATGAAGGTGATCCCCCAGCCATTGAGGTAGGCGATCTCCTTTGCGCCGTGCTTGAAGAGCACGCTCCGGTCGGCCGATTCGAGGACGTGGTCGTAGCGGATGTTGACTTCGTGCTGGCCAGGCGCCGCCTCACCCTTGCTGAATTCGATCGGGACCCGGGCCTCGGTCATCTGGTTACGGAGCAGGCGGTGGAGCGGCTCGGCCTTCGTGGCCTGGAGGAGGTGGTAGTCCTCGTTGTAGTAGCCGAAGCGCTGGGGGATCCCCCAGCCCAGCTTGGCCGACTCCTCCCACGATTCCTTGAGGACGTAGTACTCGAACTCGGACCCCGCCTTGATCGTCAGGCCGTGGTCGGCGGCTCGCGCCACCTGGCGCTTGAGGATCGTCCGAGGCGAGACCGCGATCTCCTTGTGACCCTCCTCTGTGTAGACGTCGGACAGCACAAGGGCGGTCTTCTCGAGCCAGGGCAGGACCCGCAGCGTGTCCCACACCGGCTCGGCGATCCAGTCGCCATAGCCGGTCTCCCAGTTCATCAAGGCGAACCCCTCGGGCGTGTTCATCTCCATGTCGGTGCCGAGCAGGTACGTGCAGAAGTGGGCGCCGTGGTCGATGACGCCGTCCAGGAACGCCTGGGCCTGGACGCGCTTGCCCATGAGCCGGCCCTGCATGTCGGTGATCGCCACGACGAGGGTGTCGATCCGCCCGTCACGGACCATCGCCGTCAGCTCAGCCAGGCGGGGGTGATCCCCTCCGGCCGGAGCGCCGTGGTCGCCGTGGGTCGCCGAAGTCATGGGAACCCTCCCGGCCGCCGGGCGGCCACTGTGCTGGACCATTCGATCGTCGCATACACCTTCTCAACGTGGGCTCGTTTCGCGCCTCGCGAAACCGCCTTGTGTCCGCCGAGCGGCCGAGCCTATTGTTGCGAGGGGGGAAGCCCACGCGTCCCGGCGAACCGTCACGTGGATCGGATGGAGGGTTAAGGGATGGCTAGTTCGGATACCGACAGGCTCCACCAACTGGGGTATGCGCAGGAGCTCCGCAGGGGCATGCGCACGTTCTCCAACTTCGCTGTCTCGTTCACGATCATCTCGATCCTGTCGGGCTGCCTGACACTGTTCGCGTTCGCGATGTTCACGGGCGGCCCGGCGGTCATGACCATCGGCTGGCTCGTCGTCGGCTTCTTCGTGACGCTCGTTGCGTTGGGGATGGCCGAGGTCGCCTCGAGCTACCCGACGGCCGGCGGCCTGTACTACTGGGCGGCCAAGCTTGCCCCAGAGTCCGGGGCGAACCCGGCCGCCTGGAGCTGGTTCGTCGGCTGGTTCAATTTCATCGGCCAGGTGGCCGTCACCGCAGGCATCGACTTCGGGCTTGCGTTCTTCATCAACGCGTTCCTCAATCTCATGTGGGGCGTGTCGACCGCCCCGATCGTCACGATCGCCATCTTCGGGATCGTGCTCTTCATCCACGGACTCCTGAATACGTTCGGCATTCGCCTGGTCTCGCTGCTGAACCAGGTTTCGGTGTGGTGGCACGTCGTGGGCGTCACGGCGATCGTGCTGGTCACCGTCGTCTTCAACCAGCACCCGCGGACCGACATCGGCGCCGTCTTCTCAACGTTCGTCAACGCCACCGGAAGCGGTGGCTCGAACCCGGAATGGCCGGGTCCGCTGCTGCTCGGGATCCCGCTCTACGTGATGCTGATCGGTCTGCTCAACGCCCAATACACGCTGACGGGCTATGACGCGTCGGCGCACATGTCGGAGGAGACGCACGACGCGTCGACGTCAGCGCCGCGCGGCATCGTCTTCTCCGTGGTCGTTTCGGTGATCATGGGGTTCATCCTCCTGACGGCGATGAACATCGGGATCACGCCGGCCAGTGTGTTCCCCGCTCTCGACGGCACCGCGAACGGCGCAACGGGCTACCAGCACGCGCTCGACTCGTACGGAACCCTGTTCACGGCCGGCCCGCCGGTCACGATCTGGATCGACGCGGTTGGCCAGACCGGCGGCCTCATCGTGTTGCTCCTCGTGATCGGCGCCCAGTTCTACTGCGGGATGGCGTCCGTCACAGCGAACTCGCGGATGATCTACGCGTTTTCGCGCGATGGCGCGATCCCTGGCTCGAGCTTCTGGCACCGGATCAATCCGCGGACGCGAACTCCAACGAACTCGATCTGGCTCGCGGCCGTCGGGGCCTTCCTCCTGGGACTCCCATACCTGTACAGCGTGACGGCGTACTTTGCGGTGACGTCGATCGCCGTCATCGGGCTGTACGTCGCCTACATCGCTCCTGTGTATCTCCGCCTCCGCGCCGGATCGCGGTTCCAGGAGGGGCCGTGGACGCTCGGGCGTTGGAGCCGGCCCATCGGGATCGTGGCGACGATCTGGGTCCTCTTCATCGCGATCCTGTTCATGCTCCCGCAGGCCCAGCCGATCACGATCAGCACCTTCAACTACACCCCGATCGTTTTCCTCGTGGTCATCGGCAGCGTGAGCCTCTGGTACGTCCTCTCGGCGCGGCACTGGTTCAAGGGCCCGAAGGTTCAGGGAAGCCCGGAGGAGCTCGCGGCCATCGAACGCGACCTGGAGCTCGCCGAAAGCGTGTAGCGCCGACTCTCCGCCACGATGAACGCCCGGCCACCGGCCGGGCGTTCCGATTCGAACAGCGAAAGCGTTGCCGCGACCGTCAACCGGGTCAGAAGAGCATCGCCGTCCCGGTGGGAAACGTGAAGTCGAACGTGTTCGGGGCAAGCAGGGCGTCGGGGTCGTACTCCGTGATCCGGGCGTCGCGGGTGACCGTCCCGCCCATCGACTCCTCGAGGCGCAGGATCACGCCATCGGCGCGGTCCACCCAGACCCGGATCCTGAAGTCCGGTCGATCCGCCGTGACCTCGATCGTCCGGGGGTGGTCGCAGGTCACGACGATTGCCTCGCGCCCGGCGACGTCAGCGAGGCCCAGGACAGCGCAGGCGCCGGTCGCGAGGACGTTCTGGCAGTAGCCGGCCGGATGGATGAAGGCTTCGGGCAGGGTCTCGGCCGGGAGGGCGGTCAGCGGGCTGTAGACCCGGCTGGGGCCTGGCAGGTCGCGCGATTCGCGCCCGCTGACGCCGACGACACCTCGTCGCATCGGCCGCTCCGTGCCGAGCCGATGGGACCCGCTGTACGTTCGGACAACTTCGCCGTCGGACAGCCAGAGCTCGTAGTTGCCGGCTGCGCCGCGGCCTGGCTCGCTCGTCGTCACGCGGGCGTCGCCTGGATGGCGGATCGCCGTCTCGACGACGACGCGGTGCTCGCCGCGAGCAGTGAAGGAGCGCTCCTCGATCCGGATCCGGAGCGTGTCGAACCGGAGCTCGGCGTCGCGCATGAAGGTGAACAGCTCGTCCAGAGTCGGCAGGCCGTCGGCGGGCAGCGTCACGAGCTCGGGGCGCGGCCGGCGATCGACCGGCATCGGCAGGTCGGCGGCGCGATCCCAGAGGCGAGTCTCGGTCATCGACGCGATTGTAGCCGGGGTCTTGACACGGGAACCGACGACGCGTATATATCGTGTGACGATATAACGGTCTACGCTATATCACGATCCGACCGGCCAGGGAGGGCATGTCATGACCATCCGAAATCGCCTCGTGCCGACGATCGGCGTGCTCGCTTCCGCGCTCGCCCTCGCCGCGGCATTCGCCGGCCCGTCCGTCGCGGGCGGCGCGACCCGGGCGAGTGCAACGATCGTCGACCTCGCCGGCAACGACGTCGGCTGGGCCCGGTTCGTTGAGGACATGACGGGAATCGTCCACGTCAACGTCCATGCCAGGGGCCTGACGCCCGGGCTGCACGGGATCCATCTCCATCGCGTGGCCAACTGCACGGCGCCGTTCACCGCGGCCGGTTCGCACTACAACCCCGGCGGCGCGCTCCACGGCCTGCTGAACGCGGCTGGCCCGCATGCCGGAGATCTGCCGAACCTGGTCGTCAACGACGATGGCGTGGGCCACCTCGACGCGACGACCGATCGGGTGACCTTGACGAACAGCCCGACCACTCTCTTCGACCTGACGGTCGACCAGGTCGGCAGCTCACTGATCATCCACGCCGGCGTCGACGACCAGGTCAGCGATCCGACGGGCGCCAGCGGTGCCCGGATCGCGTGCGGCGTGATCGTGGCCGGCTGAGTGCTCGACCGACCGCGGTTCGGACGGTTCGCGGAGCCGGCGAGGCTGGTCCTTGTCGCGCTCCGCGACGGGCCGCGCGGCGTCGTCCGGCTGTTCGACGAGGTGCGGTCGCTCGACGGGCCGATCGGGCCGGGGACGCTGTACGCGGCGATCGCCCGGCTCGAGGGACTCGGCCTGATCGAGCCCGCCCTCGGCGACGATGGACGGCGGGCGTATCGTCTCGGCCAGCAGCTCGAACAGGAGATTCCCGCATGACTCAGCCGTTCGGCGAGCTCGGCCGGTTCGCCGAGCCCTCGCTCTACATCCTCGTCTCGCTCAGCAACGGCCCCAAGCACGGCTACGCGATCATGACCGACGTCGAGGAGATGACAGGCTCGCCGCTCGGGCCCGGGACGTTGTACGGCGCCCTTGCCCGGCTCGAACGACGCGGCCTGATCGAAGCCCTCGAGCCCGAGGAGCGGCGCCGTCCGTATCGCTTGACTGCGCTCGGTGCGACGACCGTCGAGGCCCAGCTCGTGGGCCTTCAGGGCTTCGTGAAGGCCGGGCTGGCCCGGCTCGGAAGCTGATCCGATGCGTCGCCTCATCGGCCTCTATCCCAGAGCCTGGCGGGAGCGCTACGGCGCCGAGTTCGACGACCTTCTCGATGATCGCCCGGCCACACTCCGCGACCAGCTGGACATCGCCGCCGGGGCCATCGACGCCTGGATCCATCCTCAGATCATCGGCCACAGCGTTGTCCCGACGGCAGGCGGCCCAGACGGCGGGCGCCTGCTCGGACCAGCCGCGGCCATCGCCGGGGGCGGCCTGCTGATCCTCGGCGGGGCGCTCATGTTCGGCACGCGGGTCGATGCCCATCTCGGCTACAAGCTGGTGGACGCGCCGCTCGTCGGCCTCGTCCTGGGCATGGTCCTCGTCTCGGTGGCAGCGATCGCGCGCTCGTCGCGCCCTCGTCGCGTTGGGTCTCGTCCTGCCAGCGCCGCAAGCGTGGCGATGCTCATTGGTGCAATGGCGACCGCACTGCCGTGGCCGTTCCTGGCCATCGGCCTGTTCGGGTTCCTCGGGGCAAGCATGGCTTTCGGTCTGATCATCGCCGTCCTCGACCGCCGGCCGGCCGGCATCCTCATTGCGATCGCGACATTCCTCATGGCGAGCATGAACACGGAAGACGAGCGGGCGCTGTTGACGATCCCGTTTGCGATCGCCTGGATGCTCATCGGCCTCGCTGACCTTCGGCCCGCGCCACGCGCCACCCACCCCGGTCCCAGCGTCGCGGTCGACCCGGGCCGGCCATGACCCCCACGATCCAGGCCGCCCGCATACGCGGCCTGACACGGCGCCAGCTCCTGCGGCGGTCGCTCGGCGCCGGGATCGGGGTCTGGTTGACCGAGGCCGCGGCAGGGACGCTCGGGTTCTGGTGGCCGACGGCCGCAATCGGGGCGCCACGGGTCCGGATCGGAACGCTCGATGAGCTGATCGCGGGGAACACGGGATTACCGGTGGCCGACGGGTTTCCTGCGTACGTATCCGACGCGCGGGCGTTCGTGATGACGATCGATCCGGGACGCGGCGGCTGGCAGACCGGCACGGACCCAACCGGCGACGGGACAGCGCTCAATGTCCGGGCGCTGTCGCAGCGCTGTCCACACCTCGGGTGCCGGCCGAACCCGTGCGTCGAGGACTTCTGGTTCCGCTGCCCGTGCCACCAGTCGCGCTACGACCGGCTCGGGATCAAGCCGTCGGGCACGACCTACGGCCCGGCCGACCGGTCGATGGATCGCTTCGCGATCGAAGTCGACGCGGCGGGCGTCCTCACGGTCGACACGACCCACGTCGCGCTCGGTTCGCTGCCGATCATCCTCGGCCAGCCGGGCTTGATCCCGCCCCGCGTGCCGCTCGGCTGCGGCGGATGACGGTCAATCGCCGCCAGTCGGCGCAGCGCAGCGATTCGACGGGCCGCTCCGGTTCGATCGCGATCTGGCTGGCCGTCGTCGGCCTCCTCGCGTGGTCGGCGAGCCTCGTGGTCGCGCTGGCGGGCGGCGGCTATGGCTGGCCGACCGCCGCCGCCAGACCATCGGCGTGCTCGGCATCGCCGGCGTCGGGGTCGTGACGCTTCGAGCCGGCGAGGACCAGCTCGGTGGCGTGCTCGTCCTGGCGCCGCCACTGATGCTGGTCGGGTGGATTGCCTCGTGGCTGATGCTCGGCCTCGGCTGGACCCTCGTCGGCTATGCGCTGCTCATCCGGCCGAACCCGGGCGATCCGCTGCCGGCTGGTCGCGGCTGATGGCCCTCACCGCGGCCGACGTCAGCTGATCGTCAGCCGCCGGCCGGACCGCCGCCGAGGCCGGGCTCGGTCATCGACGCCGGGTCGAGGAGCTCGTCGAGCCGGTCCGCGGCGATCCCGCGTTCCGTTGCCAGCTCGCGGATCGTCCGGCCGCTCTTGAAGGCGTCCTTGGCCAGTGCCGCGGCGGCGTCATAACCGATCTCCGGCGCAAGCGCGGTGGCCAGCATCAGGCCCTGCTCGACGAGGGCCGGCCCGCGGTCCGTCGCGGTCAGCCCCGTCACGGCCCGGTCGGCGAAGTTGCGGGCAGCGGCGCTCAGGAGGGCGATCGACTCGAGGAGGGCGGCAGCCGTCACCGGCAGCATCACGTTCAGCTCGAGGAAGGAGCCGGTCTGGCCGAAGGCGACGGTCGCATCGTTGCCGACGACCCGGCCCACGACCATCGTCAGGCTCTCGATGATCACGGGGTTCACCTTGCCCGGCATGATCGACGACCCGGGCTGGGTCTCGGGCAGGGCGATCTCGGCGAGGCCGGCCCGCGGGCCCATGCCCATCAGCCGGATGTCGCTGGCGATCTTCCAGAGCGAGAGGGCGATCGCGCGGAGCGCCCCGTGAGCAGCGATCGCCGCATCGAGCGTTGCCTGGGCGTGGAAGTGATTCGCCGTCTCGCGGACGTCAAGACCGGTCAGGGCGGAGAGCCGGCGACAGGCCCCCGCGGGGTAGTCCGGGTGGGCGTTGATGCCCGTCCCGACGGCGGTCCCGCCGAGCGGCACGCTCAGCAGCTCCGACTGGGCGGCGCGGGCTCGCCGGATCGATTCCTCGAGCTGGCCGGCGTAGCCCCGGAACTCCTGGCCGAGCCGGATCGGAGTGGCGTCCTGGAGGTGAGTCCGACCGGTCTTGACGACCGGCCAGAGCTCGTCGGCCTTGGCCCCGAGGGCGGCGCGGAGCGCGTCGAGGGCGGGCAGCAATTGCTCCTCGATCTCGATCGCGGCTGAGAGTTGCAGTGCCGTCGGGATCACGTCGTTCGAGGACTGGCACTTGTTGACGTGGTCGTTGGGGTGGACCTTCGTACCCGTGCCGAGGCGATCACCCGCCAGGCGAGCCACGACCTCGTTCATGTTCGTGTTCGTCGACGTGCCCGACCCGGTCTGGTAGATGTCGATCGGGAACTGCTCGTCGTGGCTGCCATCGGCGACCTCGGCTGCGGCGGCCGCGATCGCACTCGCGAGGTCCGGGTCGAGCAGCCCGAGCTCGCCGTTGGTCTCGGCCGCCGCCTGCTTGATCAGGGCGAGCGCCCGGATGAACGGTCGCGGAAATCGCTGGCCCGAGATCGGGAAGTTGAGGACGGCGCGCTGGGTGGAGGCGCCGTACAGGGCGTCCGCCGGGACCACCATCTCGCCCATCGAATCGCGCTCGGTACGGGTGGGGGCGGAGCCCGGGCCCGGGCCCGGATCAGTCGTCATCGCCCGATTGTAGGCGGGGCCATCCCTCCTCGGCGGGACCGCGTCAGCCCGGCGGCATCACGCAGTGCGGCGGCATGGTCGCGCCCCTCGTCACCGCCCGACCGACTTCGTATAGCGCCGATGCAGGGCGAGCTCGCGGAGACCGTCGTTCGACGAGCTCGTCCCGCTCGGCGCCGGGCCCTCGTAGACTTCGCGGGCCGGGGGAGGAGGAGAAGCGACCGCGTGCCGACGATCCGAGCCAACGGCCTTGACATCGCCTACGACGTTTACGGCGCGGGCCCGCCGCTCGTCCTGCTCCACGGCGCGACGTCCCTCGGGTCGCGCGATTTCGCCGCCCAGATCCCCCTGTTCTCACGAGCGTTCCAGGTCCTCGTCCCGGATGCGCGGGGACACGGCCGCACCGCCTGGGACGCCGCCGCCGGCTTCCGCTATGACTGGCTCGTCGGCGACTTGTCGGCGTGGCTCGATGGACTCGGGCTCGCGACGTTCCATCTCGTCGGTTTTTCCATGGGCGCGATGACGGCGCTCCAGTACGCCGTCCAGCACTCGGACCGGCTGCGGACCCTGACGGTCGTGGGCATCACGACCCAGCGCGAGCCGCGGGCGTCAGTCGCCCGGCGGCTGATGGACCCCGAACGGGCCGATCGCGACGAGCCGGCGTGGGTGGCCGAGCTGGGCCGGCGGCACAATGCGGGCCAGGGCGTCGGGGCGTGGCGGCGGCTCCTGCCGGCGATCGCCGCGGACGTCGCCGCCCAGCCGCTCCTGTCGCCTCGGGACTTGCGTCGGATCGAGCCGCCGACGATGGTTGTGTGCGGCGACCGCGACCCGTTCGTTCCGGCCGACCACGCCTGGGGGATCAGCCGTCAGCTGCCCGACGGCCGGCTGTTCGTGGCGCCGGGCTGCGGCCACGAGGTGATGTCGCGCAAGCCCGGCCTGTTCAACGAGGCGCTCGCGGGCTTCTTCCGGTCGACGGCATCGATAGCCGCCGAGCGCGCCTCAGAGCGCGGCGCCGCGGCGCGTCACGTGAATCCGCTGGCCGACGGCGCTGACCTGGGCGCCGGTACCGACAGCGACTGGCTCGCGGATTCGAACGGTGGACCATCATCCGACCCTGTCCCGAACCGAGGACACCGAACATGACCACGCTGCTTGCCCTCTATCGCCGGCCCGAGGGAGGCGACGAGGCCCTCGCGACCTTCCTCCGGCGCTACCACGCCGAGCATCTGCCGCTGGTCGCAGCGACTCCGGGCCTGCGCGGCACGCGCGTTCAGCGCGTGGAGCAGGCCCTCGGCGGCGACACGGACCTGGTGATGATCACGGCGATGGACTTCGACGACCGGGTCGCGCTCGATGCCGGCCTGGCATCCGACGCGATGCGTCAGGGCGGCCGGAACCTCCGCGACATCGCGCCCGGGCTCGCGACCTTCCTGGTCCTGGAGGACGACCCGGCCGCGGGTGGCTAGACCGGCATGCTGATCCAGGACGGGACTTCGCCAAACAACCATCCACGGACTGTTCGGCTCGGTTATCGGAACGAATCGACCGTCCGACGAGGGTTAGTGCCTGACGGCCAATTCTGGCCGCGAAATCGCTGATTCCAAGACCAAAAGCTGACCGAATGGTCCCTCCATGGTTGTTGGGCCAAGCCGCCGCGGGAAACTCACCTCAGGACTCGCCGCGGGGATCGCACCCGGGATCGCCGTGGGACCGAACCTCCGTCCGGAGCTTCGTTCGAATGCCGCTCGCTGCTACTGTGTGGGGCGACGGAGGATGGAGTGACCCAGATCGCGCCGACCGACCTCGCCCAGCCAGCCGCCGGCCGCTTCATCGCGACCGCGTTCCCGGCGCCCGGACCGGCCGGCCCGGTCGACGCGGTGGCTCTCGTCACGATCGAGCGACCGGACGTCCTCAACGCCCTGAGCTTCGACCTGCTCGACGAGCTGGCCGATGCCCTCGACACCGTCGATCGCGACCCTGCGTGTCGGGCGATCGTCCTGACTGGGTCAGGCAGCCGGGCGTTCGCGGCCGGCGCCGACATCAAGGAGCTGGCCAGCCAGACCCCCGTCAGCCTCCTCGTCGAGGACCGCTTCGCCGTCTGGGAGCGGATCGCGGCCGTTCGCACGCCGGTCATCGCGGCCGTGCGCGGCGTCGCGCTCGGCGGCGGCTGTGAGCTCGCCCTGAGCTGCGACCTGATCGTGGCCGGCGACGACGCCCAGTTCGGCCAGCCCGAGATCAACCTCGGGGTGATGCCAGGCGCCGGCGGCACGCAGCGACTGACCCGCGCGATCGGGCGGGCCCGGGCGATGGACCTGGTGCTCACCGGCCGGACGATCGGCGCAGCGGAAGCCGCGACCATGGGGCTCGTCAGTCGGGTCGTTCCGGCCGAGGAGGCCCTCGGCGCGGCGCTTGAGCTCGCCCGGACGATCGCGAGCAAGGCGCCGGTCGCCGTGCTGGCCGCCAAGGAGGCCGTCAAGCTGGCCGACGAGCTCCCACTCTCGGCGGGGTTGCGCCACGAGCGCCGGGCGTTCTTCGCCCTCTTCGCGAGCGACGACCAGGGAGAAGGCATGTCGGCTTTCGTTGCCAAGCGGCAGCCGGAGTGGAAGGGACGCTGAACACGATGAACCGCGACGAGACGGGCGGGACCGACTACGGTCGCGACGACGCCCGCGACCTTGGCGACGAGCCGCCGGCGAGCTACCGCGACACGGCTCCGGACATCCTGGCTCCGATCGATATCTCGGCCCCAGTGTCGGGCCATGTCCCGCCGCCGGAGTCCGCCCATCGACCGTCGATTGCGGAGTCGCCCGAGCACGACTGGACGGCCGCGTCCGCCCTGATCGTGCCGCTCCTCCGCCCGGTCGGCACGCACGGCACGAACGTCACCGAGATCGACGCGGAGGCGCTCGCCGCCGAAGCCACCCGGAGCCACTCCCAGCCGCTCCTCGACGAGGGACCGTGCGATCTCGCGGTCGTGTACGCCATGCCGGCAACCGGGTTCGACGTGATCGTCAACGCCGACCACCTGATGTCATGGGGGGTGACGGTCGAGGCGATCCAGGACGCTGCGATGGGCAATCTCGCGGCGTGGTCGGCGACCGCGGCCTGGACCGACGAGGTCTCGGGGGTGCGCCGCCTGATCTCGTCCGATACCGGTGATGGCTGGGACGCCGCTCGGATCCTCTTGACGGAGGTGCGCGACAAGCTCGTCGCGGAGCTGGGCGGCGACGGCCGGGTCCTGATCGGCCTTCCGGAGCGGCACCTGTTGATCGCCGGCGCCCTGCGCCCTGGCGACGACGACTTCGCGGCCCTCTTCGGCGAGTTCATCGTGGAGAGCTCGGGCGGGGCCGACGAGCCCATCGACCGGCGAGTGTTCGAGCTGGTCGACGGCCGGCTCGTCGAATTCGCGGTCCTGCCCGCGCCGGCCTGAGCCTGCTGCCGTGGCGAACCTGCGGATCGAGACGGTCGACGACGTCGCCACGATCACCCTCGATCGGCCCGATGCTCTCAACTCGCTGACAGTCGAGCTCAAGGAGGCGCTGATCGCGGCGTTCGTGGCCGTCGACGCCGATCCGGCGGTCCGGGCCGTCGTCCTGACCGGAGCCGGCCGGGCGTTCTGCGCCGGCCAGGACCTGCGCGAACGACTGGTGCCGGACGTCGCGCCCCTGGCAGACGAGATCCGCCTCCGCTACAACCCGCTGATCCGGGCGATGCGCAGCCTGCCGAAGCCGATCGTCGCGGCCGTCAATGGCATCGCCGCCGGCGCGGGCGCGTCGCTCGCCTTTGCGTGCGACGTCCGGATCGCGGCCGAGGGGGCGAGCTTTCTTCTGGCGTTCGGGCGGGTCGGGCTCGTGCCGGACTCCGGGGCGACCTGGCTGCTGCCGCGCCTGATCGGCGGGGCCAAGGCCGCCGAGCTGGCCCTGCTTGGCGAGCCGCTCTCAGCGGCGGACGCGGAGCGCATCGGTCTGGTGGCCCGGGTCGTCCCGGCCGAGCGTGTCGTCGTGGAGGCGCAGGCCGTGGCAGGTCGGCTTGCTGCGGGTGCGCCTCGGGCAGTGGCTCTCACCAAGGAATTGCTGGAGCGATCGTGGACGAACTCGTTCCACGATCAGCTCGAGCTGGAGGCCGACTTCCAGGGCGTCGCCGGCGCGACGGCGGACCACGCCGAGGGGATCGCGGCGTTCCTCAAGAAACGGCCGCCGCGGTTCACCGGAGAGTAGGGGCGGGACGGCGGACGCGGCCGTCGGAGCGGCGCATCTTGCGCGAGCGTGGGCTGATACGGCGCCGCAAGGTTCCCGCCTGAGTCGCAACCTTTGGCCGCCATCCGGGTCCCGACACTGGACTCCCCCAGTGCTCCGGGACCGGCCCGGTCCCGACTGCCAAGGAGATCCGAATGACGGATCAGAACGATCGGACCAAGGATCAGGATCAGTCCCGCCGCGACCGTGACACGCAGTCCGGTGGGAACGCTGGCTCGGACCAGGGTGGCACCGGTCACGGGTCGGGGAGCGGCAGCCAGCCTTCGTCGGGCGGCTCGGACTACGGTTCTGGCTCGGACTATGGCTCGGACTATGGCTCGGGCGGCCAAGGCCAGTCAGGTCAGGGCGGCGGCTCCGGCATGGGCGGCGGCCAAGGTCAGTCAGGTCAGGGCGGCGGCTCCGACATGGGCGGCGGCCAGGGTCAGTCAGGCCAGGGCAGCGGCTCCGGCATGGGCGGCGGCCAAGGCCAGTCAGGCCAGGGCAGCGGCTCCGGCATGGGCGGCGGCCAAGGCCAGTCAGGCCAAGGCAGCGGCTCCGGCATGGGCGGCGGCCAGGGTCAGTCAGGCCAGGGCGGCGGCTCCGGCCAGTCCGGTCAGGGCCAGTCGGGCAGTGAAGGCAACAAGAGTGGCTCCGGCTCGGGCGGTCAGGGCGAGTCCGACATGGATCAGGGCGGCAGCTCGGGCTCCAACCAGGGGACGAACGGCTGACCGACAGCCGACGGCCACACGCGCTCCACGAAGACGACCATGGCCGAGCGGCCATGGTCGTCTCTTCGAGTGTCTGGATCGACCCCACCGAAGGCGGTGAGTGCGCCTCAGCGCTAGGTCAGGCAGCCGAGCGTGCGCCCGCATCAGCGCGCGCGATGGGGGGATCGACCGGCTGACGGCCCGCGTACACGTCGCTCGCCCCTCGGTCACAGCGCGTGACGAAACTCATATGGGGAGATGGAGACCGGGCTCGCGGCTCCACAATCGGTGGTTGCCCAGTGCCGTGACGAACTTCTCGATGACGCCTCGGGACATCCGCTCGCCGACGGCAACCGCGGCGTCGGCCGGACGGTTTCCGTCCTTGCCGTCAGCCGGGATGTCGGCTGCCTCGAGCAGCTTGATCCCGGCACCGGTCGCTGCGAGCGCCTTGCAATGCCTGTAGGCGTCCCGCACGAACTCAACAGCGTCTGCTTCCTTTGCCCAGTCGGCGGCACGTGCCCCGTCGGCCACGACGACCGCGTCGAAGAGGACCGACGAGGTGGTCAGGATCGAGAACGGCGCTGCCACCGCCTTGCCAGCGTCGCCCAGCACGGGGCCGACGTGCGGCCCGACCAGGAAGGCCGCGGCGCCCTGCGCCGCGAGAGCCTTCGACAGCGCCGCGACTCCGACCGCGTCGAACCCATCGGCGATCAGGACGGCAACCTTCCGAGTGGTGATTGGACCGGGCACCTGAGCCCTCATGCTCAAGGCCTCCGACACGATTGCCGGGTCCGCGAGCTGGTGGTGCTGATGATCTTTGGCGCTCCCGTCGGCCGGGACGCTCCGGTTCGGCGGCTGGGCCGCCTTGGCCGGCACGGTCAGACCGAGCGCCTTGGCGACAGACTTCGCGAGATCGCGATCGATCTGGGCAAGGTGGAGCACCATCCGCTCCCGGACATCGAGATTCTTGACCTTGCCGAGCTCGAAACGGAGCGCCTTCACCAGGTGCTGCTGCTCCGGATCGGACTGACTCTGGAAGAACATCCGGGCCTGGCTGTAGTGGTCGAAGAAGCTGGCGCCTCGCTGCCGGACCTTGGCACCCTCGACCGGCTCCGCGAAGGTCACGAACCCCCCGGCCGAGGCTGACGCCTGGGCCGGCTCGTTGTTGCCAAGTGAGTTGGGCCCATAGCTCACCTTGCCCGCAACGATGGTCTGGCGCATGAGGCCATCGCGCTGGTTGTTGTGGACCGGTGCAATCGCCCGATTGATCGGGATCTCGTGGAAGTTGGGGCCGCCGAGCCGGAGCAACTGAGTGTCGGTGTAGGAGAAGAGCCGCCCCTGAAGGAGGGGGTCATTGCTGAAGTCGATGCCGGGCACGACGTGGCCGATATGGAACGCGGCCTGTTCGGTCTCGGCGAAGAAGTTGTCGGGGTTCCGATTCAGCGTGAGCCTGCCCACGCGCTGGACCGGCACGAGCTCTTCGGGGATCAGCTTGGTGGGATCGAGGAGGTCGAAGCCGAACGCGAACTCGTCCTTCTCCTCGACGACTTGGAGACCGAGCTCCCACTCCGGGAACTTGCCCTCGGCGATTGCCTCCCAAAGGTCGCGCCGGTGGAAGTCGGGGTCCTTGCCCGAGATCTTCTGCGCCTCGTCCCAGACGACAGAATGGACGCCGAGGAGCGGCTTCCAGTGGAACTTCACGAAGCGCGAGGTTCCCCTTGCGTTGACGAGCCGGAACGTGTGGACCCCGAAGCCCTCCATCATCCTGTAGCTGCGCGGGATCGCCCGATCCGACATCAGCCACATGACCATGTGCATCGATTCGGGCATGACCGAGATGAAGTCCCAGAACGTGTCGTGAGCCGACGCTGCCTGCGGGATCTCATTGTCCGGCTCGGGCTTCACGGCATGGATGAGGTCCGGGAACTTGATCGCGTCCTGGATGAAGAACACCGGCATGTTGTTGCCGACCAGGTCGAAGTTGCCCTCGTCCGTATAGAACTTGACGGCGAAGCCGCGCACGTCGCGAGCCAGATCCGTGGAGCCGCGTGAGCCGGCCACGGTCGAGAAGCGCACGAACACGGGCGTCTCACGGGCTGGATCGGTCAGGAAGCCCGCCTTCGTCAGGCTCGACAGCGACTTATAGACCCGGAATACGCCGTGGGCGCCGGAGCCCCGAGCATGGACCACCCGCTCCGGGATCCGCTCGTGATCGAAGTGGGTGATCTTCTCGCGAAGGTGGAAGTCCTCGAGCAGGGACGGCCCGCGCTCGCCTGCCTTGAGCGAATTCTGGTCGTCATTGATCGGCAGTCCGTGATTGGTGGTCAGGATCGTGTCGGCTGGGTGATCCGTAAAGGACGCGAGCTGATTGCCTTTCGTCCCTCGGTCTTGGTCGCTTTTCGCCCCTCGGTCTGAGGACGGCTGCGGCCGGGAGGCCCCATTTGTGGATGATCGGCGGGCCATGAGAAGCCTCCCTGAAGTGTCTTGGAACGTCTGGGTGCCGTGGCGCAGCGCGAGCTGCCGAGTGCCAGGCCCGGCCGACAGCGCGGGCCCGGCGAGGAAATCGGATCAGGCGTTGATCGGGATGCCGAGCTCCCTCTGGGCCGACGTCTTGCGGGCGGCCATCCGGGTTCCCAGATCGGTCAGTTCCTGGCGATCGAAGACGGATCGGGCCTTTGTGAACATCTCGCCCTCCTCCTCCTCGATGTGATGCTCGATGTTCTCCTTCATGACCAGGGCCTTGGCGCCCCACGTCTCGTCGGTCACGTCGAGCTGCTCCAGCTCGGCCATGAGGACGTCGACCACGTGGTGTTCCTCGTAGCCCTCGAGGACGATGTCCTTGGCCTTCGGGTGGGACTTCAAAGCCGGGTAAAAGATTTCCTCCTCGATGATCTCGTGGACGGTCAGCTCGCCCTTGATCGTCGAGAACAGCTCGGCTCGGATCTTGACGCCGCGCTCGGTCGTCGTCTCGAGCTCGGTGAGCAGCTTCTTGACCTTGTCGTGGTCGGCCTTGAGCAGCGTGATCGCATCCATGTCTCTCTCCCTGAAACCGGTGGCTGGTCTGTGCGAGCCATGCCGGACGGCGTTTGTTGAGCGGCGACGAACGACGGCGGGCGACCCTCCAGGAGGCTCGCCACCTTGACGTCATCGCTGCTGACGAGCCGCGTTGATCTCGTCCCCGAGGGCGCGTTCGGCGCTGGTGATCCGGAGATTCTCGCGGCTCCTGGCCTGGTTATCCTCAGCGGGCCCGTGGAACCACCCGATGATGGCGCGGTCAGGTCGCGTGCGGCCGTCGTCGGCGCCACCGACGCCTATCAAAGTTGTGTCGGCGTCGCCACGTAGACTGAAAGCGATGGATCGCGACGTCTTCAACCCGACCTGGTGCGGCTGGCGACGTCGCGGACCGTACCGGCTGGCGCCCTCCTGATGGCCCGCATCAAGCTCACCTACATCGGCGGTGGCAGCACCCGCGCGCCCGGGACCGTCGCCTCGCTGATCATCCGCGGCGCCGTGTTCAGCGGCTCCGAGATCGCGCTCGTCGACCTCGATCCGGACCACCTCGCGATCGTGGAGCGCCTCGCCCGGCGGATGGCGGTCGCGCGCGACCTGGACCTGCGCATCACCTCGACGACGAACCGGCTCGAGGGCCTGCGCGACGCCGATATCGTGCTGGCAAGCTTCCGACCGGGCGGTTTCGAGGCGCGCGTCCTCGACGAGCAGATCCCGCTGCTGCATGGCGTGATCGGCCAGGAGACGCAGGGCCCCGGCGGCTTTTTCATGGCCCTCCGCTCGATCGCGGTATTGCGCGAGATCATGGCCGACATCGAGCGCGTCGCCCCGCGAGCGACCCTCATCAACTACACGAACCCGGTGAACATCGTGTCGGAGGCGATCACCCATCACAGCGCGATCCCGACGATCTCGCTGTGCGAGGGCCCGCTCACGTTCCCGGCCGACATCGCCCGCTACGCCGGGCTCGATCCGGCCCGGCTCGATGCGACCCTGGTCGGGTTGAACCACACCGGTTGGACGGTCCGCCAGGAGTACGACGGCGAGGACGTGATCGGCCGCATCCGGGAGGCAGCCGAACAGCGCGCGGCCTATCCGTCCGACGACCCGATCGCCGACCGGATGCTCGGCCTGGCGGCGACGATGGGCGCGCTCCCCTCGGGCTATCTCGACTACTACTACTTCGCCCGCGAGGCGGTGGCGGCGGCGCGTGCCAAGCCGACGACCCGGGCCCAGGACATCGTCGCCGAGGTCCCCGACTACTGGCGCCACTACGAGGAGCAGGCACGCGCCGACGAGCCGACCCTCGACCCTGCTCGGTCGCGCGGCGGCATCCACGAGCTCGAGCTCGCGATCGACGTCATCGATGCCCTCGTCAACGACCGCGGAACCGTCTGGCCCGTCAACGTCCCGAATCGAGCTGGCGCCTTGCCCGGGTTTCCCGAGGACCTCGTCGTCGAGGTGCCAGCGGTCGTCGGTCGGGCGGGCGTCATGCCGATCGCCCAGCCGGCCCTGCCGGCCACCGTCCGCGGCCTGATCGAAGGCCTCGGCGCGTACCAGGCACTGACCGCGGAGGCGGCCTGGTCCGGGACCCGACGCGACGCCGTCGCCGCGTTGACCAGCAACCCGCTCGTGGGCTCGCTGTCGCTGGCGGAGGACCTGTACGACGAGATGGCTGCCGCTCACCGAGCCCATCTGCCCGACCGCCTCCTGGCGTGACCGATCGGCCGATCCTGCTCGGGGTCGATGGCGGCAACACGAAGACGGTTGCGGTCGTGGCCGGCGCCGATGGCACGATCCTCGGCGCCGCCCGGGTCCTCCGGACGAGCGACATCTACGCCGTCCCGCCTGATGTCGCCGTCGCGATCCACCACGAGGTCTCCGATGCCGCTCTGGCGGCCGCCGGGATCCGGGGCGACGGCGGACGTGCGTCGATCAGCGCGGCGTTCAGCCTCGCCGGAGCCGATTGGCCGGAGGACATCGAGTTGCTCGAGAGCCGGCTTCGCCCACGCTGGCCGGACGCGGTCGTCGTCAACGACGCGATCGGGGCGCTCCGGGCGGCCGTTCCGGAGGGGCCGGGCGTGGTCGTCGTGTGCGGAACGGGCGCCGCGACCGGGGCGCGTGGCCCCGACGGCAAGACCTGGCACACGAGCTTCTGGCAGGAGCCCCAGGGCGGGACCGAGCTCGGCGAGCGAGCGCTCAGGGCGGTCTACCGGGCGGATCTCGGGATCGACCCACCGACGGCGCTGACGAGGCGGATCCTCGCCGCCACCGGCCAGCCGTCCGTCGAGTCGCTGCTCCACCACTCGAGCGCCCGCGACGTTCTCGATCGGCGCGAGCCGGCGGGCCTGGCCTGGGTCGTCCTCGAGGCGGCCGACGACGGTGACGCGGCCGCTGTCGCGATCGTCGCCCAGCTCGGCGTCGACCTCGGCAGGACCGCGCTGGCCGCCGCCCGACGCGTCGGCATCGCGGAAGGCGTCCCGTTCGGGCTGGCCTTGACCGGCGGCGTTTTGCGTCATCCCGGCGGCGGGTTGCGCGACGCGATCGTCGCAACGGTCCGCGCCGCGGCGCCCCGGGTCGTCGTGCTCGCGTCGGCGGCCGAACCGGTTGCCGGAGCGGTCCTGCTTGCGTTCGACGCCGCCGGGATCGCGTCCGACGTGGCAGTCCGCGAGCGGATCCGCGACGGCCTCGCGGCGGCCGACCTGTATGACACCCATCCCGCGCGTGTCAGGGCCGACTGAGGGCTCGCGCCCGCTCGTACCTGGGGCCGCAGCCGATGCGAGGTGCCTCGGAGATCGTCCCAAAGCGAACGCTCCGGTTCTCACCGCCGTCTCGCGAGATCCACCGAATTCGGAGACCGAAGTCGGACGATCGCGCCGGGAGGGATTGACTCCTGATGGCGTTCGCTTTCGGACAACCCGGGCATTCGTGTCGGGCGGACGTTACCGGATCTGGGCGCATCGGAATGCGCCGACCGGCTGGTCGCAACCGCGCGCCGCCTCGGCAAGACCGTGTTCACGTCCCTCGGACGAGGTCTCGGCCCCGTGAGGGCTCCGGCCCGGGGAGCCGTGGCCGCTCGGCCGCGACCTGCCCGCTCAGTGGGCGCTGTGACAGTCGGTCCCGACGCCGGCCGTTGAATGACCCGCTGGACGGTCGCGCTGATCGGTGACCGCGTCGCCGGCCCGCGATTCGCCCGCCAGGCGGGCAAACCAGCAGCGGGCGGTCCGATCCGGCCAGTCCGCTGGCCGCCCGGTCGGCGGATAACCCGGTGGGTGGGCATCGAGCCGGAGAACCGCCGGTGACCGGCATCGGGCCGCCCTTAAGCAAGTCCGAGATGATGATCGTCGCGGCTGCCCGGCACCTCGCCGGTCAGGGCGTCTGCTTCATCGGCGTTCGCGACCCTGGTGCCGCGACCGAAGTCAGCTCGCCGTGCGGTCGATGCCGCGCGGGCGTCAGGCCGCGGGCGGCTCGACCGGCGGACGCTTCTCGGCGGTATCGATCTCGTCGTCCCTCCGATACGGGACGTTGACGACGACCGTATGCGCGCGGCCGAGGAGGGTCGTGCGGAGCCGCTTCGCCGACTGGTTGTAGAGCAGCCGCTCCCACCACGAGCGCGCGACGTACTCCGGGATGACCACGAACGTGACGGGCCGCGGCTTGTCGGGTGGCCAGGCGAGGTCGAGCACGTCGAGATAGGCGAGGAGCGGCCCGGCCAGGGCCCGGTACGGCGATTCGACGACGACCAGCGGAACATCCGGAACCTGGCGCTCGAACGCTGCGCGAAGCTCGGCCGCGTCTTCCGCGTTGTCCGAGATGTAGACCGCGCGGACGTCGCGGTCGATCGAGCGCCCGACGTTGATCGCCTGGATTGCCGCCCGGTTGATGCCGGGGATCGGCACGACGACCCGCTCCTCGCGGACCGGCGCTTGGACGACGTGGTCCGGTTTGATCGCCAGGGCCCTGGTCGAGCGGTCGTACTGCTGGTGGATGAACAACATCATCGCGACAAGGATCGGGACGAGGATCACGACGAGGTAGGCGCCGTCGGCGAACTTCTCGAACACCACGATGCCGAGGACCACGCCCGTCAGGACGCCGCCCGCGGCGTTCACGCCCAGTCGCCAGCGCCAGCCGGGCTCGCGGACGCGAAGCCAGTGCCGAACCATCCCGCCCTGGCTGAGCGTGAAACACAGGAACACGCCGACCGAGTAGAGGGGGATGAGAGCGTGCGTGTCGCCGCCGAAGGCCCATAGGATCAGGAAGGCGACGGCCGCCAGCAGGACGATCCCCCACGAGTACGCGAGACGGTCACCGCGGAACGAGAACTGGCGCGGCATGTAGCCGTCCTCGGCGAGGATCGCGGCGAGCCGCGGGAATGCGTTGAAGCTGGTGTTCGCCGCGAGGAACAGGATGAGGGCGGTGCTTGCGGCGAACGTGTAGAAGAGCGGCGAGCCCTCCCCGAATGCCGTGATGGCGACGAGGGCCACGATGGACGCGCCGCCCTCCTCGGTCGGCCGAAGGCCAAACGCGACCGCGACGACCGTCAGCCCGACGAAGAGGATTGCGAGGAGGATCGCCATCGCGGTCATCGTGTTGGCTGCGTTCTTCGCCTCCGGCGGCTTGAAGGCCGGTACGCCGTTGGCGATCGCCTCGACGCCGGTCAGCGCGACCGAGCCGCCGGCGAAAGCCTTGAGAATGAGAAGGATGCCCAGCGACTCCGTGCCGAATGGGACGGCGTCGGCCATCGCCTCGACCGGCGTCGCGGTCCCAGTCGCGATCCGGAACGCCCCGATCCCGACGATCGCGAGCGCAAGCCCGACGAACAGGTAGGTCGGGACGGCAAAGATGTTGCCCGACTCACGAAGCCCGCGGAGGTTGGCGACCGTGATCAACGCGATCGAGACGGCCGCGATCTCGATCCGGACCTCGTAGGCCGCCGGGATGACCGACTGGATCTGGGTGATCGCTGCCGCAGTCGACACTGCGACGGTCATCACGTAATCGATGAGAAGAGCGGCCGCGGCGATCAGCCCGAAGAGCGGAGCGAGGTTGGTGCGAGCGACCTTGTACGCGCCGCCACCGTCGGGATACGCCCGGCAGACCTGGCGGTACGAGACCGACACGACCGTGAGCAGGACTGCGATTGCGGCTGCAACCTCGATCGACACGAGCAGGGCGCCAGCTCCGGCCACGAGCAGAACACGCAGGATCTCCTCGGTCGCGTAGGCCGAGGACGAGATCGCGTCGGAGCTGAAGATCGCGAGCGCCTTGCGTTTCGACAGCCGCTCGCCCATCTCCTCGTCCGTTGAGAGAGGTCGGCCGAAGACCGCGGCGCGGACGCGGGCAACGGCCCGGCCGCGCGCAGTGCGCGGCTCGCTCGCCGCCTGTCGGGCGCGCAGATTTCCGGAGCCGAGATAGCGAAAGTACGGGGCATGCGGTCGCTCGACCCGGACCCGCCGATCGCCGGCCTTGCGGCCCTGGATCGGCCGCCGACCACCGATCAACGAAGGCCCGCCGGGCGAACATCGAGACGCGGGCCAACCACTACCGTGACGGATCCGGACGGCTCGCGCCGGAGCTGGAATGCGACGTGCGCGGCCTGCGCCCGTGCGGCGCCTGCGACCGCGACGTCCTCGGCCGCGGGTTGGCCGCAGACTCTCACCCGGACTGCTGCGCCACCGGAGACGAGCGCGATTGCCGCGTCGATCTCGAGCAGGGCACGCTCGTCCGGATCGGGTGCGGCCGCGGGGGCCAGCCAGACGATGGTGCGGTCCATGGATCCACCATGGGCCCAACCGCCAAGAGGGGACGGCCTCCGGAGCGTGATTGGGGCTCAAGTCCGGATCAAGACGGGAGAGTGCCCAGATCTCCGATGCGTGGCTGGCGCGGTGCGCGGCCTACGATGACCGCCGATGAACCTCTCCTCCGTTCCGCTCCGACGGGTCGCGTTCGAGGCCCTTACCATCGTCGCCGCCCTGACCGTCGCGACCGGACTCGTTGCCGTCCTCGAGTCGTTGGTCCGCGTTCCCGACGCGTCGCCGGCCTATCTCCTCGCAGTCATCGTCCTGGGCGTCGGACTGGGCACGTTCGCCGCGGTGGCCGGAGCCATCGGCGCATTCCTCGCCTACGACTTCCTGTTTGTCCATCCCATCCATACGCTGGCCGTGGTCGATCCCGGCGAGTGGCTGAACCTCTTGTTGCTCCTCGTCGTCGGTCTCGTCGTCGGCCGGCTGGCGGGGCAACAGCGCGAGCGGGCCCAGGCGGCTGAGCTCCGCGCTCGTGAGGCCCGCGGCCTCTTCCAGGTGAGCCGGGTCCTTGCCACCGGCGACAGCCGCGAGGCGCTCCCGGCAATCGTCGGGATCCTGGTCGACGAGACCAGGATGGAGCGGGTCTGGATCGGGCTGGCAGGTGGCACCCCGCTCGAGTCCGTGGCGGCCGACACTGGTCTCGGTGCTGCGCGACCCGAGTCGGGCCGCCACGAGCTCCTCCGGCGGACGGCCGGCGACACCCCGGCGGAGTGGATTGCCCTCCACGCGGCCAGCGGGCCGCGCCGCACGATCCGCGACCCTGCCCTGGCAGCTCACCGGGTCGTCATCGAGGCCGGCGGGCGGCCTCTCGGCTCCATCTGGTCCCTTCGGTCGCGAGCGCTCGGGATGCCGACGCGCGAGGAGACCAGGCTCCTGGCCGGCGCGGCCGATCAGATCGGACAGGCCCTCGAGCGCGACCGGCTGCGGGCAGAGGCGACCAGCCTCGAGGTCGTCCGCCAGAGCGATGCATTGAAGAGCGCGTTGCTCGACACCGTGTCCCACGACCTGCGGACGCCGCTGGCCACGATCCGGGCTGCCGCTGGCAGCGTCATCGAGGGCAGCGCCGGGACCGCCTCGGACGGATCGAGTGGTGGCCGCGATCCTGCGGCGGCGGCGGCCGTGATCGATCGCCAGGCCCAGTATCTCGACCGCCTCGTGACGAATCTTCTTGACCTGAGCCGGCTCGAGGCGGGCTCGCTTCGTCCGAACCTTCAGCCCATCGCCCTCGACGACGCCGTCGCCGACACGATCGATCGGCTCGCGCCGACCCTTGCGCCGCGATCGCTCACGACGGAGATCCCGGGATCGCTGCCGCCCGTCCTCGTCGATGAGGTCCATCTCGCCGCGATCGTGACGAATCTGCTCGAGAACGCGGTCGCCCACACCGCCGCCAGGGCTCCCATCGTCGTGCGGGCCGCAGCATCCGGGGCGAGAACGATCCGCCTGACCGTCGAGGACGGTGGGAGCGGCGTCCCTGACGAAGCGCTTGGCCGGCTGTTCGAGAAGTTCTACCGGGTGCCGGCGGCGGGGAGCCCGGCGAGCCGTGGGAGCGGCATCGGGTTGGCGGTCGTTCGCGGCCTTGCCGAAGGCGGCGGTGCCGTGGTCGGCGCCCGTCGGTCGGACCTGGGCGGGTTGGCGATCGACATCGACTTCCCGGCCGCGGCCGGCGCCGCTGCGGTCCCGGTCGCCGCGGCCGCCGCCATGGCGGTCCTCGTCGACCCGACGACACCGCTCGAGCATCCCACCCCACTCGGCGCGACCGGCTCCGACGTCGAGAGCCCGCGAGC
The DNA here is from genome assembly GCA_013698095.1 of Chloroflexota bacterium. GTDB lineage: Bacteria > Chloroflexota > Limnocylindria > Limnocylindrales > CSP1-4 > CF-46. Next base: position 40,045 of record JACCVQ010000108.1, read on the forward strand.
GCAGGGCTCGTGAGCGCGGGGTCCGGCGGCGCTCCAAGGCCCGGCGGCGCTCCAAGGCCCGGCGCCGCTCCAAGGCCCGGCGCCGCTCCAAGGCTCCTCCTCATCGAGGACGACCCGGACCTGTCCGCATCCGTCGCCGACGCTCTCGCCGGCCAGGGCTACGTCGTCCGGACGGTCGCCACCGCGCGCGATGGGCTGACGGCCTGGGAGGCGGGCCGCCCCGACCTCGTCCTGCTCGACCTGGGACTGCCGGACATGGACGGGACCGCCGTCATCCGCCGGATCCGTAAGGACGCGGCGACCCCGATCCTCATCCTCTCGGCTCGCCACCTGGAGGCCGACCGGATTCGGGCCCTCGACCTCGGAGCGGACGACTACGTGACGAAACCGTTCGGCGTGGGCGAGGTGATGGCCCGGATCCGGGCGCTCCTGCGGCGGTCGGCCGGCCCAGGCGGCGATGTTGCGGGACGGATCGTGGTCGGCGCGCTCGTGCTCGACGTCACCGGCCACGTCGTCAGTCTGGCCGGCCGGCCCGTGGAGCTGACGCCGCGCGAGTTCGAGGTCCTGAAGGTCCTGCTGACCCACGCCGGCAGGCTTGTCACCCACGGCCGGCTCCTGCGAGCCGTCTGGGGCACCGCGTACAGCGACGAATCCCACTACGCCCACGTCTACGTCAGCCAGATCCGCCGCAAGCTGGCAGCCGTGGACCCCGACGGCGACGTCCGCGGGCTGATCGTTGCCGAACCCGGCGTTGGATATCGCGTGCGCGGCCCTGCCGGCCGTTGAACTAGCGGACGAGGCGCTCAAACAAGTGCTCCAGCTCGGCGGCGGGGTCGGCGCACAGGCCGGTGTGGACCTCTGACGGCTGGATCACGGTCGACGACGGCGCGACCAGCCAGTGAAATCGCTCGCCCTGGCCGAGCGCGGCGATCGGGCCGGCGTCCGGGTCGCCCCGGGCGATCCGCTCGATCGCGGCCAGGTGCGATTCGATCGTGGCCGGATCGACGTCGGGAGCGAGCGCCGCGAGCCGCCCCTGATCGAGCCCGACCTTCGCCGCGAGGTACCTCCGTGGCCGGCACAGGACGATGACGCCGGCGTTCAGGCACTCGCCGCGCTCGACCCGTGGCACGACCCGCACGATCGCGTACTGGAACGGCTGATCGGCCATCAGGCAGCCGCCGCGGCGCGCATCTGATCGACCGGTTCCACGAACGGCCGCGGTGCCTCGAGCCGGCGGCGGAGATACGCGATGTAGGCCCGGCGCTGGGCGGCCGCGTCGCCGATGACCGGATCCGGCGCCAGCCAGTCGTCCGGGACGGCGGCCACCAGTCCGGCCAGCAATTCGTCGGTCACGAGCGGCGCCAGGCGCTCATCGGCCGCCTCGATCGACGCTGCGAAGGGCAGGAGCACATGGTCCGCCAGCCGCTCGGCGTGGGGCCGGCGGGCGTGGGCGTCGGGGTCGCGCCAGGTGTGGTGGATGTAGAGCGCGGCGCCGTGGTCGATCAACCATGGCCGGCCGTGCCAGACGAGGAGATTCGGGTTCTTCGGCGACCGATCCGGGTTCGTCATCAGCCCGTCGAGCCAGACCACGGCGGCCGCCCAATCCGGGTCCGGCAACGTGTCGACGACCGGGTTGAACGTCATCGAGCCGGGCAGGAAGTCGAGCCCGATGTTGCGCCCCACCGAGGCGACGAGGAGGTCGTGGATCTCCTGGTGCGGCTCGCTGTCGGCGATACCTGCCTCGAGGTCGACGGCGACGAGGTCGGGCACGAGCAGCCCGAGCGCCCGTCCGATCTCGCCGGCGAGCCACTCCGCGACGAGGACCCGGGGACCCTGGCCGGCGCCGCGAAACTTCACGACATACAGCCCGTCGTCATCGGCCTCCACGAGCCCCGGCAGCGAGCCGCCCTCGCGAAAGGCAGTCACGTAGCGCGTCGCCCGGACCGAGCGCATCGTGGCGGGCGCCGTCGCCGGATAGGTCACCGCCTGCTCAGGCCCGTGGCCTCGATGGCGGCCGCGGCCGTCGCGACGCCGTCCGTTGCCTGGATCTCCGCCCCGATCCGGGCCATCCGGGCCCGCAGGTCCATGTCCCCGAGGAGACGGTCGATCGCGGCCCGGAGGTCGTCGTCCGCGAACGCGTAGGTCGGGAGCCGGACACCAAAACCCGTCTCGTCGACCCGTTGGGCGTTGTCGTACTGGTCCCAGAACAGCGGCAGGACAACCATCGGCTTGCCGAAATGGAAGGCCTCGGTGGTCGTGTTGTTGCCGCCATGGGTGATCACCAGGTCGACCAGCGGGATCACGTTCGTCTGGGGCAGGAACTCGGCGCCCCACATATTGGGCGCGAGGTCGAATTCGGCGTGCTGAGGGCCCTTGGAGACGATGAACCGGTGCGGCGTGTCGGCGAGGACCGCGACCAGACGCCGCATCAACGCGACGTCGGCGCTCCCGAGCGACCCGAGCGAGAGGTAGACGAGCGCAGAGTCCGGCGGGCGGGCGGCGAGCTCAGCCGGGACCGTGAACTCGGCGTCGGTCGCCCGAACGGACGAGTCGATCCGGAGCCAGGACCGGTCGAGCGGCCGGCGAGCCGTGTAGTCCGCGACCGCGGGGAAGTGGTAGAGGTTGAGGTCGGGCGAGGTGTGGATGAACTCGAGCTCGGGCAGCGGCGCCGTCCCCTGCTCGCGACACCACGCGTCGAAGTCCTCCCACGTGGGGCGATGGGTCCGGTCGTATTCATCGCGGAACGACTGCCATTCGCTCCGGTCGTCGTCCGGCAGGCCCGAGTACGGCGGCGCAATCTCCCCGCTGCCCGGGCCGCGGATCTCGAGCGGATTGCACGACACGATCCGGACGAACGGCTTGCCGGCGGTCTGGAGCGCGGGAAATGAGACGACGTTGTCCTCGACGATCACGTCCGGCGCTCGCCGGGCGATGATCTCGCGGAGCTGTGGCTCGCAGAACGTCGCCCCATCGATCAGGGCCTGCCACGTGGGCTGCATGAAGGTCGCGAGCTGCTCGATCGTCGGCTTCCGGAACTCGGGCGCCGTGTCGCGAATGAAGTCCTTCCAGAACTGCCCGGCGTCCTGGGGCGGACCGTCCGGGTCGGGCTCAACCGGCGGCGCCAGGTCGACGAGATCCTCGACGAAGCCGAGCGGCTCGAGCCTGCCGCGCCACGACGCCTCGGCGGCAAAGACGACGCGGTGGCCGCGCTTGCGGAGCACGTCGCCGATCCCGATGCAGTTATTGGTCGGGCCGTAGGCCGACTCGGGCATGAACAGGATGGTCAGCGGGTGGGCCATCATCTCCTCGTGACTGATCGGCTGGCCGGTTCATCGTATCCGTCGGACGCCGGCTTGCTGGCCGAGTTGCGCGAGCAATGGCCGCCGACGGCCGAGGCGGACGCCGCCATCGGCCGTGGGTACGTCGCCCCCGATCTGGCGGCTAGCGAGCCCGCGGCTGTCGTCCGCCTCGGCGATCGGTTCGCCGTCGCCCTCGTGGCAGGCCCGGACGGGTCGTTCCGCGTTGTCCCACTGGCCCGTGACGCCGTCCTCGTCACGACGTGGCGGCAGGCGGTCCCCGGCGACGGCCTCTCGGCATTCGTCGCCGGCGTGCCCATGGCGTCCGAGCGGGCGATCGAGGCGGACCAGACGAACACCTCGGTGGTCGTCGGCGAGCGGGCGATCGTCAAGTGGTTCGGGCGCAGCGGTCCGGCTCCGTCGCGGGCGACCGGCCTGACCGCTCACCTCGACGCCGTCGGGTTCCGCGAGATGCCGCAGCCGCTCGGCGCGCTGACGTGGGCGTCGCCGACCGGCGTCGAGCTGACGCTTGCCCAGGGCGACGCCTTCCTGCCCGAGGCCCGCGACGGCTGGGAGTGGGCGGTCGAGCGACTGGAGCGGCACGTCAACCACGGCCAGACCCTTTGTGCCGCCGACTGCGACCCGTGGATTGGCGCGCGCCTCGGCAGCCTCGTCGTCCGGCTCCACGCTGCCCTCCTCACGCCCTCGTCCGTCATCCCCGAGCCGGCGGCGATCGCCGCGCCAGCGGTCGCTGCCGCTTGGCGCGACGCTGGCCAGGCGACCCTGAACGAGGCCCTCCGCCTGACGGCCGAGCAGGACCCGGAGGCCGGGGCCGCCCTCGCCGCGATCGAGGATGCCGTCCGGGCCGACCTCGATCGCCTGCCGCTGGACCGGCCAGTCGCGATCGCTCCCGTCCACGGCGACCTCCACGTCGGTCAGGTCCTCGAATGGTCGGGCGGTCTCGCGGTCATCGACTTCGACGGCAATCCGGCGCTCGGTGCCGCCGCCAACGCCCTCCGCCAGCCGCCCGAGCGCGACCTCGCCCAGATGGTCTCGAGCCTCGACCACGTCGGGCAGATCGTCGATCAGCGCTCGGCCGGTCACGCCCGGCAGATCATTGACGCCTGGATCGCCCGCACCCGGCGCGACTTCCTCGCAACCCTCGACCCGGACCCGGCCCTCCTTGCCGCCTTCGAGGCCGAGCAGGAGTGCCGCGAGCTGGTCTATGCCGCCCGGTTCCTGCCGCGCTGGCGGTACGCGCCGGTGGCAACGCTCCGGGCCCGCTACGGCTGATGACCCGGGTGCGGCCGGCCGTGTCACTATCGCCGTGATGAACCCGCTCCACTACCTCGCCGACCTCGAGACGAAGCCGCGCTGGCTCAACCTCCTGGCCGATCGCTTTGCCCAGGGCAACCCGTTCGCGGCCGCGCCGCGCGACGTCGATCGGGTGCTCCTGCTCGGGATGGGCTCGTCCCGTTACGCCGCCAGCGTCGCGGCCTCGGATCTGCGCATGGCCGGGATCGCGGCCGCGGCCGAGCCCGCGTCCGTCGACGCGAGCTGGCCGCCCGATCCGCGAACCCTCATCGTCGCGATCTCGGCGACGGGCGAAAGCGCCGAGACGCTCGATGCGATCGAGCGCTACCGCGGCCGCTCGCCGATCGTCGCCCTCGTCAACGAGCCGTCTTCGACGCTGGCGCGCCACGCCGATGTCGTCGTCGAGATGGGCGCCGGCGAGGAGGTCGCTGGGGTCGCCTGCCGATCCTTCCAGCACACCGGGCTCATGCTCCGCGCGCTCGAAACGCACCTGACCGGCATCGACGACGACCTCGCCGCCCTCGCCCGCCAGGTGGCCCATGCCTCGGCCGACCTGCTCCGGACCAGCGGCGCGTGGCTGCCCCGGATCGCCCTCAGCCTCGGCTCACCGGCCGGCGTGTTCCTGCTCGCCCCGGTCGAGCGGTTCTCGTCGGCCGAGCAGGGTGCGCTGATGATCCGCGAAGGCCCGCGCCGGCCAGCCTCGGCGTGTGAGACCGGCGACTGGGCCCACGTCGACGTCTACCTCACCAAGACGCTCGACTACCGGGCGATCCTCTTCGCGGGCTCGCGCTGGGACGCCCAGGCGCTCGCCTGGCTTATGAAGCGCGGCGCGACGTTCGTGGCCGTCGGGGCCGACATCCCGGGCGCGAAGCACGTCATCCGCTACCCGGGCGACGACGATCCGGACATCGCCCGTCACGCCGAGGTGCTCGTCCCGGAGCTGCTCGCCGCCACGTGGTGGCGCCAGGCCGGCTGAGGCCGCGACCTCCCCGAGGGTCCGCGAACGACAATCTGGCCAGAATTTCGCCCGTGGACTCTAGGCAGGTTCATCCGCCCCAGGGAGCCACCCGAGCCCAATTGTCAGCCGTCGGAGACGAACTGAAGGGCAATCCGGCCCGACCAAGTGCCGATACGCGCTGCAACAGTCCAGCCATGACTGGATGGCAACATTGGGCTCGCATGCCGGGACCTTCCGGACCGATCAGCCCGCGGAGCGGACCATCCGATCCGGGGAGCCGGCGCGCGCCATCTTCTCCTCGAAGTGCTTGGCCGCGACCTCGAGCTTGTCGAGATGCTCGGCCAACATCTTGCGGGCCTCCTCGGCCGCGGCGTCGAGCCCGGTCAGCTCGAAGATGCGCCAGTGCTTGATGATCGGCACCAGGACCTCATCGCGGTGGATCCGGATGTCGTAGATCCCGGCCTTTGCGATGGCGGCGGCCTTGCGGAGGAAGCCCGGGATGCCGTTGCCGGGCATCTCGAACGCCAGCACCTCGGCCACGATCGCCTGGACCGCCCGCGACGGCTGGATCTTGAGGGCCGCCCCGAGGATGTCGCGGTAAAACACCATGTGGAGGTTCTCGTCGGCCGCGATCCGGGCCATGATCCTGTCGGCCACCGGGTCCTGTGAGTAGCGCCCGGTGTTCTTGTGCGAGATCCGCGTGGCGAGCTCCTGGAACGCGACGTAGGCGAGCCCGCGCAGCGTGTCGATCGTGTCTCGGTCGTAGCCCGTCATGAGCTGGGTCATCCGGCCGCGCTCGAGGGCCACCGGGTCGAGATTGCGGGTGACCGTGAGGTAGTCGCGCAGGACGATCGCGTGACGGCCTTCCTCCGCGGTCCAGCGCCCGATCCAGTTGATCCATGCCCCGTTCCCGGCCCCGAACATGCCGTGGATAAGGCGGTGATACGAGGGCAGGTTGTCCTCGGTGAGGAGATTGATCTCGAACGACGTCTGGGCGACCCCCGTCAGGCGCGGCTGGTCCGGCGTCCAGGGCTCCTTGTCGAAATCGCGCCCCAGGCGGTACGGGATGTAGTCGTGGGGGAACCACTCCTGGGCGACCTTGTCGTGACGGTCGTACAGGCGGGCAGCTTCGGGCTCGAGCTCGTTGAGCAGGGCCACGTCATCGTGCATGCCTTGCTCGGTCCGTTGGAGGGTGTCAGTCATGGGTGGGGCCTCCGCTCGAAATCAGCCGTCGGTGAGGCGAGACCCAGCTTCGCCGGGCGCAGGGCGCGCCAGCGACAATTGTGCAGGAGTTCGTCCAGATGGGGTGACGGGCCATCATCCGGCGCGGACGAGTCGGGGCGCGGTCGACAACGCCAGCTTCTCCTCGAACCGCTTGGCCGCAACCTCGAGCGTTTCAAGATGCTTGGCGAGCGTCGCCCGTGCCGCCTCCCCAGCCGCATCGAGCCCGGTCAGCTCGAAGATCCTCCAGTGCTGAATGATCGGCAAGAGGACCTCATCCCGATGGACCCGGATGTCGTAGATCCCGGCCTTCGCGATGGTGGCAGCCTTGCGCAAGAAGCCCGGGATGCCGGCGCCGGGCATCTCGAACGCGAGCACCTCGGCGACGATCGCCTGGACGGCGGCCGACGGGTCGAGCTTGATCGCGGCGCCCAGGATGTCGCGGTAGAACACCATGTGGAGATTCTCGTCGGCAGCGATCCGGACCATGATCTTGTCGGCGACCGGGTCATCCGAGTAGCGCCCCGTGTTGCGATGGGCGATCCTGGTCGCGAGCTCCTGGAAGGCGACGTACGCCAGACCGCGCAGGAGCCCGGGCGCCTTGCTGTCGTAGCCCTGCTGGAGCTGGGTCATCCGGCCACGCTCGAGCATGATCGGGTCGATGTTGCGGGTGACGGTGAGGTAGTCGCGGAGGACGATCGCGTGGCGGCCCTCCTCGGCCGTCCAGCGCCCCACCCAGCTCATCCAGGCACCGTCGCCCGCCCCGAACATCCCGTGGATCAGGCGGTGATACGAGGGCAGATTGTCCTCAGTCAAGAGTCCGATCTCGAACGCGGTCTGAGCGACCCCGGTGAGGCGTGGCTGGTCGGGCGTCCACGGCTCCTTGTCGAAGTCGCGCCCGAGCCGATAGGGGATGTAGTCGTGGGGGAACCACTCCTGGGCGACCTTGTCATGTCGGTCGTAGAGTCGGGCGGCCTCGGGCTCGAGCTCGAGCATCAGCGCCGTATCGGATTGGGAGGGCATGCAGGCTTCTTCCGAGGTCGAGCGACGCGCCTGGCGGGCGCGATGGTCGCCGACCGGTGTGTACAAGAGTAGCCGGACCCGTATTCCGTGCCCGTGAGAAGCATGTGGACCTGCACGGCCAACAGTGTTGCAGGCGCGCTTGCCGCCAGGTCCCTACAGTCCACGGATGACCGTCATTCGCAGGTTCGCGCCCGATGCGCTCGCCACCCTTTTCGCCGTGTCGGGCGTGCTCCATCTCGTGCGGCCGTCGCTATACGAAGCGCTGATCCCGCCGTCCGTGCCGGCGCCCGGCGCGATCATCGCGATCTCGGGGATCGTGGAGCTCGTCTGTGCAGCGGGGCTCGTGCGCCGGGATCGGTGGGCTGGCCCGGCGAGCGTGGCGTTGCTCGTGGCCGTGTTCCCGGGCAACCTGTGGTTCGCGCTCTCGACCACGGCCGATCAGACGGCGACCTCAGGGCTCGTCGCGGGATCCTGGCTCCGCCTGCCGCTCCAGGTCCCGATGATCTGGATGGCCCTCCAGGCCCGCCACGGACCCTTGACAGAACGGCGCCGTCAACGCCAGACTCCTAACGATCGTTAGGTAGGAGGCGAAACATGATCGAGACCGGTGCCCGACGGCGCGCGATCGATGAGGTCGCCAGCGAGCTGTTTCACGCCAACGGCTACGCCGCGACGAGCGTCCGCGATATCGCCCGGGCCCTCGACATCCAGGGGGCCAGCTTGTACGCCCACGTCGCGTCCAAGGAGGACGTCCTCTGGTCGATCGTGGATCGGGCGGCGACGGCGTTCGAGGCCTCTGCCGAGCGGGCGATCATCGAGACCCCTGATGCCGATCCGACCGAGCGTCTCGCCGCGCTCGTCGAAGCCCACATAGAGACAATCACCGCCAACCCGCAGCACTCGAGCGTGTTCGTGACCGAATGGCGTCACCTGTCGGGGGCGCGGCGGACGACCATTGCGGCGCGCCGCGACGCGTACGAGGCGCGCTTCCGCTCGACGATCGAGACCGGCGTGTCGGTCGGCGCCTTCCACGCGATGGACCCCGCGATCGCCTCGACGTTCCTGCTGACGGCCCTCAACGGGATTTCAACCTGGTATCGCCCGGACGGCCGGCTCAGCCCTGACCGGATCGCCGACCACTACATCGAACTCGCGCTCCACTCCCTGTCGGAGGACCACCGATGACCGATCCGCTCGCCCTCGACCCCGTCCTGCCGCTCACGGAGCGAAGCGCTCTGCCGTTCAACGACGAGCAGCTCGACCACGACGAGCGCTATCGCCACTTCGAGGAGCACGTGACCGGCGGCGGCAAGGTCGAGTCGACCGACTGGATGCCCGACGAGTACCGGACGGCAGTCCTGCGATTCGTCGAGATGCACGCCAACAGCGAGCTGATGGGCGTCCTGCCCGAGCGCGAGTGGATCATGCGAGCGCCGACGCTCCGCCGGAAGCTGGCCCTGACCGCCAAGGTCCAGGACGAGGTGGGTCACGCCCAATTGCTCTATCGCGTCGCCGAGGACCTCGGCAAGCCGCGCGAGGCGATGATCCAGGACCTCCTGGCGGGGAAGACGAAATTCCACAACGTTTTCCACTACCCGACGAAGAGCTGGGCCGACATCGGGATCATCGCCTGGCTCGTGGACGCCGCAGCGATCGTCGCCCAGCAGGCCCTCCGCGATTCGTCGTACGCCCCGTATGCCCGGACGATGAAAAAGATCTGCTGGGAGGAGTCGGTCCACATCATGCACGGCCGCGACGTGGTGCTGACAATGGCCACCGGGACGGCCGACCAGCGCGCCTCGATCCAGGAAGCGCTCGATCGCTGGTGGGGCCCGCTGATGCAGATGCACGGGCCGCGCAGCGACCGTGCCAAGGATCGCGACCTGCATTGGCGGATCAAGGCCAAGACGAGCGAGGAGCTGCGCCAGGAGTTCCTCGGGATCTATGTCCCGCGGATCCGTGAGATCGGCCTGACGCTGCCGGATCCGGACCTCGCGCTCGACCCGGCGACCGGCGTCTGGGGCTACGGCGAGCCGGACTGGAACGAGCTCCGGACGGTCGTGACAAACCACGGCCCGAAGTCACAGGAGCGGTTGGACTTCCGGCGTGCCAACTGGGATGCGACGCAGTGGGTCCGCGACGCCATCTTGTCCGCCCCTCGAGCGGCCGTCGCATGACGGGGGCCGCGCAAGCAGGCGTCCTCGAGCCGTGGGAGGTCTTCCGGCGCGAGAAGGACGGCGATCCGATGAAGCACGGCGGGTCGGTGATGGCCCCGGACTCGGTGCTGGCTCTCCACTATGCCCGCGAGATGTACAGCCGGCGCCAGGAGAGCGTCCACCTGTGGGTGGTCCGCCGCACCGACATCCACGACCTGGCCGATCTCGATCTGCTCCAGCCGCCGCTCGATCGCTCGTTCAAGAAGCCCGGCGGGTACGTCATGCGCGACAAGCTGGCAGCGGCGCGCGAGCAGAGCGGCGAATCAAAACCACGAGCCAACAAGGGCGCTCGATGACGGACGACGGCGGCACCGAGCCGCTCGCAATGGACTTCGAGGGCGCCGGCGACGGCCGCGAGCGGGCACTCGCCCTCCTCCTGCTCTCGATGGCCGACGACGAGTTCGTCATCGGCTTCAGCGATTCCGAGTGGACCGGCATCGGGCCGATCCTCGAGGAGGACGTCGCGATCAGCTCGCTTGCCCAGGACGAGCTGGGTCACGCCCAGGCGCTGTACGGTCTGCTCGCGGACGGGGTTGCGGATGACCGCGACGCGGACACGTGGGCGTACGACCGCCCGCCCGAGGGCTATCTCCACGCCCGACTGCTCGATCATCACCGCGGCGACTGGGCAGCGACGATCGCCCGGCGTTATCTCTACGACACCGCCGACAGCACCCGCCTCGAGGCGGTCGCGGGCACCTCGTACCAGCCGCTGCGCGAGCTCGTCGCCAAGATCCGGCGCGAGGAGCGCTACCACCTGATGCACGTCCAGACCTGGATCGAGCGGCTCGCCGATGCGGGCGGGGAATCGCGAGCGCGCCTCATCGCTGCGCTCACGACGATGGGCCCCGATGCCGGGACGGTCCTCGCGCCACTCCCCGGAGAGACGGCACTCGTCCGTCATGGCCTGGTGACCGAGCCGTTCCAGACGATGGACGAGCGCTGGCGCGACGGAGTTGGCGTCACCTTCCGCCGGCTCGGACTCGCCGAGCTTCCGGCCACGGCCGACCCGGCCAGCGCCAGGTCCGGTCACTCCAATGCGTTCCGCGCCCTCCACGCGGAGTTCACGATGGTTCGCCTGTCCGAGGTCGGTGCGACATGGTGATGACCGCGCCCGTCTCGCCGGCGTCGGTCCGCGCCCGGCTCGCGACCGTCCATGACCCAGAGATCCCGACGGTCTCGATCGTCGATCTGGGGCTTGTCCACGACGTCCGCGTCAGCGACGATCGGATCTCTGTCGAGCTCCTGCCGACCTTTGTCGCCTGCCCCGCCCTCGAGGTCATCCGCTCGACTGTCGTCGACGCCCTCGTCGGCCTCGGCCGCCCCGCCGACGTCACGTTCACGTTCGCCGTGCCCTGGACGACCGAGCGCCTGAACGACGCCGGCCGGGCCGGTCTCCGGGCAGCCGGGATCGCCCCACCTTCCGAACCGGCCGACGTCCGCTGCCCGTACTGCGCCTCCGCCAGCGTCGCGATGGACAGTGTCTTCGGGCCGGCGCTCTGCCGCTCCCTGTTCTACTGTCGCGGCTGTCGCCAGCCGTTCGAGGCGTTCAAGCCGATCTGAGCGGCTGCGTCCCTTGGTACCCCGCTTGGCCACGGAACGTTCCCGGGTCGGGTCCGGTGCATGCCCGCAACGAACACATACGAAGGTCCGGGGGTTGATATGCCACTTGCACGGATCTTCGTTTCCGAGCGCGATCCACTGCACGTGTCGCGTCGTCTCATGAACCTAGCGAACCGACGGAGCGCCCAGGACCGTCGACTGACCGAAATTCAGTGACGGAGTGGACCATGCACCGACGACGCGCCGCCTCTCTCCTGCGCCCATTCGGGCTCTTCACCGCGATCCTGCTGGCTGCATTCGCCGGCTTCGGTCCCGCGGTCCTCGCCAACGACACGCCCGGCAACAACGGGACGGTCAAGATTCACGAGGGCAACACCGAGAACGATCCGGGCGAGGTTCGCAACGAGCCTCACGTCTGCACGTTCCATCTCCACTTCTACTTCGCCGACCCGGTCCAGACCGGGACGTGGGAGATCCAGGAGTGGGCACCGACCGGCGACAAAGGCACAGTCGTGCGCAGTGGGACGTATGACACCGCCGGCGACGGCGAGGATCGCGATGCCGAGAATGGGGTCTACACGCTCCCGGACGGCCACTACAAGCTCTTCTGGGACGGCGATCTCGATACCCAGAAGCACGACAAGATGAAGGTCTTCTGGGTCGAGTGCGAGCCCGACGGCAGCGAAGCGCCGATTGAGTCCGCCTCGGTCCCGCCGAGCGAGTCCGCGTCGGTCCCGCCGATTGAGTCCGCGTCGGTCCCGCCGAGCGAGTCCGCGTCGGTCCCGCCGAGCGAGTCCGCGTCGGTCC
>JACCVQ010000217.1 GCA_013698095.1 Chloroflexota bacterium
CGGCCGGCCCGAGCGGTGACCGCGTCGCCCCTCGAGCAACGCAGCCGGGACCTCGCCGACCTGACCGACCGGCCCCTCGACGTCCTCGTCGTCGGCGGTGGAATCGTCGGCGCCGGGGCCGCCCTCGATGCGGCCACGCGCGGGCTCCGCGTCGGGCTCGTCGAGCGCGAAGACATCGCGGTCGGGACGTCATCGCGATCATCGCGGCTGATCCACGGCGGGCTGCGCTACCTCGAGCAGTACCGTTTCGGTCTCGTTCGTGAGGCGTTGACGGAACGGTCCCGGATCCTCCACCTCGCCCCCCATCTCGTGACCATCGAGCCGCTCCTCTTCCCGCTGTTCGGCCGGCCGATCGTGACGCGGGCGTTCTACCAGGCGGGCATGACGCTGTACGACGTCCTCGGGGCCCGGAAGGACGGTGGCTGGCACCGCCATCTGTCCACGGCGGAGGTCGTCGAGCTTGCTCCGTCGATCCGGCGTGAGCGCCTACGCGGCGGGCTGATCTTTCACGACGGGGTCGAGGACGACGCCCGCTACACGCTCGCGGTCGCGCGCAGCGCGCGCGAGGACGGGGCAACGGTGGTGACGCGAGCCCGGGTGGAGACGCTCGTCGAGGACGGCGGTCGAGTCGCCGGGGCGCGGGTCCGCGACACCCTGACCGGCGATGACCTCGATGTCCGGGCCGGCGTCGTCGTGGACGCGACCGGCGTCTGGGGCGCCGACCCGAGCTCGCCGTGGTCCGGATCGACGCGTCTGCTGCCAAGCCGCGGCGCCCACCTGGTCGTGCCTCGGTCTCGGATCCCGAGCGAGGTCGGCCTGACGATCCGCGTCCCGGGCAAGGTCGTGTTCCTCGTCCCGTGGCCGCATTTCTGGCTCATCGGCACCACGGATGCGCCGTACGACGGCCCGATCGATCGGCCGACGGCGGGCGCCGACGAGGTCGACGAGCTGCTTGCGGCGGTGAATCACGTCCTCGATGTCGGGTTGACCCGGGCCGACGTCGTTGGCACGTACGCAGGGCTGCGGCCGCTGATCGCACCATCGACCGGCTCGACGATCACCGCGTCGCGCGAGCATCGGGTTGTCGTGGAGGGAAACGGGCTGGTCCGGGTGAGCGGCGGCAAGTACACGACGTACCGGGTGATGGCGGAGCAGACGATCGACGCCGCGCTTGGCGTGCTCGGGTCGCGGGCGACGACGCGACCGAGCGGCACGGTTCGGCGACGGCTGGTCGGCTCGGCGGACCGTCCCGCGCTCCAGTCCTTGGCGGTCTCGCTCTCGTCGTCGGCCGGTCTCGACCCGGTCGTGACAGCCCGGCTCGTCGCCAGGCACGGGACGCAGGCGCCGGACGTCGTCACGCTCGGCCGCGAGCTCGGCCTGCTCGGTACTCTCGTCGACGGCGATGAGCACCTCGAGGTCGAAGTCGCCTGGGCTGCGCGCCACGAGCTGGCGCTGTCGATCGACGATGTCCTCGCCCGCCGGATGCGACTCGTCCACGAACTGCCGGATCGCGGGGCGTCCGTGGCACCCCGGGTTGCGGCGATCCTGGGTGCCGAGCTCGGCTGGGACGAGAGTCGCCAAGCAGCCGAAGTGGCCTCGTTCCTCGCCGGCGCCGAGCGCGAATTCGCGGTCCCGTGACGGGTTGCCTACCGTCGTCCGAAATCGAACGCCGTCGAAAACCACATCCCTGCGGCTCGGTCGTCCGAAATCGGACTCCGAAATCGGACGGCTCCGGCCGCTCGGCCCGCGACGGCGCGGTGACCCGCAGGTCGTCCGAATCCGACAACGAAATCGGACTCCGAAATCGGACTCCGTTATCGGCCAACGCGGAGAAATACAGATGACTTCTGACGGCGTTCGATTTCGGACAATCCCGCCACGTCCGTCGCGGGGCGACGTCCGCGAACGTGCCTGACGTCAACGCCGATCGCGTTGTCGTCGCCCTCGACGCGGGCACGACCAGCGCCCGGACGATCGCCTTCGACCACGCGGGTCGAGTCGTCGCCTCCGCCCAGCGTGAATTTCCCCAGCTCTACCCGGAGCCGGGCGACGTCCGCCACGACCCGGAGGCCATCTGGCAAGCCCAGCTCGCGACCGCCCGCGACGTTATCGAGACGGTCGGTGGTCCGGACCGGGTGGCCGCGATCGGCGTCACCAACCAGCGCGAGACCGCGGTCGTGTGGGACCGCGCGAGCGGCCGCGCGGTCGCCGACGCGATCGTGTGGCAGAGCCGGGTAACCGCTCCGTTCTGCGCCGAGCTCCGGACCGCCGGGCACGAGCCGCTGGTCCGCGATCGGACCGGACTCCCGATCGACGCCTACTTCTCCGGCCCGAAGTTCCGTCAGATCCTGCTCGAAGATCCGCAGCTCCGTCCGCGCGCCGAGCACGGCGAGCTCGCCGCCGGGACGGTCGAGTCATTCCTGATCTGGCGGCTGACCGGCGGCCGGAACCACGTGACCGATGTCGCGAACGCCTCGCGGACGCTCCTGCTCGACATCCGGACCGGCGCCTGGGACGACGATCTCCTCCGGTTGATGGACGTGCCGCGCGCACTCCTGCCCGAGGTCCGAAGCTGCTCCGAGGTCTACGCCGCGACGGACGCGTCGATCTTCGGCCGGCCGATCCCGATCGCCGCCGCGGCCGGCGACCAGCAGGCGGCAACCTTCGGACAGGCGTGCTTCGAGCCCGGCGCTGCCAAGGTGACGCTCGGCACCGGTGCGTTCCTCCTCGCCAACACCGGCCAGACGCCTGTGGTCTCCAGGCACGGTCTGCTGACGACGGTCGCCTGGCAGCTTGGCCCGGCCGCGCCGCTCGTCTACGCCATCGAGGGTTCAGTGTTCGTGACCGGAGCGGCTGTCCAGTGGCTCCGCGACGAGCTCGGCCTCTTGCGCAATTCCGACGAGATCGAACGCCTCGCCGGATCCGTCGCCGACAGCGGCGGGGTCGTCGTGGTGCCGGCGTTCGTCGGGCTCGGCGCTCCGTACTGGGATCCCGATGCGCGCGGCGCAATCCTCGGCCTGACTCGCGGCAGTGGCGCTGCGCAGATCGCCCGGGCAACGCTGGACTCGATCGCCCACCAGGTCCGCGACGTCGTCGAGGCGATGGACGCCGACCTCGGCACGCCGCTGCGCGACCTGCGCGTCGACGGCGGGGGAGCGGGCGATCTCGTGTGCGGCCTGATCGCCGACCAGCTCGGCCGATCGCTCGAGCGACCGGTTGTCCGCGAGACGACCGCGCTCGGGGTAGCGGCGATGGCCGGCCTGGCTGTCGGGTTCTGGTCGAACGAGGCAGAGGTCGCCTCGCTTCGAGCGGTCGACCAGCGATTCGAGCCGCCCGCGGACGACGTCGCACGCGCCGCGGGACGACGTCTCTGGCAACGCGGCGTCGAGCGCGTCCGCTGCTGGGCTGCCGACGACTGAGGCCGTTTCAGACCACGCCTGCACGGGGCCCAGATGGCGCGTCGAGGCACCATTCGTGCACGAATCGCCTCGATCGACGAAAATGGGCCTGTACAAGTCCGTCGTCAGTCATCTAGACTCCCGCGCGGTAAGGCCGTGATAGCGATCACGGCAAGTTCATACGTAGCTCAACGACGACTCGGACTCCTCTCACGGCTGACGCGAGAAAACCCGGAGGGATCGCGCGGCTACCGAGAGGAGTTTTCGTTTCGTGTACAACGACAAGAATCTGACCTGCGCCGACTGTAGCCAGGAGTTCGTGTTCACTGCGAGTGAGCAGGACTTCTACGCCCAGCGTGGGTTCACCGAGCCGCGCCGTTGCCCGTCGTGCCGAGCCAGCCGCAAGGCTGCCCGGAACGCCAGTGGCGGTGGGTCGGGCAGCAGCTACGGCAGCTACGGCGCCGGTGGCGGCTACTCGGCCGGTGGCGGCTACAGCTCCGGCGGCGGCGGTGGCGCCGGCGGTTACAGCAGCGGCGGCGGCGGCGGTGGTGGCGGCTACGGCCGAGACCGCGGTCCTCGCGAGATGTTCACCGCAACCTGCTCGTCCTGCGGCAAGGATGCCCAGGTCCCGTTTCGCCCCACCAGCGGCAAGCCCGTCTACTGCTCCGACTGCTTCCGCAGTCAGCGCGGTGGCAGCTCCTATTAACTAGTCCTCTCGGCGCGGGCCTGATCGTCGGGCCCGCCGAACCTTCCGCGAGTTCCCGACCCGGGTCGTCAGCCGACCCGGGTCGTTCGATTCCCGGGCTGGCCGCCGCGCCGCGACGAGTCCCTGATGGGGGTCAGTGTCCGCCGATGGCCCTCGCTCGTCGCCGACGGGCCAAGTGTCTGATGCCGGCCACCCGAGCATCAGGCGGCCAATCCCGGGTTCGGCACCCGAATCCGATCAAGAATTATCTGCCGAGGGCTAACCGCGCCACACCCAGCGCTTCGGCCGTGGACAAGGCCTTCAGGCTGGCATTCGACAATTTTCGAGGAGCGGTCCGGCATTGCCGCGCGGTCCGCGGCGACCCCGCCGGCTCGCCGCGTCGAACCGCGGAGAGTCAGTCCGGGTCCGGACGAAAGCCGCGCGCCTGAGCTTCACGGAATGCGTCCGCAGCGCGACTGCGGTCTGCGTCCGCCTCCTCGACGGTCTCCTCCGCCTGCTCCTCCGCCTGCTCCGCCTCGGCGTGAATCAGCCGAGCCGCCTCGGTCGCATGTGCGGCCGCGGCCTTGGCAAGATCCGACGCTTCCTTCGCCCGCTCCACTGCTTCCCCAGCCGCCCTCACGGCCGCCTCCGACTCGGCGGCGGCTGCCTTCGCGGCGTCGGCGGTCTGGACTGCAAGTCCGGCGACTTCCATTGCAGATCGTGCGCCGTCGCTCTCGCGTTCGGCCGCACGCCAGTCCGCCAGCAGCTCCTCTGCTCTTCCGGGCTTGCCCTTTGGTTCCATGTCAAGCACCTCTCGGCGATCGCCGCCCCGATACCCAGGGTTGGCTGACGAGAGCAACGGTACAGGCAGTCGCTGATCGCCCGCCGCTAGCCGTCCGCGGCGCCGCCGCCGCGCGTGTCCCGACTCAGCATCCCAAGGTCGAATTTGCGCTCCGTGCCGTGGAGCAGCCGCTCGATGTTGTCGGCGTGGGCGAGCCAGATCAGCCCGGCGCCGGCGATCGCGTACAACGGATACGCGAAGGAGATCGGGCCGTTGGCGATTGCCCACAGCACGAGCATCGCGATCGCGATCGAGGCCGACCCGAGCAGCGAACCGAGTGACACGTAGCGAGTGATCAGAATGGCCAGGGCGAAGACCGGCACCGCGGCGCAGACCGCAAGCGGCTGGATCACGAGCATCGTCCCCACGCCGGTCCCGACGCCGCGACCGCTCCGGAACCCCACGAACACCGACCAGATGGCGCCGCTGACCGCTCCGGCCGCCGCCAGCGCCTCGGCCGCCGCCCCGGCGTTGATCCAGCGCGCGACGAGGACCGGGACAGCGCCTTTGAGGACGTCGCCAACGACAACAACGGCCGCTCGCTTGCGACCCAGGGCCCGCAGCGCATTCGTGCCGCCGGTCCGTCCCGAGCCGACCGTCCGCGGGTCCACGCCACCGGTCAGGCGGGCCACGACGACCCCGATCGGGATCGACCCGCACAGGTACGCGCCGGCGGTGAGGACGAGGTACAGGAGGAGGGTCGAGCCGTCCATGCCGCCTCTCGGGTGTTCAGCCGGGCCGATTGGCCGCGAGTCTAACACCGGTAGCGGGGCTCGCCGGTTGCGGGCTCGGCGAGGCCGCGCGTACCATCGCCACACATGATCCACCCGCCCAGCCGGACGCCCCAGGCGCGCCGGTCCGTGGCTCGCGAGGCGCTTTGAATCCATGGCCGTCGGCTCGTCCAATGACTTCGATCTCGTCGTGCTCGGCGCCGGAACGGGCGGCTACACGGCAGCATTCCGGGCGGCCCAGCTCGGGCTGAAGGTCGCCCTCGTCGACGAGGACAAGATCGGCGGGACGTGCCTCCATCGCGGCTGCATCCCGACCAAGGCGCTCCTCGAATCGGCAGACTTCGCCGAGCACCTCCGTCACGCCAAGGACTACGGCCTGACCCTGTCGGGCGAGCCCGGCATCGATTACGTCCAGATGGCCGCTCGCAAGGATCAGGTCGTGAAGCGGATGTGGACGGGGCTCAAGACCCTCGTCGACAAGAACAAGGTGACATGGGTCGCCGGTCGCGGCCGGCTCGAGGGCCCGAACAAGGTCCGCGTCACGCAGCCCGGCGACGACGGCACGCCGGGGACCGGCGGCGACCGTGTCCTCCAGGCGACCGACATCATCGTGGCCACCGGCTCGCGGGTGAAGAGCCTGCCCGGTCTCGAGCCGGACGGCGAGCGGATCCTGACCAGCGACGACGTCCTGCACTCGACCACGATCCCGAAGGACATCGTCATCGTCGGCGGCGGCGCGGTCGGCTGCGAGTTCGCCTCGATGTATCACGACCTTGGGACGAAGGTGACCCTGCTCGAGTACTTCGGCCAGATCGTCCCGCTCGAGGACCGCGAGGTCAGCCAGGCGCTCGAGCGGAGCTTCACGCGGCGCGGCATGACCGTGATGACCAACGCCCGATTCGATGCCTCCAAGGTCGAGGTCACGAAGGATGGGATCTGCCTCGTCGTCGGGCCGGATGGCAAGGAGCCCCAGGAGCTCCGGTCGGAGCAGCTCCTCGTCGCCGCAGGGCGGGCAACGAATGTCGAGGAAATCGGGCTCGAGACCACCAAGATCGAGCTCGACAGGGGCTTCATCAAGGTCGACGGCCGGATGCGGACAAAGGAACAGCATGTCTACGCGATCGGCGACATCGTCGGCGGGCTGATGCTGGCCCACACCGCCGCGCACGAGGGCATCGTGGCCGCCCACGTGATCGCTGGCGACAAGGACATTCACTCGATCGACTACGTGAAGCAGCCGCGGGCGACGTACTGCCGGCCGGAGATCGCCTCGATCGGGCTGACCCAGGCCCAGGCCGAGGAGCGCGGCCGGCCGATCAAGGTGGGCAAGGTTCCGTTCCAGGCGATCGCAAAGGCGATCATCGGCGGCGACTACGAGGGCTTCGCCAAGGTCATCGCCGACAAGGAGACCGACGAGACGCTCGGCATCCACCTGATCGGCCCGCATGCCACGGACCTGATCGCCGAAGCTTCCGTCGCCTTTGAGCTCGAGGCGACGCCGTGGGAGATCGGCGGCTCGACCCACGCCCATCCGACGCTGTCGGAGATCCTCGGCGAGGCGGCGCTCGCGGTCGACGGCCGGTCGATCAACTTCTGATGGCGGTCACCGAGCCCTCGGCGAAGGCCAAATCGGGCGCCGATTCCGACGCATCGCCGGCGGCCCTCGGCGCCGACCTCGGCCTGTCGGGCGACGAGCTGCTCGAGATGTACCGCCTCGTCGCCCTGGCCCGCGCCGTCGACGAGCGGATGTGGATCCTGAACCGGGCCGGGCGGATCCCGTTCGTGATCAGCGGCCAGGGCCACGAAGGCGCCCAGGTCGGGATCACGTGGGCGCTCGAGAAGGGCAAGGACTGGATCGCCCCGTTCTACCGCTCGATCGCGACCTGCCTGACCTTCGGGATGAGCCCGCGAGACATCATGACCGCGCAATACGCGACCGCGTCCGATCCGTCATCCGGCGGGCGCCAGATGCCGGGCCACTACGGCTCGCACGAGCACAACCTCGTGTCGGTGTCGTCGCCGGTCGCGACCCAGCTGCTCCACGCGGTGGGACTCGCTCTTGCGGCCAAGATCAGGAAGACCGGCCAGGTCGCGCTCACGATCATGGGCGAGGGCTCGTCGAACCAGGGCGACGTCCACGAGGGCCTGAACTTCGCGGCGATCCACAAGCTGCCGTTCATCTTCATCGTCGAGAACAACGGCTACGCGATCTCGGTCCCGCTGGCCCGCCAGGTTGCGGGCGAATCGGTCGCCAACCGGGCCGAGGGCTACGGGATCCCCGGTGTCACGGTCGACGGCTCGGATGTCCTCGCCTGCTACGCCGCTGCCCGTGATGCCGTTGCCCGCGCTCGGGCCGGCGACGGCCCGACCCTGATCGAGGCCAAGGTCACCCGGCTGACGGGCCACTCGAGCGACGACCAGCAGACGAAGTACCGCTCGGAGGAGGAGCTGACGTCCGAGAAGTCGCTCGATCCGGTCCCGAAGTTCCGCCAGCAGCTGGTCGACGCCGGCGTCCTCACGCCCGACGCCGAGGAGCGGATCGACGCCGCGATCAAGGAGTCGGTCCACGACGCGACCGAGTACGCCGAAGCCCAGCCGGACCCCCATCCGTCCACCGCGATGAAGTGGGTCTACGCCGAGGACTGGCCGTCCGAGACACCACCGCCGTGGGGGCTCGGCGAGGCGACCGGTGATCCGGCCGGCGCTGCCGAGGCCGCCGAAGCGATCGACGAGAGCGCCCACTGATGGCCCTCAAGACATTCATCGAGGCAATACGCGACGGGCTCCGCGAGGAGATGACGCGCGACGAGAACGTGATCATCCTCGGCGAGGACGTCGGCAAGAAGGGCGGCGTGTTCCTCGTCACCGACGGCCTGTGGGACGAGTTCGGCGACGACCGGGTCATCGACACGCCGCTGACCGAGAGCCAGATCATCGGGACCTCGATCGGCGCAGCGATCGGGGGGCTGCGACCGGTCGCCGAGATCCAGTTCGCCGATTTCATCCACCCAGCGTTCAACCAGCTCGTGTCGGAAGCCGCCCGCCTGCGCTATCGCTCCAACAACGGCTACTCGGCCCCGATGGTCGTCCGCGCGCCGTACGGCGGCGGCGTCCACGGCGCGCTCTACCACTCCCAGTCGGTCGAGGCGTTCTACACCCACGTCCCCGGTCTCAAGGTCGTGATCCCGTCGACCCCGTCGGACGCGAAGGGCCTGCTCCGGAGCTGCATCCGCGACGACGACCCGGTCCTGTTCTTCGAGCACAAGAAGATGTACCGGAGTGTCCGCGGCAACGTCCCCGACGGCGAATACACGGTTCCCCTCGGCAAGGCCCAGGTCACCCATCCCGGAACCCAGGTGACGGTGATCGCGTACGGACTGATGGCCCATTACGCCCTGGAGGCGGCGGACCGCGTGGCCGACGACGGGATCAGCGTCGAGGTCGTCGACCTCCGGACGCTCCGGCCGCTCGACAAGGAGACGGTGCTGGATTCGGTCCGGAAAACCGGCAAGTGCCTGGTCGTCTACGAGGACAACCGGTTCGGCGGGTACGGGGCGGAGGTCGCCGCGATCGTTGCCGAGGAGGCGTTCGACTATCTGGACGGGCCGGTGACGCGGATCGCTGGCCCGGACGTGCCGGGGGTGCCGTACAACCACGTCCTCGAGGACTGGTTCATGGTGAATCCCGAGAAGATCGCCGACGGCATCCGCAAGCTCGCGGCGTACTAGGTCATCGGGGAGGGAACGGGATGGCGGATTTCGAGGCGGTTCATGATCGGCTCCGGGGCATCGTCATGAAGCACCGCGGCGATCTCGCGGTCACGACGGACGGTCCGGCAGGCGTCACGGTCGAGGTGCCCGGGCTCGAGGGCAAGCCGCGGGGCTACGTCGCGGGCACCCGGCTCGGCAAGAGCTACGTCAGCTACTACCTGATGCCCGTCTACGCGACGCCGGGCCTCGTGGAGTCGATGTCGCCGGAGCTCAGGAAGCGGATGCAGGGCAAGTCCTGCTTCAATTTCACGAAGGTCGACGAAGGACTCCTCGCCGAGCTCGATGCGCTGACCGCGCGGTCGATTCCGGGCTGGCGGCAGGTCGCCGAGCAGGTCGACGCTGGCCGGCGGTCGTAGGATCCGTCCTCGCGCCGCGGCGCGGAGCGGGCTCCTGGCGCTCGCGCTACTCGGCGCCGTCGGCTGTGACGTCTCATCGGCCGCCCCTTCGTTGCCAATCCCCATCCGGATTCTTCTTTTCGATGGCAAGTCGTGCCCACTTGCCGGCTTCCCAGGCCGACTGACCTTCCGGATCGATCCGACCGCCGACGACCAGGTGGTGGCGGTGGACGAAACGGGCATGCGCTACCGGGTCTATTGGCCTGAGGGCTTCCGCGGCGGAACGTGGGACGTTCCCGTGGTGCACGACCCGCATGGCCTGGTCGTCGTGCGAGACGGCGAGGTCCTGGAGATCCCGGTTGACGGCCGCTTCCCGAACCTGCGCGGCTACAGCGTCTGCTCCGGTGCCGACCAGGTCAGCCCCGCGATCTGGGTCCAGTTCCAGACGATCTCGATTCGCGATGCCGGGAGAAAGATCAACTGACCGGGGCAACCTCGAGGCGGAGCGGTCGGTCCAGGAAGGCAGCGGTCCGGCCGCTGTCAGATACGAGCGGTCAGATCTCGACCTCGCCTCGGATGCACGTGACCGTGCCTCCGCCGACCCAGATCGTCCCGTCCTCGTCCTGCGAGACATGGACGCGGCCCGCCCGGCCGAGCGCCGTGCCCTGACTGGCCACGTATGGCGCCGCCGCGCGCCCGCTTCGGATGAGCCAGCCCGCGAGCGACGCGTTCAGGCTGCCTGTGACCGGGTCCTCGACGGTTGCGCCGTTCAACGGGAAGAACGCCCGGACCTCGAAGGCCGCCGCCGAGCCTGCCGGATACGGTCCGACGACTCCCACGTCGCCGTCCACGAAGCCCGGCTCGATCGCGAGGACCTCGGCCGCCGACGACAGGAGCACCCCGACCCAGCCGGGCCCGTTGTCGACCCACTGCGTCGCGATGATCGCCGCCCTCGGGATGCGCAGGGCCTCGGCGACGTGGTCGACCGTCGCGTCGTCGACAGGCCCGGCGCGGATCAGGGGCGGTTCGGCGAAGGCGAGCTGACCGTCGGCCGAGCGCCGGATCCGGATCAAGCCCGCCGGACACTCCTGGACGATCTGCCCTGGCTCGCGCGGCGAGCCGCCGGCCTCGAGCCACGCATGGCATGTCCCGAGCGTCGGGTGGCCAGCGAACGGCAGCTCGGACACTGGCGTGAAGATCCGGACGCGATAGTCGGCGTCGGACGTCGTCGGTGGCAGGAGAAACGTGGTCTCGGACAGGTTCGTCCACTGGGCGAACCGCTGGAGCGTTGCGTCGTCGATCCCCGACGCGTCGTGGACGACGGCGACCGGGTTGCCGCGGTAGGGCTCGGTCGTGAAGACGTCGACCTGGGAGAACTGTCGGAGCACCGGCCGAGTCTGCCACGGGACGTCGGATGCGGCAGTCTGTCGCTCGATGCGCGACACTAGCCCGGAACGAACGGAGGCGGCCCCGACCGCCCGGCGATCCGGAGGAGCGACACAGTGGCCAAGGTGACGATGCCCCAGCTCGGCGAGAGCGTGGCCGAGGGGACGATCGGCAAGTGGCTGAAGCAGCCCGGCGACACGGTCGAGAAGTACGAGCCGCTCCTCGAGGTCATCACCGACAAGGTGAACGCGGAGGTGCCGTCGCCCTTTGCGGGCGTCCTGAAGGAGATCCTCGCCGAGGAAGGCGCCACGGTCCCGAACAACGCCGAGATCGCGGTCATCGAGACGGCCGAGGACGCCGCCGGCGGCGGGACCGCCACTGACCAGCCGACCGTCGCCACCGTCGTGGCGCCCGACGACAAGGGCGCGCCGAGCACGGCCGCGGCCGAGCCATCCGCAGCCCCACCC
>JACCVQ010000129.1 GCA_013698095.1 Chloroflexota bacterium
GCTCGAGGCGGAGTTTCTGGCGGTCGGCCTGGAGCCGCTGGTCGCGCGACTCAGGGCCGTGGCGCCCACCCGAGCCGCGACCGTCGACGTCGCCAATCCGCGGCGGGTCGTCCGGGCCCTCGAGATCGCCGAGGTCGCCGGCGGTGATCACGCCCTGCCGCCGCCGCGCGGCTACGACGCTGCGGTCGCCTGGCTGGGACTGACCGTGGACCCCGTCACGCACCGCGCGTGGATCACTGGACGCGCCCGGGCCCAGTTCGACGCGGGCCTTGTCGAAGAGGCGCGCATCCTGCGCGCGCGCTTCGATCCGGCCCTGCCGGCTTTTTCGGCGATCGGCTATCGCGAGGCGTGGGCCGTGCTCGACGGCCAGATGACGCGCGACGCGGCGATCGCCGAGGACGCCCGCCGCAACGGGGCGTTCGCGAAACGCCAGCGAACCTGGTTCCGGGCGGAACCCGACATCGCGTGGCTGGATGGTACGAGCCCGACCCGCCTCGACGCTGCGCTCGGTGTGGCGAGGACGCTGATCGGCGGGCGAGCCTAGTCCGGCGACGCGACCGGGTTCGCCGTCAGGCCGCGGCGGGCTTGGTGTCCGGTTGCCGGGCGTCCGGCGGGTCGGTGATCACCCGGGTTCCGACCGGCTGACCGGCTCGGGCTGCCACGACCGAGGTCCGGAACAGGACGAGGGCAAGGTCTGCCCGGGCGATGTTCTGGCCCGGGTGGAACTCCAGCCCGATCGTCGGCCCGTGGACGGGATCGCCGCGGCGGCCGCGGATGTCGACCGCGAAGCTCAGCTCCGCGCCATCGAGATCGACGACGAGCTGGTGGACCGCGGGGCTCGAGAGCTTGCCGACCGCGATCCGCGCGCCCGACAGAGACAGATCGAGGATCCGGCAGGGCACCCCGTCGAACCAACCGGCGAACGAGGTCTCGAACCGGACCCCGACACGGCGCTCGCCGCCGAAGCGGATGTTGCGGACGCGCCCGATCGCGTACACGAGGAGCGTGGCGTCGACGACCAGCCAGGCAAACGCGGCGTACTTCGGCCATGCAAACACGACCCCGAGGAAGGACGCGACCATGATCGCGAGGGCGAACCACGCGGCAGCGAACACGCTCACGAGCGCCAGGGCACGGAGCAGGCGCGGCTCGCTGCGCCGACGCCGGTCCGTGTCGGTCCGGCCCTTGGGCGTGACCGGGAAGGCGGTTCGATCGGAGCTGCGCCGGAACAGGAACCGCGTCGCCTGGAGGTCGGGCGTCAGCCGGACGAGCTGGAGGAGAACCGCCAGGAGCGGAACGTGGCGACCGCGGCTGAGCGCCGTCCGGGCGGCCTGCTGGAGCAGGAATGTCGCTCCGAAGAGGGCAACGAACGTCGCCCCGTCGGCGTTGAGCGGTGCGGTGTTTGTCAGCAGGACCACCATCGGGAGCAGGACGAACGCGAGCCAGCGCCAGGCATCAAACCAGCCGAGAAGGTTCGCGGCGTACGAGAGCCGCTGCGCCGGGCGGAGGCCGGACGCGACGAGCGGGTTCTCGACTCGCAGGACCTGCATCGCGCCGGCGGCGTGGCGGCGCCGCTGGAGCTGGTCGGAGGCGGCATCGGCGACGGCCAGACCGCGGGCCAGGACCTCGTTGTGGAACACCGTCTGCCAGCCGCGCCGATGAAGACGGATCGTCGTGTGGAGAGCCTCGGCGACGGTTCCGATCGCGACCCCGCCGGCGTCCTGCAGGGCGGTGACGCGGAGCACGGCGCCGGTCCCGGACCAGACCGCGGCATGCCAGCGATTGCGGCCCGGCTGGATCGCGCGCTGCTCGAGGGTCTGGTCGTGGATGCGCTTGCCCTGGCCGATCGGATGGCCGAACGAGTCGAGGTTGTAGAAGTCCTCCGGCGTCTGCACGAGCGCGACCTTCGGATCGGCGAAGTAGCCGAGGGTCCGGACGAGGAAGTCGGGCGACGCAACGTGGTCCGCATCGAGGACGGCTACGAAGTCGGCCCGGACGATGGCGAGGGCGTGGGCGAGATTGCCGGCCTTGCCGTCGGCCTGGTCGGGGCGCGACAGGTAGAGCGCCCCGAGCTCGGTGGCGAGCTGGTGGACCTCTGGCCGGCCGCCGTCGTCAAGGATCCACGTCTCGTGGTCGACCCGGAGGGCGAGGGCGGCGGCGATCGTCGGGGTCAGGACATCGAGCGACTCGTCGACGGTCGGGATCAGGACGGCGACCCGGTCGGTCGTGCTGGTCACCGGTTCGGCGGCGGGCCGTCGGTCGACGTCCCACAGCGAGAATGTGAGGAGAGCCAGCCCGAGCGCGGCATGGATCTCGATCAGGACGAGCGGGACGGACACCCACCAGGCGGCGAGATCCACGGTGGCCACCATCCGCCAGCCGAGGTAGGCGACGGTCGCCGCCAGAGCGACGAGCGCGACTCCGCGGATCGCGGTCCGGCGAGTGGCCGACTCGGGCTCGGGCAGTCCGCGCGCGCCGAGGACCGCTCGCGACCAGGCGGCCGGACGCACGCTGACCTGGCGGGTCCTGGGAGCGTCGCTGGCGTGGGGCGTCTGGTTCGGCATCCGACCCGGAGCATCGGACCATCGGCGGGGGAGGGGAATGGGCAATCCGTTCCCTCGCACCGGACCGGAAGGCCTATCGCGTTCCCCGGACCTCGGGCCTGCCGGGCCGGCGCGCCGCGTATGGCGCCAGGCGGCCACTCAGGCGGCGGCCGTCTCGCGGGTCGGGTTCAGCGGGCCGTCGGGACCAACCGGCGGGCGCAGGACCACGGTGCGGGTCGCCTGGCCGACCCGGGCCGGCACGACGGTCGTCTGGAACAGCCCGAGGGCGAGGGCCGCCCGGGCGAGGTTCTGGTCGGGCAGGTACTCCAGGCCGAGGATCGTCCGGCCGGCGCCGTCGGGTCGGTGCGAGCGGACGGCCGCTTCGATGGCCAGGTCCTGTCCATCGAGCTCGACGACGAGGTGATGGGCATTCATGTCCGACAGCCCATCGACTGCCACCCGCGCGCCTGTCAGGGACAGATCGAGGATCTGGCACGGACCGCCGTCGAATGAGCCGACGAACGTCGTCTCGAACCTGACGCTGGCCCGGCGCTCACCGGCGTAGCGCAGGTCGCGGACCCGGCCGATGGCACTGACGAGCAGGAAGACGTTGAGGACGAGCCAGCCGAACGCCCCGTAGGCAGCCCACGGCACCACGTACGCGGTGATCGTCGAGCCCATGAGGGTGAGCCCGAACCAGGCCGCTGCGAACACGCTCAACAGGGCGAGGAAGCGGAGCAGGCGTGGCTCGGGCGCAGCGTGCCGGGCATCGCCGGTGCGGCCCTTCGGGGTCACCCGGAACGCGAGCTTGCGACGGGTCGCTAGGCTCATGGTCGCAAGGAGGTTGGGGGTCATCCGGACGAGCTCGAACAGAATTGATAGAAACGGCCGGTGGCATCCTCGGCTGAGGAGCCGCATCGCGAGCTGCTGGAGGAAGAAGGTCAGGCCGAAGAAGAGGCTGAAGGTCAGGGCGTCGGCCCGGATTGGGACGGCGCCGGTCAGGAGGACCGCGATCGGCAGGAGCAGGTAGCCCAGCGACCGCCAGGCGTCGAACCATCCGAGCAGCGTCGCCGCGTACGACAGCCGCTGGCTGAGGCTCAGGCCGCTCACGAAGAGCGGGTTCTCGAGCCGGAGGACCTGCATGGCGCCCGCGCCCCAGCGGTGGCGCTGGAGCTGGTAGGTCGCGGCGTCGTTGGCGGCCAGGCCGCGGGCGAGGACCTCGTTGTGATAGGTCGTCCGCCAGCCCCGGCGGTGAAGCCGGATCGTCGTGTGGATATCCTCGGTGATCGTGTCGGTCGCGACTCCGCCGACGTCGCGCAGTGCGGCGACCCGGACGACGGCACCCGTCCCGCACCAGAACGCCCCGCCCCAGCGGTTCTTGCCCGGCTGGAGCATCCGGTAGAAGAGGGCCTGCTCATGGAAGCGGTCGGGCTCGTCCGCGCGCCCTGCCTGATGCTCGAACGAATCGGTGTTGTAGAACTCCTGGGGCGTCTGGACGAGGGCGAGCCCCGGATCGTCGAAGTAGCCGAGGGTGTGGACCAGGAAGTCCGGCGAGGCGACGTGGTCGGCATCGAGGACCGCGACGAAATCCGCCTCGATCACGCCGAGGGCGTGGTTCAGGTTGCCGGCCTTGGCGTGATCGTGCTCGGGCCGGATGAGGTAGTGAGCACCGAGCTCCTGCGCGAGGCGCTCCACCTCGGGCCGATCGCCGTCGTCGAGGACCCACGTCTCGTGATCCACGTGCATCGCGAGGGCCGCCGCGATCGTCGGGGTCAGGATCTCGAGCGACTCGTTATAGGTCGGGATCAGGACGGCGATCCGGTCGGTCGTCTCGTGCACGGGGCGCGTCTCCGGCCGTCGGTCCACGTCCCACAGTGAGAACGTGAACAGGGCGATGCCGAGCGCGGCGTGGAACTCGAGCGCGAGGAGCGGGATCGACAGCCACCACACGCTCAACTCGACCGTCGACACGGTGCGCCAGCCGAGGTACGCAGCCGTCAGGACCAGGGCCGCGATCGCGACCACCCGGATCGTGTTCCGGCGGACGGCCGACTCGGGGGCAGGAAGGTCGCGTCCCGGCAGCTGCGCGCGCAGCCACCCGACGCGCGCCGGGGCGGTGAGCCGTGGGCGGGAGGGATCGGCGAGCTGTGGTGAGGTCGATGTCGGCACGTCACGGAGCATCGACGGGATGCGCCGCCCCGAACCATGAGTCATCGGTACGGCCACCGCCGCCGAACGGACTAGTTCCGGGCCAACCATTCGCCCCATCGGCTACCCGCGCGTATCCTTCGGCCCGTGCCCAGGAACGAAGCGATCGATCTCACCCCGCCCGTCGAGAAGGCGTTCCTGCTCGCGGTCGACACCGGCGACGACGCCGGCTGGACCGCCGAGGAGAGCCTGACCGAGCTCGCCAATCTCGCTGTGACGGCCGGCGCCGAGGTCGTCGGGGCCGAGTGGCAGAATCGCCGCCACGTCGACCCCAACTGGTACGTCGGCAAGGGCAAGGCCGAGGAGCTGGCCCAGGCCCGGAGTGAGACCGGCTACGACGTCCTGATCGCCGACGACGAGCTGTCGCCGAGCCAGCAGAAGTCGCTCGAGAGCCTCCTCAACGTCAAGGTCATGGATCGCAGCCGGCTGATCCTGGACATCTTCGCCCAGCACGCCCAGACCCACGAGGGCCGGCTCCAGGTCGAGCTCGCCCAGCTCGAGTACCAGCTGCCGCGCCTGACGAAGCTCTGGACCCATCTGTCGCGAACACGCGGCGGGATCGGGGCGCGGGGACCGGGCGAGAGCCAGCTCGAGACCGACCGGCGCATCATCCGGACCCGGATCTCCAAGATGAAGGAGCGGGTCGACCAGGTTCGCCAGCAGCGCCAGACCGCGGCCCGCGGCCGCGACCGGCGGCTGTTCGCGACCGTCGGCATCGTCGGCTACACGAACGCCGGCAAGTCGACGCTCCTGAACACCCTCGTCGGGAGCGAGGTCGCAAAGGCCGAGGACAAGCTGTTCGCGACCCTCGACCCCACGTCGCGCCAGGTCAAGCTCGGCGACGGTCAGACCGCGATCGTCACCGACACCGTGGGCTTCATCCACAAGCTCCCGCACCAGCTGGTCGACGCGTTCCGGGCCACCCTCGAGGAGGTCAACCGGGCCGACGTCCTGATCGAGGTGGTCGACGCGTCGGATCCCCACCTGCGCGAGCACCGGGCGACCGTCCAGACCGTCCTCGACGAGCTCGGCGCGGGCGACAAGCCACGGCTCGTGGCGTTCAACAAGGCCGACCTCGTCGAGAAGGCGGCGCTCGACGGCGGCGCTCCGGCGCCGGCCCTGGCGGGGTCCGTCCTCGTCAGTGCCCTGACCGGCTTCGGGCTGGACACGCTCCGGGCCGAGATCGCGGCCCTCCTCGCGTCACTGTGGGTCGATGTCGACGTCCGCGTCCCGTACGCCGCGGGCGAGCTCCTCGCCCGGATCCGTGAGCGGGGCACGGTTGAGCTCGAATACGGCGAGCGTGACGTCCGGGTCCATGGCCGGGCCGCCACGTCGCTGGCCGGCGAGCTCGAGGCGGCCGCGGCGTCCTGGCGCGAGACCCTGGACGCCGACGACGCCGACGAGGCCGAGCTCGAGGCGTTGACCGCGCCGGGCCCGTCGAGCCGCGCCTGACCCGCCCGTGACCGGCTTTCAGCGGGTCGGCGGTCGTGGCTCGACGCCCGGTGGTCGCTCCGTGATCTGGTCCGTCGCCGAAGGCAGCCGCGGCCGGCGCTACCGGGAGGTCCGCCGGGCGGGGGAGGGGATCGCCCACTCGCTCCTCCTCGAGACCGATCCCGCCGGGCGGTTCAGCCATCTCGAGCTCTCGACGCCGTCGGGATTGCTGACGCTCCATCCGGAGGGCGATGGCACGCTCCACGGGCACGCGATCGTGAGCGACGGCGTCGAGCACGTGGCGGGCCTCGCCTGGGAGCCCGACGGCCTGGTCGTCATCGACGATTCGGTCGTGTGCGTGCTGGCCGCCTCCCGTCTCCTCAGGCCGACCCTCGAGGCCGCTTCATCGATCGCACGTCACGCGGTCTGGATCCCGCCCACCCTGTGGGTCGAGATCCGGCCGGTCCGGGTCGCCCGCGCGGCCGGCAGCTGGCAGCTCGGCTCGGACGGCCCGATCGAGATCGACCCGGGCGGCCTGCCGCGACTGGCCGGCGGTGAGATGTGGCCGCTCGAGCCGGAAGATGGACAGCCAGCGACGCCTGATTGAGCGTAGCGCGTGCCCGTCGCGAGGAGATCGTGGATAGAGCGTGGATAACCTTGGTCGAAATGCCCCGCGATCCGCGAAACTCGTGGACAAGTCCCTATGCAGGACCTCCGGGCGGCCCGTACAGTAGGTCTTGCCTGAAGGGGCTACGAGAACGAAAGTGACGATTCCGGTGCTTGCATTGGAGTTGGAGGCTACGGTCACGAAGTTCCTTCGGGCGTTTCTCTGTGTCCGCGGCTCCGCGAGCTACAGGCTGACCGCCACTGTCGGACACTGGCGCACGGGCGCCCCAGCCGGGCGGTCGATGTCGGGCAGCGCCTCGAGCATCGCGCGCCACGCCTCAACCCCGCCGGCATTCTCGAATGCGGCCTG
The DNA here is from genome assembly GCA_013698095.1 of Chloroflexota bacterium. Taxonomy (GTDB): domain Bacteria; phylum Chloroflexota; class Limnocylindria; order Limnocylindrales; family CSP1-4; genus CF-46. The sequence continues at coordinate 7,159 of JACCVQ010000129.1, forward strand.
CGGCTCAACAGCGCCCGAAACGTCAAGCGCAGCATCGCGCTTCGCCACGACCATCGCCGCGAAGGCCTCGAGGACGCGGTCCAGCTGGGTCATCATCGGCTTGGCCGACGGATAGCCCGCGGCGAGGCCCGCCTGGCGTCGTCCTGTGTCGAGCTTGGTCATGATGGCGGCCGCCAGACGCGTCGCTGCTGGTCCGTCCTTTGCCTCGACCGCCCGGTCCAGTTCGTCGCTCAGCTCGGATCCTGTCCCGGCGTCTGGATTGCCGATGGCCTGGTCCATCGATTCGAACGCCGAGCACGCCGCCACGACGAACGCCTCGAACGTGAGCGCCGTCGAAACAGACGCCGCCGGGCTCGCGGGCGGGGTTGACGTTGCCGATCCAGACGAAGGCGATGCGCTCGGAGATGCACCGGAACACGCGCCGAGGATCATCACGAGCGCGGTCGACCATGCAATGCCGACGAGGCGGCTGTTCTTCATCAGTCGGTTCCTTGTGTGGGGCGAGACGTGCCGGAGGTCGCACGCAGGTGCGTGTCGCGCCTACGACGTTCAGTCCCCCGAGACGTTACGCTCGCCCCTGGCTCGCCCGCGTTTGTCCGGCGAGGATCACCCGGGCGGCAGCGACGACCCGCTCGACGTTGTCCGCCAGAGGCTCTGCCGCGTTGACGACGAGCGGCGCGAAGGGCCAGGCAACCCACTCGCTGCGGCGGAGCTCGACCGCCTCCCAGGTCGGCTCCGGGATCGCGAGATCACGCTCGCGGCCCTGTAGCCGGCTCAGATGCAGCTCGGGATCTGACAGGACCGTCTCGACGACCAGGAGCGGCGCGCCAAGGCGGCGGGCGAGCTCGATCCAGAACGTCTTCGCTTCGCCGACCGCGTTCACGGCGTCGACCACGACCGTCAGGCCCAGGGCGAGATTGTCCTCGGCGATCGCGCCGACGACCGCGTACGCGGCGAGGCCCGGCGGATCGGTGTCGTCGACGCCGACCTGCGCCAGCGCCGAATCGATCGGGTCGACCGAGAGGAGGGGAGCCCGGAGCTCGCGGGCCACGGCGGCCGCCACGGCCGTCTTGCCGGTCGCCGGCAGCCCGGACAGCACGATCAGCATGGCCGCATCCTCGCAGGTCCGGTCGCATCGGGCGCGACGATCGTGGGAACCCTGTGGATAACTCTCTTGATTGCGAGGCGGTTGCGAGCAAAGTCGTGGATAAGTCTATGGACGGGACCGGGGCCGGCCACCTATCGTACGTCTTGCCTGAAGGGGCCTTGAACATCTAGCGATCCAGTTGGTACTTGTATTGACTGGAGCGTCTAGTGATCAGAGTTCCTTCGGGCGTTTCCATGTCTCCCGCCGCGCCGGCCTGACTCCCAGGGCCCTGAGCGCGAGCCCGGTCGAAGGCCCGACAATCGCCCGCATGGATGAATCCGCAGCGGCGGCCACGACGGGCCGCCGCTGACGGGCTCGAGTCGTATTGGGGGCGCTTGGGCGCTCCCGCCGGCTTACGGGTTGGCGACGAACCAGACTCCGCCCACGCCCTGGCCCTTCGTCTCACCGGCCGCGGTGTCGGCCGCGAAGTAGTAGAGCGGCAGGCCCTTGTACGTGACCTGCTTGGTGCCGTCGTCGCGCGTCGCGAGAGCAAGCGCGCCGGTGGCGCCCGAGTCGGCCTTGACCTCGTCAACGGACGCGACGACGAGCGGCGGCCAGGCCGTCGCGCAGTCGCCGTTGCAGACGCTCTTGCCGTTGCCGGCAGTGTCCTTCGTGAAGATGTAGAGGGTCTTGCCGTCCTTGCCGGTCAGGTAGGCGGCGATGGAGCCCGCGCCCGGGGCGACCTTCAGCTCGATCTGTCCGGCGCTGGCCGGCGACGCGTCTGCGGAGCCCGTTGGAGCGACGCTGGCCACCGGCTGGGTCGCGGCAGGCTGGCTGGGCGATGTCGTCGCGGCCGCAGGCCCTGAGCAGGCGGCGAGGACGAGGATGAGCGGCAGGCTGAGCGTGGCGGCGAGATTTCGGCGTCCCATGGTCTTGCGATCTCCTGTGAGGGCTGTTGAGTGGCTCCTCTCCCACGAGCGTCTACGCCGGGAGAGGCAGGTTTGGTTTTGTAGCCGAGCGGGGAGAGCACCAGACCCCGAGCGCGGGACGCGCGGCTCCTCCGTCCCGATCGACCGTCCGGACATCGTCGCCCAACCTACGTTGACTAAGTCGGACTCATGGGCTAGCGTGCCGCCATGGTCGACACCGTCAACATCCACGAAGCGAAGACGCACCTGTCCCGCCTCATCGACAAGGTCGAGGCGGGTGAAGAGATCGTGATCGCCCGCGCCGGCCGTCCCGTGGCGCGCCTCGTGGCCTACCGCAAGACCCACCGCCCTCGGGTTCCCGGCCGCTGGCGCGACCAGATCGTCGTGGCGCCGGACTTCGATGCCCCGAACGAGGCGCTGATCCGGGACTTCGAAGGGTGATCCTTCTGCTCGATGCCCACACTCTTCTGTGGTGGCTGAGGGACGAGCCCTCCCTCGACCGAGCGGCGCGCGCGTCGATCGCAGATCCCGCCAACGATGTCGTCGTCTCGGCCGCGACGATCTGGGAGCTCGAGATCAAGCGGGTGATGGGCAAGCTCCAGGCGCCCGATGACCTCCTGGCCGTGCTCGAGAGCGAGGATTTCGATTGCATTCCGGTCCACGGCGACGATGCCATCCGGGCGGCGCGGCTGCCGATGCATCATCGCGACCCGTTCGATCGCATGGTCCTGGCTCAGGCTCTTCGCCTGGACGCCGTCGTTGTGTCGCGAGACCAGGTGTTCGACGCGTATGGCGTGCCCGTCCTCCGGGCCTGAGGAGCGTCGAGACTCGCGCTGCCGATCGCGCACGAGCCGGCCGGCGCGCTGAGCCTCGATGCCACCGCAATCGCTGCCGATCTCGGCTGGGCGAAGACGAACGACGCCGAATATCTGGCTCTTGCGCGTCGGATCGGTTGCCGCTGGTCACGCTGGACGAGCGCCTCATCCGTGGGGCCTCATTCGACCTGCGGCGCCCGGCGGACCTGTAGCTAACGTCGCGCGACCAGCGTTCTCGGCGCCGTAGCGCCTCCAAATGCGTGTCCTTTCACTTCCGATAAGGTGAGTTATGTCTGGCAGCGTTTGGGGTGGCGTGGAATATCGTCACAAGGGGCGCGCGGCTACTCCGCCGGCGCTGCCCTGGTCTTGCGCACGGGCTTCTTTCCCGCAACCTTCCGCCGCTCTTCATAGAGGTTCTGCGACACGACCTGCGGCGTCGTCTGCAGCATGGCAGCGATGTCCGCGTTGGAGAAGCCGACGAGCGCGAGGCGCAGCGATTTCTGCGCCTGGGTCGCGTCCTTCATGCCATCGAGCATTCCGAAAGCCGCGATGCGGTCGCGGATCGTCGCCGGTCCGAGTCGAGCGGGCGCGGCGGCCTCCGCCGGGTCCTCAGGCCGTGAGCTTGTGCGTGAGGGCATTAAGTTCCTTCCTGTCGAAGTCCCCGTCAGTGAGCCAATCGGTACCGTCCGTGTCGACCGCGAGGCCGGTGTTCTTGAGCTTCGTCGCCAGCTCTTGGCGGCTGGTCGCTGAGTTCGAGAGCCGCGTGATGTGCGTCCCGCCGATGTCCGAGAACGCCTTCACGACCCCGACCTGCACGAACACGGTCTTGTCGCGGAACAGCGACATCGCCATGCCCGCCTCATAGAAGACGTTGGGGCGGGCTTGCCCGACGACCTGGCTCTCGTTCGGGTGGTCGCTCGTCTTCCTCAGCCGGGGCGCGAGGGTCACGAGGTCGTCGGGCGTGGACAGGCGTCGAGGGTCTCCTCCTGCGCCTCGGCGGGAGGCGCCGGCGCGTAGCAGTGGTGGGCCTCGTCGTTGAGGACGACGATGTTCTTCGCGTTGCCGAACACCCGACAGACCCGCCGGACCATCTCGGCCGGCGTCTCGCGAAACCGCTCGTCGTTCTCGTCGAAGCGGGTCAGGACCTTCTTGGTCAGGCTGGCGACCTGGATCTTGTCGTGACGCAGGAACGCGTGGTAATTCGTGACGAGGACGGTCGCGGCCTGGAGGCGGTCGAGCTGATCCGGGGTCACGAGATCCATCTGGCGGTAGTAGCTGCCGGGATCGTTCGGGTACAACACCCGGAGTCGGTCGCGGATCGTGATCCCGGGGGCGACGATCAGAAAGTTGGTGCTGAAGCGCTTGTCCTGCGGGTTCGCCACCTTGTTCAGCGTCTGCCACGCGATGAGCATTCCCATCAGGACTGTCTTGCCCGAGCCCGTGGCCATTTTGAATGCCTGGCGCGCGAGACCGCCGTTGTGGGTGGCGTTCTCCCCTGTGATGACGTTGAGGGCCTTGGTGTCGCCGATCTTCTCGGCAGCCTCGGCCAAATAGATCGCGGTCTCGGCCGCCTCGATCTGGCAGAAGAAAAGGCGTCGCTCGCGGTCCTCGGCTTGCCAGTGCTCGAGCAGATCCCGCGTCGTCGTGGTGATGTGCGGATAGCCGAGCTGCCGCCACCGGCCGACGGCCTGGCGGATCTCGTTGACGATCTCGTTGGGCTGCTGGCGCTTCGGGCCGAACTGGTCGAGGGTGAGCTGGCCGGACCGCTTCTTCGGCGGCGCGACCGGGACGAAGAACTCGCTCGGCCGACGGCGGGTGTCGATCTCGCCTGTGACGGTGCCGTCGGTGGTGGTGACAAAGTGGCGGGCAGGCTCGACGAAGGGCGAGTTAATGATCGGGTTGTCGATCGTCGCCTGGGCCAACGCGCGCTCCCCTTCCCCCGCTCGGCCACTGGGCGTCGGCCGATCAATGGCGAGTGTACGTGAGCAGGCGTGGCCATGGCGCCCCTCGGAGGTCGCTGCGTAGACCGAGCCTCGGCGGACGTGGCGTAAGCATCCCTACGTCTGTGCTGGCGCGCCCGGAACGAGGTGAGCCTCGTCCATGACGTTGGCAGGCGTCCGCAGCCGAGGACTTCGCCTGCGACGGCCGGATGTCGTGGACCACGAACTCAAGGATCGCTCCATGCAGGAGTGCCAGCTCGAGCGTCTTAATTGGCGGCCGCCGTAACGTCAGGGGTCGTGATACTCCGGCAGCAGCGCGAGGCGGTGGGCAACCGCCGCAGCCTCGGTTCGGCCACGCACGCCGAGTTTCCCCAGGATGTTCGAAACGTGGGTGCCGGCGGTACCTTCGGTGATGAAGAGCCGCTCCGCAATCTCACGGTTGGTTCGTCCGGCTGCTACGAGCGTGAGGACCTCCCGCTCCCGCGAGGTCAGACCGATCGGATCCCCGTCGAGCAAGATCGCGTCACGGACGGCGTCTCCCCGTCCCATGCCAGCCGGTACCTCAGCCGCGGAATCGACGAGGTCAATTCGCGCGCGAGTTGCCACTCCGGCGATCTCGCCGCGCAACGGCTCGGCCCCGAGCTGCGTCGCAACTTCGTGCGCCTCCTGCAGTCGCGATGCGGCCGCCGATCTCGACCGGCTCGTTGCAAGGATCGCCTCAGCGGCGCGCATGCGGGCGTAGGCCCGCGGATAGGGCATCGAGATCGCATCGAAGGCATCGGCCGCGGCATCCCACAGCTTCGGGTCGCTGCCACCACCCACGCGTGCGTATTCGGCGACGCAGATTGACCACCACGCGTCGGCCTGCCCTTCGAAGTTCGGCAACCGATCCCGGGCCATCCACCGCATCTGGGTGATCTCCGCGAGCAGGCGGTCGGCGACCGCACGGCCCTCGGCGACCGTTGCCTCACGCTTCCGGGCCCTGGCCGTCGCGGCGAGCTCGGCTTCGGCCCGCAGGCCCAGCGCGAACAGCGGGCCCAGGCGCGAAATGGAGCTGCCAGGCGCGAGATGCCCCAGCGCGGCCCCGATCTCACGCCGAGCGTCGGCCGGCCGGCCCTGCCAAAGGTCGAGCTCAGCGGCTGCCTCGGCGAGGGGTGCGATGAGTTGCGCCTCGACCACCCGCGCGATGAGCTGACGCGCCTTTGGGAGACGCGCGACCGCGACGTCATGCCGTCCCTCGGCGACGTCGAGGAGCATGAGCCGCTGGTCGCGGAAGATCTGCGGCGTGCCGGCGAGATCGTATTGACCGGCACGTGAGAGCATCTGCCGGGCCTCCGGCCAACGCCCTAACCGGAACAGCGCGAGGGCGCCTTCTGCGAGGTCGAGGACGCCGACCACGCGGGTGAGACCATGCTCTTCCGTGAACGCGACGGCCTCGATCGTTGCCTCGACGGCTTCCGCCAGGCGCCCGCTGTTGGCGAGGACGTCGATCCGATTGGCTTGGACCCTGGCCGTTTCGTCGATGCTCCCGATGCGCTGCGCGATCTCGCCCGCCTCGCGCAGCTCGGCCAAGCCTCCTGCAAGGTCTCCGAGATAGACGGATGTCACCCCGAGCGAGTCGAGCGCGTGGCACTCGATCTCGGCGGCGCCTGTCGCACGCGCAACGGCAACCGCCTCCTCACAGACGACCCTTGCCTCGTCGAATTGCGCGGTGATCATCAGGATCTGGCCGAGGCTGGCAAGAACCCGCGCCCGGGCGGCCGTAGGCGGTTCCCTAGGGACTAGGCGGACCGCTTCTCGGCATGCGTCAATCGCCGTAAGTTCGTCACCGGCAGTCCACGCGTAGCGGCCGAGGCGCTCCTTGAGAAGACCCAGTCGAGTGGGATCGCTGGCCTCGCCGGCGAGCCGGATGGCCTCTGCTATGAGGATTGCGGCCCGAGGTGGGACCGACTCCGAGGCGGCCCGCGCCGCACTCTCGAGCACGGCGATCCGGTCGAATCCGGTCTGCTGCTCCGGGTTCGGCACCTGGTCCCACAGCTCGAGCACCCGTTCGTATTCCGCCAGGGCTTCGGTGAAGGCGTGCATGCCGATGGCGGTGGTGGCCGCGACCATGGACGCAACGAGGGCGCGCGGCAGATCGTGGGCGGCAAGCCAGTGCCGGGCGATCTGGGCCGCATGACCATGGCCGGATCGCTTCGCGGATCGATCCGCAGTGCCCATCGCCTCGGCGTAGGCGGCATGCAACCGGACCCGCTCGCCGGGCAGAAGCTCGGCATAGACGGCCTCCTGGACGAGCGCGTGGCGAAATGCAATCGAGGCCTCACCCGCGATCTCACGAGGGACCAGGAGATGCCGCTCGATGGCCTCACGCAACATCGGCTCCAGGTCGGCCTCCTCTCGCCGGGTCACCCCGACGAGGATCGGGACGGGTACCTGGGTGCCCGCCACGGACGCGATCCTGAGGAGCTCCTGCGTCGGTTGGCTGACCGTCGCAACCCGGGTGAGCAGCACGTCGCGGAGGGCTGCTGGCAGCTCCTCGCCCGTCGTGTCGACGAGGAGCACCTCCTCGGCATAGAACGGGTTGCCGTCCGATCGCGCCTGGACGCGATCGATGACCCCCGTCTCGACTGGCCCTCCGAGAATGCCCTGGAGCTGCTCCTCGAGCTCGGCGCGGTCGAAGCGCCGCAGATCCAGCCGTTCAGTGGTTCGGGTCCGGGCCATCTCTGCGAGGAATGGCTGAAGGGCGTGACGCCGGTGGAGCTCGTCGGACCTGAATGTCGCAAGGACCACGAATCGGACCTCCAGGCGGCTGCGAGCCAGGTACGACAGGAGGTCGAGCGTCGACCGGTCGGCCCAATGGATATCCTCGACCACGACGAGCAGCGGTCGTTCGACAGCGAGCCGCCCGAACAGGTCGAGGCAGGCCTCCGCGAATCGAGGCCCGCTCGAATCGCTCCCGAGACCAACTCGCTCCGGGAGGGTCGCCGAGCCGAGATCAAGGAGCGCGTAGATGAGCTCCGCACGGCTTTGCCCGATGAGTGCTTCGAGCCCTTCGGGCGGAAGGCCGGCGAGCAAACCACGGAGGGCGTCGCGGATGGGGGCGAACGGGACGCCGGCTCCCGCCAGGTCGACGCAGGCCCCAACGAGCACGAGTCCACCCGCGTCACGCGTTCGACGGACGGCCTCGTCCACGAGTCGGGTCTTGCCGACCCCGGCCTCGCCGGCCACGAGCACGAGCGCGCCGCGGCCCACACGAGCGCTCGCCTCGGCGGTGGTAATCCGCTCCATCTCATCGCGGCGGCCAACGAATGACGGGCTGGAGACGCTGGTGCTCACTGCCCAAGTATGCAATTGAGGCATCTTGAGGTCCCGGCACCCCCGCGGCGCCGCGCCCCGCAGGCGACGAGGCACTTTGCCTCGTCGCCCGCCAAGATCAACGGGCAGTCCGCCCGCTACGAAATGACCGCGCAGATGTCCGTGAGCGTGCCCGTCCACCTGAACTCCGTCTGGTGCTCGGTCGCGGGGTCCCACGCCCACCACGTCGTGCCGTGGATGATGTAGGCCGCGGGCTCCTGGACGATGCCGTTCGGGCCAACGTCGCCCGGGTAGAACTGCTGGATCGACTGGCCGCTCGTGATGCCGCGGATCCAGCCGTTCGATGGATCGATCCATTCGAGATCGTGGTAGATCTGGTTCTCGGTGAGGGATTGGCCGGTGGCGTCGTTCGTGATCGTCCGCTTCATCGAGTGCACTTCGTAGACCGTGCTGCCGTCGCTGAAGTCTGTTTCGGTGGCCCTGCCGTCTCGCGCCCGGTAGACGGTCACGTCGAACGTGCATCCGGTGCCGGCCGGGAAGTGCCTGACCCGGTTGGAAGCTCGGCGTGACGCGGCGGGCGGAGATCGCGGCCTGGTTCGCGACCATCGCGTCGCCGGCGACCGCCTCCGCCAGAGCCGAGCCCGCGGTCCTCAGCCAGCGCTGAGCGGCGGGCCGGGCATGGAGCCCGACCCGCCGTGTGTGCTGCTTGGTTCGCGTTACTCGGGCTGGTGGTGGCAGACCCACAGACCAGGCACGAACTCCCAGTAGGTTCCGTCGGTCGACTCCGGATCGATCGGGCACGGCCGGCCGTCGGACGAAGACTTGAAGGACGCGATCTCGGCGGTCTTGAAGTTGCCGGATCCGTCGAAGACCCGGAGCTGGAACGTCCCGCCACTGGCGATGAGGGCGTCAGGCCAGCGCGTTACGGTCCCGGGACTGATGCAGTGACCGGCGGGCAAACCCACAGCCGCCGCGCAACCCCAGCCGGCCGCTTCGGCCCGCTCCTGATCCGTCGCCCCGCCGGCCAGGGTCGCCGGCGTCATCGCTCCGAGCATCATTGCCGCTACGGTCGTCGTCATCGCGATTCGTCGCATCGTGAGAATGTCAGGCCACCTCCACGGTGAGTTCGTAGACCTCGGCGGTCGGATGGCCCGCCGTTCGTCTCGGGCGATCAGCTGGCCGCCTCGGGCCTCACGCCTGAGGTCGGCGAGGTGTTCGTTTGCGAAGCGTTCGGCTACGTAGCTGTTCATGGTCCCAACCTCGACTGCGCCTCGATCGGGGTGTCCGATCACGAGACTCAGGCTCGGGTCAGGGAGCCGCTGCGGCATCAGGAGAAGTCGATAGATTGCGCGCTTCGACCCTGTATTTCCACTCAGTGGATTCGTATCGAGCCATCGGCCGTCCCTTCCCCGGTAACCCCGACTCGGCCCCGAGCTACAACTTCGTCGGCTTCGACCGGACCTCAGGCGAGTTCCTCTATAGCGGTCATCTGATCCGTCAGGGCCTCACGCCGGCCAACCGTGCTCACTTGCCGGGGACCCGTATGTGTTCCGCGCATTGATCGGCTATTACGAGTGCGTCCACGCGTGACCCGTGGTGCCGGCCGGAATCGGCAGATGTTCGGCGGCTCGACAACGTCTGTGCTGGCGCGCCGGGAAGGAGGTGAGCCTCGTCCATGACGTCGCCAGGTGTCCGCAGCCTGGCTAGGCCTCGGACGCTGATCAGCCGGGTTGATCGAATTCGCGCTGAGCGCGCTCGGCCAGCAGGCCCTCTGGCCGCGAGAGTGTCGGCACCGGTGGACCGCCCAGCGTGCTCGAGGTCGAGTTGATCAACGTCCCTGATCAGCGTCCAATGGACGCGTCTGTCTGTTCCTTGTTCGGACGCGCGCACAGACAACGGGATGCTTCCGGACGTGGCGGGCGGTGGACGGCGGCGAATTCGGCTCCGCTTGCGCAACATCCTGACTCATGGGCGAGACCGTAACGACGCCGCTGTATCTGCCGCCTATCGGTACGGGCGCGCGGTCACGGCTCGGCCTGCCTATCCGCGAAGCCGAAAATACGTTCGGCTTCCGATGTCCCGTCCGTCGACCTGGTACCGGCCGGATCCCCAGCGCTCCTCGCGCCCCATGATCGTGAGCCACACTAGCTGGCCGAAGAACATGGCAGCCGCGCCGAAGTCGCCGCGCGCCGCCTTGTCGTAGATCGGCTGGAACGCCGTCCCGGTCCAGTCGCTGCCCGGAAGCCAGCCCGCCGTCGCGATCTCGGCGCCGCTCTCGTCGATCAGCTCGTTGCCCGGCTGTTCGCGACGAAGGACCGGACCATCGATTGGCGATGGACGATCGGGTCTGGCGCGGGGCACCATGCATGCTTCAGGGAATCGATCATTCGTCGGTGTCTCAGGGCGGGCGCGATCGACATTTGGAGGACTGAACCGCCGTGGAATCGCTGCAGGACCGAGTCGTCGTCATCACAGGGGCCAGTGCCGGCATCGGGCGCGCCACCGCGCAGGAGTTGATCGGGGCCGGCGCGCGCGTCGTGCTCGGCGCGCGACGACGTGAGCGGCTCGAAGCGATCGAGGCGGAACATCCGGGTCGAGCCATCGCAGTCGAGATGGACGTCCGGGTGCCGGCCGACAGCCAGCGTCTCGTGGCGACCGCCATCGAGCGCTTCGGCCGCGTCGACGCGCTCGTCGCGAACGCCGGAATCGGCATGTACGGCGGGATCCTCGACAACACGGACGCCGAGCTCGAGACGATGCTCGACACGAACGTCGCGGGCACGGTCTGGCCCATCCGCGCCGCGGTCCCGGCGATGATCGACGCGGGCGCCGGAGACATCGTGATCGTCGCCTCCGTGGCTGGCTTCCGGGGCGGTGCCGACGAGGCGGTCTACGCGGCCACGAAGTTCGCCCAGGTGGGGCTGGCCGGTGCGCTCGACCGTGAGCTGCGCGAGCAAGGGATCCGGGTCACGACGATTGGCCCCGCCGGCACCTCGACCGAGTTCGCGATGGGCGCCGGTCGCACGGAGGACATGCCCGAGCTGAAGACCTACCTCCAGCCGGAAGACATCGCCTTCGCCATTCGCACGGTCCTCGAGCAGCCGCGCCGGCTCCGCACGCAGTACTGGACGATCTGGAGCATGGCCCAGGGCTCCTGACCGTTGCGCGTTCGCACAAGGCTCCACGGCAGGCGAGGTCCATGTGGAGCTCGTTCGAATACTGACACGCGGCGCCGCCCCGACCCGGTGAGGCTCGCCGATCTCCTGGCGGTCGTCGTGGAGCGCCTCGATCGTGCCGGCGTCCCGTACATCGATCGCTGGGTTCGCGCCCTCCCGGCCTCCGCCGGTCGCGATCTCGCCTACTTTGGTCGATCGGAAACGCGCCGCTGACGAATGCCTGCGAGAGTGCCCAGTATCCGACGAGGAACGAGCGTGGAGGATCCGATGGCAGTCCTGGCTTCGATTGATACGGGCAATGCCGTGGAGCACCTGAGCGATTATTACAAGCACCTGGCCACGCTCAGTGCGGGCGCGATCGTGGTCGTCGGTGCGCTGGCAGAGGACCTGCGATCCGCCGAGGCGTTGCCCGCGACGCCTGCGGCCCTGACAGTCGACCAGCGCACCGCCGCACAGGCCGCCGAGTGGGCTGGGATCGGCGCGCTCATGGCACTGGGCGTCTGCATCCTGACCAGCACGCTCATGATGTGGGCCTACGGGGTCGCACGGCGCGAAGCGGCAAACCTCGCAGCAGGCGCTCCGGGTGCGGGCTGGTGGGCATACGCGGCCTCGCCCGGGTCCATCCGCTTGGCCAAGCGTGTCGTCGGAATCGGCTCACGCGTCGCCCCGTGGACATTCATCGCTGCGTTCGTGCTGCTGGCGATCAGCGGAGCCAGCGTCATCTGGGGAGCCGGCGTTCGCTAGAGGCGCCCTCGCCCCTGGATGCTTCGGAACTGATCGGCCCTGACGAGCTACTCGGCCGGATCGGGGCCTCCAGGTCCCACGGCCACGACGTCCATCCGCTGGATATCCGCGTGAAGCCTCGGCGACACTCGCGGGGCTACTGGCCGTGGTCGTGGAGCGGCTCGATCGCGCCGGCGTCCCGTACATGGTCACGAGGTCACTCGCGAAGGACCGCGAGCAAGGTGACCGATAATGGCGTGGACGTGGTCTCCGAGGGCCATTGGAGATTGTTCGACCGCGAGCCGGAGGACCCAGTGACGTTCGTCCCGCCCGATTTCGTCGTCCCGTTGTCGCTTGAGACGCCGCAGTTTCGTCTCGAGCCCCTCGGGCCGCAGCACAACGACCCCGACTACGCGGCCTGGACGTCCTCCCTCGAGCACATCCGCAGCACGCCCGGCTATCCCGACGGCCGGTGGCCGGACGAGCGATCGATCGACGACAACCTCCGCGATTTGCGTCGTCACGCCGACGACTTCGAGCATCGGCGCGGGTTCACCTACACCGTCCTGGATCCTGTGACGTCCGACGTCATCGGCTGCGTCTACATCTATCCGGACCGCGACGACCCGCAGCGGACGACCGTGCAGTCCTGGGTGCGCGCCAGCCGCGCCGAGCTCGACGTGCCTCTCTGGCGTGCCGTCAGCGCTTGGCTCGAGACGTCGTGGCCGTTCGCGCGCGTGGCCTACGACGAGCGTCGGCGGGCCTGACCGACCGAAGGCGCCGTGCGCCGATGAGTTTCGAGCCGGTGCGCCGTCCTTGATTTCGGCGACACGAGGGGCAACCGCGCGAAACAGATGGCTGCGATGGTCACTGTCGCGTCCACCAGCACGAGGGGAAGCCAATGGACCGAAGAGCCGTCACCGGAACGACCGCGGGGTCCGACGTCCCCACGAACCTGCCTGCCGCCATGACAGGCCGGGCAAGCACTGCGAAGGCCGCGGTCGGCGACAAGCCGGTCTTCGCCTACATCGCGAGCCTGCCGCAGCCGCAACGTTCGATCGCCGAACGCGTCGATGCCCTGGCCGCCGAGACGCTGCCGGGCCTGGAGCGCTCCGTGAAGTGGGGCATGGCGTGGTATGGCGTCGGCGACGGCTGGTGCTTCTCGTGCGGGGGGTTTGAGGGCCACGTCAAGCTCACCTTCGGACGCGGCACGTCACTTTCGCCGGTACCGCCGGCGACGCCCATCGGAATGGGCAAGGCGTCGCGGGGCGTGGACCTCGGGTCGCTGGACGACCTCGACGAAGGCCAGGTCGCGTCGTGGATGTCGCAGGCTGCGGCCATGCCCGGGTTCGGGAAGCGATGAGTCTCGCAACCGCCAACGATGGGGACGCGACATGAACGCTCCTGCCTCGATCACGGTCACGCCGATCCTCGTCGCCGACCTGCACGTCGAGGGCGAGCGGATGCCCGTGTACGTGCACCTCATCGACCATCCCGATGCGCGCGTTCTCGTCGATACCGGCATGACGGAGCTCCACCCATTGCTCGACGACATGGATCCCCGCATGTATCCGCTCAGCGAGCAGGACATCGACGTCGCCGCCATCGACCTGGTCGTGAACACCCACCTGCACGCCGACCACTGCGGCGGGAATCACCTCTTCGCAGGGAAGCCGATCTACGTCCAACGTCGGGAGCTCGAGGACGCGCGGAGCCAGGACGACTACACGATTCGCGACTGGGTCGATGCGCCGGGGGTGCAGTACGTGCCGGTCGACGGCGAGCTCGAGCTGCTGCCCGGCGTCCGACTCCTCCCAGCACCCGGCCACACCCCTGGCACGCAGGTGGTCGTCGTGGAGGCTGGCGGGCGTCCGGTCGTCATCGGTGGCGACATGGCGGTCTGGTTCGGCGAGCTCGATGATCCGCAGACCGAAGGCCAGCGGCTGGTGCGCGCGCTGGATCCCGAGCAGGTCTGGCTCGCACACACGCACGAGCCATGGCGACCTCCGAGCGATTCAGGCGAGCGGTGACGGTGCGTTGACCCGCTACGTCGTCCTCCTGCGCGGGATCAACGTCGGCGGTCGGAGAAAGATGCCGACGGGCGGCCGTCGATGCACAATGGATGGTGACCGTGGCTCGATACATCATCACCACTCACGTCGGGGCTCCGCCTGAGCACGTGTTCGCGCTCTGGACAAGCCTCGAGCGCATGGGCGAATGGGTTGGCGGCGTGACCGCCGTCAGCGACGTGTCCGGGTCTGTCGATCAGGCCGGCGCCACCTACGTCGTCCACTTCGGTCCGATGAAGAGCCCGACAGAGGTCCTCGAGGTCGAGCGTCCCCGGCTGTTTGCCACCAAGTTCGGTAACTGGATCCTCCGAGGCCGGTCGAGTGCCAGCTTCGAACCCGACGCGGACGGGACGCGGATCACGCAGACGTTCGAGACGGTCGGCCTGATCTCGGCGATCTCGTCGTGGGTCTTCTCCCGCGGCTCGTACGAGGGAAGCTTTCGCGGCGAGCTCGAGAAGTTCGCCCGCATCGCCGAGCGTGAGGCGCCCGCGACGATGCGGCGTTGACCCGCTATCTCATCCTCCTGCGCGGGATCAACGTCGGCGGCCGGAACAAGGTGCCGATGGCGGCCCTGCGCGAGCTCCTCGAGTCGCACGGCCACACGAAAGTCTCCACGTACATCGCCAGCGGTAACGTCATCCTGAGCTCCGACAAGACAGCGGCCGCGATCAAGCGGGAGCTCGAGAAGGCGCTCCCGAAGACCTTCAAGCTCGACAGCGAGCTGATCGCGGTCCTGGTCCTCACGCGTGCCCAGCTCCGAGCCGTCGTGCGGGATCGGCCGAAGGGCTTCGGCGACAAGCCCGACGCGTACAACAGCGACGCGGTCTTCCTCATGGGCATCGACGCGCCGACGGCGATGAAGGTCTTCGACCCCCGGCCGGGCGTCGACGAGGTCTGGCCGGGCAAGGGCGTGATCTACTCCCAGCGGCTCAGCGCGCAACGGACGAAGAGCCGCCTCAGCAAGATCGTGGGCACGCCCGCCTACAAGTCGATGACAATCCGCAGCTGGGCGACGACGCTGGCGCTGCTCGAGCGCATGGAGGCGCCCGGGGCCGACGTCTGAGTCGGGCGCGGATCAGCGGTCCGCGGGCCGCCGCAGGCGCTCGAGCTCGCGCCGCAGGCGCTTTTTCGGACGGCCCTCCCCTCGCACCGCGAGGATGCCCGGTCGGACCTCGGTCACCACGGGCGGCGGGGAGTGATCGACATAGCAGGTTACCGCGACGGCTGCCCCAACCCGCGACTCGATCGGTCGGACGACCTCGACGATTCGCTCCCGGCCGGCGATGAGCGCGTCCACCCGGTCACCGGGGCGAACCTTGCTCGACGCCTTTGCCGCGCTACCGTTGATCCGGACGTGCCCGGCCTCGCACAGCTGGGTCGCGATGGGACGGGTCTTGACCAGGCGCACGGCACACAGCCAGCGATCGATCCGGGTCTCATCGGCCGCCGAGGGATCACTCACGCGGTCCATTGGACCATGAAATAGCCCGGCGGCGAGTCCTACCGCCCAGCCTCCGCAAGCCCCCCGCCTACCGAGCGGTCTTTGGAGCTCTGGCCGAGCGACCGTCGCGGATCGTGACGACTGCGACCTGATCGATCGCCTCGTCAAAACGGCAGACGACGATCATCCATCTCCACGGACCGAGCACAAAGCGAAAGCCGGCCCAGCGACCCTCGAGCGGGGCACCCAGCGCCGGGAACTCACCCAGCGGCTCCAGTGCCCGCCGCAAACGTTCGGTCGTCGAAGCCGGCAACGAATGGGTTTCGATCAAGTCCGCGAGATTACGGCGGGCCGTCGGGGTGACGACGACCGACGCCACTTCTCAGATCTCCTGGAGCGGAATGCCCCTGCCGGCCTGCGCCTCCTCGAGACCGGCCATCGCGTCCTCCCAGGCCCCATCGATCCCGTCAAGCAGCGCAGTCACGCTGCGCGGATCCGGGTCGGCTTCGTCGAGCGCCGTGGACAGCAGCGACCGCGCCAGCGTCCCGGGATTGGTGTGGGTCCGCTCGGCGAGGCGCCGCAACTTGATGGCTCGCTCCTCGTCGAGGACGACATTGACCCGATTGAGGGATGACGGCATCTTGCGAGGTTAGCACGCAGGTGCACAGTTCGTGCACACCCTGGAACAGACATCCGGCACGGCGCGATCAGCTCCAGAGCTCGCCACAAAGGCTCGGCACGGCACACACCACGAAAACGCGAGAGGTATTCCGGGGTTGACACTGATCCTGCGATGGTGTTTGATGATCAGGTTAATTAACGGAGTGGTTAGATGCCAGCCGACCAACTCGACCGGACCTTCGCCGCCCTGGCGGACCCCATCCGACGCTCGATCCTCGCGCGTCTCGCCGAGGGCGAGGCCACGGTCAATGACCTGGCCGAGCCGTTTTCGGTGAGCCTGCCCGCCATCTCGCGCCACCTCAAGGTGCTGGAGCGGGCAGGGCTCATCGAACGCGCACGGGAGGCCCAATGGCGGCCCAGCCGACTCCAGCCTGCGCCGCTTCGTGACGCGGCCGAGTGGCTGACCGCTCGCACCCGCACCTGGGAAGGCCGGATGGACCGGCTGGACGCCCACCTCACGCGCAAGCAGAAGGATCGACGAAGATGACCGAGACCACCGCCCCTGCCCATGGCACCGTTCGCCTGAGCCGCCACTTCGACGCACCGCGCGAGGACGTCTACCGAGCCTGGACCGATCCCGCCGAGGTCGCCCAGTGGTACGGCCCCGACGGGTGGCATGTGCCGTTTGAGCGGATCCGCATCGACGGTCGCGTCGGTGGCCGCTGGGAGGTGACGATGGTCCGCGACACCGACGGTTTCGAATTCCCCCTCGGGTACGAGATCCTCGAGCTTCGCGAGCCATCGCTCGTCGTCCTGCGCCACACCGAGCACGATCCGGGCGGCGCGGAAGCCACGATCGTACGGGTGGAGCTCATCGAGGACGGCGACGGCACGCTCATGACCTTGAGTGATGGCCCGATGATCGCCGACGGGGTTGAGCATGCCGCCGGTGGCTACGACCAGGCGTTCCAGAAGCTGGCCGCGCGCTTGGGCAGCCAGGACCCCCAGGGCGCGGGAGGCCGCTCCGTGCGGTAAATCGTGCTGGTCGGCCGGAAGCGGGAGTGAACGCGTGGCCTCGCCGGTCACGGAGACGTCATGGCGCAGTCAGCGTCGACGACGAGCTCGGGAGTGTCGGCGATCGCCGCCGCGATCCGGTCGCTGTCCGTCGCCCAGTATTGCCAGAAGGCTTCGATGGCGGCCGTCGGATCGGCGTGCGACTCGCGTTTGAAGGACCGCATCAGGCAACGAGCCTCTAGCCCATCGTCGTGTCGTCGAGCAGCGACCACGCACGCGCTGCGAACACGGATCGGAAGACGTCGACGAGGAGTGTGGCCCGGTCGGCGTCGGACACCGACGGGTCCAGGAGCGGGTCGAGCAACGCGTCGATGCGGTGGCGGCGGTCATCTCCGGCCAGGTCCGGGCGGGTGGTCGCGGACAGGTCCCAGAGCTCCTCGTAGAGGAACCACGCGAACTCGTCGTAGATCAGTCGCGCCTCGATCTCCCAGGCTTCCGCGGACTGGAGGGCGGCTCCGACCTCCAGGGCCGCGGGAAGCAGGCCGCGCTCGAACAATTCGCCAAGACTGCGCTCCTGGCCATCGCGCAGCTCCGAGAGGTTGACGCTGCCGACGGCCGCCGTCCCCAGGACTGCGCTCCAGCGACTCGCCGTCCGCGACGCAGACTTGCTCGCCAGCATCCGCATGCACGCATGGAAGGCGCGGGCGACCGCACGGACACGTGCAGCGTCGGCGCCGGTGATCGTCAGCAGGGTCTTCTGGATCGCCCAGAGGTCCTCGGGTGTCGGAGCCGCGACGACGCGTTCGAACGACGTCCGCAGATCGTCGATGGGTGTTTGACGCGCGTCCGTCGTCGACATGTCGGCAGGGTATCGCTTGAGGCACGCATGTCTCTGCGCTGATCTCGTTCTCCAAGGCGGGCGATGAGGCGGCGGCGCTCGCGACCTCCATCGTCGCCGATCAGCCGAGGTTCCAGAACGGGCTGTTCAGCCCGAGTCGCTCAAGGATGGCCTGATTCTGTTCGCGGGTGTGTGGCTGCCAGTCAGGATCAAGGCGGTCGCCCCACCAGGCGTAGGCCAGCTCGACCAGCTTCAGCACCGGGATGATCTCGCCGCGGGCTCGAGCGCCGAGCCATGTCTCCACGTGGCCTTCCGACCGGAAGAGCAGCATCGAGCCTCAGGTGTAGCCGATGTCCTCCCACCACGACGCGGCCGGAACGAGGACGTGGAAGACCAGGTCCGCGTCATCGGGACGGCCATCGCGGACGACGATGTCGAGCGGTGTCCCGCAATCGGCGCATTCCGTGTGGATCGTGCTGTCTGATTTGAGTGCGGCGCCGATGCCGAACGCATCCCATGCGCAGTTTGCGAACCACGATCGTCCGGCGGCCATCACCCGGAAGGGCGTCGGCTGGGCGGCGAACGGATTGGCCATCCGGATGTCACCCGCGTCATCGAGCACCAGCCCGTGGGCATCGTGAAGTCGCTGCCAGCCTTCGCGCACGCCGGCCTCGGACAGGCCGATATGCGCGACTTCGGCGGCGCTGGGCGCGCGGCCGAGTTCGACGAAGCGTCGATACGTCGCGTTGCGCAGGTCGATGTCGGCGACGTCCACGGTGCGACGGTACGGGAGTTGCCGTGGAGCCGTCAACGGAAAGCCGTGTTCGCCGGGCAGCGGCGGGATGCTTCGCTCAGTCGGTCGGGAGCAGCTTCTCGAGCAGCTCCCCGATGTCCTCGGGCACGAACTCGCGGACCTCTTGAGCACAGCGGCAGGAGACGGCGATCCTGGCCGCCCACGCCAGGGCATCCTCGCGTGAGGCCACGTCGACGACCGCGAATCCGCCGATGTACTCCGTGCGTTCCGGGTTCGGGCCGGTGACCGTCCCGTCTGTGGCCACAACACTCGCCCGCCGCGGGTCCCCCAGGCCGCCGCCGAACACCCACACGCCGGCGTCCTTGGCCTCCTGAACGACCGCGTGCGCAGCTTCGGCCACGTCGGGCAGGTCCTCCTCGGGGAACGTCATCGCGCCGTCATTGAACGAGATCAGGTAGCGCGTCATCTCAAAACTCCTCCTTGCGCCCGCGGTCGAGGATCCAGTCGAACGCAACGTCGGCCGCATCCAGCACGGACACGTGCCCGTCACGCGGCCGGAGCCAGAGCTCGGCCGATGAGATCTGTCCGAGAAGCGACTCTGCATGTGAGGCGGGGATCATGCGGTCCGCCCCACCTTGAACCAGCAGGACAGGCGTCGTGATCGCGCTCACGTCCACCTGCCATGGCTTGGCGAAGGCGACGTCATCGTCGATCAAGCCGTCGGGGCCATCCGAACTGGCACGGCCGGCATCCTGGCCGACAGCTGCCCACGCACCGCGCAGGGCCGCCCAGTCGGCCTCCGTGAACACCGCCTCGTTGAACTCCTCGATCTCGGCAAAGCGGGCGCGGGCGGTCCGACCGGCCCGTGCTGCCTGGAGTGCTTCGGGTGCCGCCATCCCGGCGAACCAATCGAAGGCGTCGGTGTACGGCGCGGGACTGGCGAACGTCACGGTCGCGCTGACCCGGTCACCGAGCAGGCTGGCGCAGGCAAGCGCACGAGGTCCGCCGCCGGATGCGCCCATACCGGCAAATCGCTCGATGCCGAGTGCGTCGGCGAGCGCGGAGACGTCGGCCCCGGCAGACCCAACAGAGCGGCCCTCGTCGGGGCTCGAGCCGCGATAGCTCGGCCTGGCGTACGTGACGAGCCGGATCCCGCGCTCGGCCGCGAGGGAGAGCAGCGGCTCGTACAGGACACCGGTGTGCGGGGATCCGTGATGCCACACGACCGTCAGCTGGTCCGATCGCTTGGGCGCGCCCGCGTCATACGCGACGAGCGAACGCCCATCGGGCAGGTGGATCTCGTGTCTCGTCGTCACCGATTCGTCTCGGCTAGCCGGCGTCGCCGAAGGTCGCGCGGCCGGTCGGTCGATACGTCTGGAGCATCACGCCCTTTGACGTCGAGCGCGACTCGACCAGCTCCAGGTTGTGCGTCTGGCCGCGCTCCGGGAAGAGCCGCAGCCCGTCGCCCACGATGACCGGGGAGATTCGCAGGTTGAGCTCGTCGACGAGGTCGCGCTCGAGCAGCCAGCGGAGCAGGACGCCGCTGCCATGGACCTGGAGCTCCCGCCCGGGCGTCGCCTTGAGCTCGCGGATCGCCGCCTCGACGTCGCCCGAGATGACGTGGGTGTTCTGCCAGGTCGGGTCCTTGAGGGTCGTCGACGGCACGTACTTCGGCAGGACGTTGATGCCGTGGGAGACGGGATCGCCGCTGTCGTGGAGCGGCCAGTACGGCTCCCAGATCTCCCAGGTCTTGCGTCCGAGGAGAAGCGCGTCCGCCCGCTCGAACCACGAGGTGAGGAACGGCCACATCTCCTCGTCGGCGTGCGCCGCCGTCCATCCGCCGCGCTCGAACCCGCCGCGCCGGTCCTCGTCGGGGCCGCCGGGACCCTGGTACACGCCGTCCACGGTCAGCATCATCGATGCAGTCAGCTTCATCGTCGTCGCTCCTTCGTTGGCTCGTGCCCATTGGACGATGGCCCGAACGGAAACTCATCGTCCGATGGCGGCAGACCCCACTCGGGAGTCGGTCTTGGTGGGATCGAGGGCCGTGGCTATCGGCTCGTTGGTGTGCCCGGTCCGGGCAGCATCGCCATGGCGCGGGGCCCGTTCGCGACACAGAAAACGAGCAGATCGCCCGGTTCCGAGTTGGCAAAGGCCGCATGCGCAGCGGCCGCCTCGTCGGCGATGAACACGGGTTGCCCGCAGCGCGAGGGACGGCCATCCCGAGTCTGAGCGGCGGCGTCGATGAGGAGCCCTGCCGCCTCGCCCATCGGCCGGCCCCGGACCGCCGGCTCGGCCACGTACAGGCGGTCGAACAACGTCCCTGCCAGCGCACCGAACGTGACCCGATCCTCGTCCCGCCGGTCGCCGGGCATGCTCACCACGCCGATCACCCGCCGTCCGTTCGCGATGCGCGCGACGAGGTCGCCGATTGAGCGCAGGGCAGCGATGTTGTGGCCGTAGTCGAGGACGATCTCGCGGCCGTCGACGACGTGGCGCTCGACCCGACCCGGCGATGACGCGAACGACCGAAGCCCTTGGGAGATGTCGGCGCCATCGACCCCCAGGCAGACGGCGGCACAGGCGGCGGCCAGGGCGTTGGCCACGTGCATTCGGGCGGCCCCGCGCCAGGTGATCGGGATATCGGCGAGGCCGATCATGAGGAGAACCTCGGTCCCCCGCCTGACCACTGCCTGCTCGGCGCCCTCGGCGGACTCGATCAGGCCGCCGAGTCCGCCTCCGGCGAGGTGTCGGTCCACAGCCGTCCGGCCCGGCTCCCCCGTCGGCTGGGTCGTGGTCAAGGCGACGCTGCCCCGACTCCGTGGGGCCATCGCCAGGACGAGTGAATCGTCCGCGTTCAACACCGCAGTTCCCGTTCTCGGGACGGCGTCCACGATGACGGCCTTGACGTCGGCCAGCTGCTTGATCGTGGTGATCCCGTCCAGGCCGAGGTGGTCGCCGGTCACGTTGGTGACGACCGCGACGTCGTTGTAGTCGTACCCGAGGCCGTCGCGCAGGATGCCGCCGCGCGCGACTTCGAGGACCGCCACCTCGATCGTCGGCGTGCGGAGAAGGAGGCGAGCTGACGCCGGACCTGCCATGTCGCCGGTCTTGAGCACGAGTCCGGCGGCAACGATGGCCTCGGTCGTGGTCATCCCCGTCGCCCGGCCGGCTGTCTCGAGGATGTGGGCCAGGAGCCGGACGGTCGTCGTCTTCCCGTTCGAGCCAGTGACGGCCGCGATCGGGATGCGCCCTTCGGAGCCCGGACCGAAGAGGTGGTCGAGGACGGCCCCGCCGACATTGCGACCGCGACCGACGGTGGGTCGGGTGTGCATCCGGAAGCCGGGGCCGGCGTTGAGCTCGATGATGGCCCCGCCCGTGTCGGCCAGGGGTCGGCCGATATCGGTCGTGATGAGATCGATCCCGGCCACATCCAGGCCGACCACGCGCGCGGCCAGCTCGGCCATCGCCGCGACGCTCGGATGCACTGCGTCGGTCCGGTCGATGCTCGTGCCGCCGGTCGACAGGTTGGCCCCGGGCGCGAGCTGCACCTTGCGGCCCTCCGCCGGTACGTCGTCCTGGGTCAACCCCTGCGCGGCGAGCACCGCCTGCGCAGCCGCGTCGATCCGGATCTCGGTGAGCTCCAGGGCATGGCCCTGGCCGCGCCGCGGGTCCGCGTTCTCGCGGTCCACGAGCGCGGCGATCGTCGCTCGACCGTCGCCGACGACGCCGGCCGGCACGCGCTCCGCACAGGCGACGAGCCGGCCGCCGACGACGAGCAGGCGATGGTCGCGACCGGTGACCTGGCGCTGGACGATTGCCTGCCGGCGCCGGCTCGCGGCGACCGCTCGCTCGAACCCGGCCGCGGCGTTGTCATCGTCGGTGATGTCGAGGGTGACGCCGCGTCCGTGGTGGCCGTCGACCGGCTTGATCACGACCGGGTAGCCGAGGGCTCTGGCATGGGAGAGCGCGTCCGCGACGGTGGCTGCCAGGCGCCAGCCGGGTGTCGGCAGGCCCGCCCGCTCGAGAGTCGCGGCGGCCTCGTCCTTGTCCCGGGCCATCTCCGCTCCGATCAGGCTGGTCTCGGACGTGACGGTGGCCCGGATCCGGCGGGTGTGGACGCCCCAGCCGAGCTGGACCAGGTTGCGCTCGTTGAGTCGGGTCCAGGGAATGTGGCGCCGATTGGCGACGTCGATGATCGCCTGGGTGGACTGGCCAAGTCGCCCGCGCACCATCAGCGCTCGGAGCGACGAGACAGCCTGTTCGGCGGCATCCGGAGCCGGCGCGTCGCCGTCGATCAAGCCGTTGACCAAGTCCACCGCCGCCGCGCCAGCCGCGCGCCCGACCGCTTCGTCCTCGAACGCGAAGATGATGTCGTAGACCCCGGCGGGTCCGGCGGCACGGGTCTTGCCGCGGCTGGATGAGCCGCCGGCGGCGCGCTGCAGTTCGAGAGCCACGTGCTCCACGACGTGGCCCATCCAGGTGCCCTCGGCGATACGAGTCGCGAAGCCCCCCGCGCGGCCGGTCGAGCATGAATGGCGTGCCAAGCCGGGCAACGTCTCCATGAGTCGCTGGCCGAAGCCGGCAATCAGGTTCGTCGGCAGCTCCTCCAACGCGCCGAGATCCACCCGGAGGTGGATGACGGGCAGTCGCGACCAGCGGTTCGGCCCGTGCAGAACCCGGGTCCGAAGCACGCGAACGGAGCGGTCGATGGCAAGCAGGCGAGCGGTCTCCTGGGACGCCGGAAGGATCGATCAGCCTGCGGCAGCAGCCGAGGTCAGCCGGGCGTGACCGTCCCCACAGATCCGTCCAATCAGATCGACGGGCCGGGGAGCTCGATGGCAGTGTCCGTTGGCGCCTCAGCCCGCAGTGCGTGACCCATCAGGAAGAGGGTCGGCGGCCACAGGCCGACGAAGATCGCAAGGCGCTCGGGTCGTGCCTTCTCCGCGTCGTCGCCGCTGCGCGGCAGGAACCACAGCACGAGCGAGAGGAGGATCGAGCCGAGCGATGCGAAGTAGAACATGTCGGGTGTGATCCCGGCGGATCTGAGGGCACGGAGCATGAGCGGTTCCTCTCGCGGGTGTGGCCCTGAATCATTCATTGCACGATCACGTGCGGCGATCTCATCGGATCAGCGGCCGTTACAGGCGGCCGACAGACGCGTGCCCACTCACCGCGCCTTGCGGGCGCGGCGGTACGGCGCTGCGTCAGCCGTGCCGGAGGTGGACCGTCAGGAGCACCTGGCTCGGCTCACGGGCGATGACGTCGTGCTGAACACCGGCCGCAAGTGTCAGCAGTGACCCGGCCGCCATCGAGTGCGTGGCCGTGGCAGTCGCCACGTCGATCGTCCCCGCGATGACGTTGATCATCACGAGTCCGTCAGCCGAATGGCTCCCGAGCCGGCCGCCCGCCTCGAAAGCGAACAACACCACGGTGACCCCGTCGTCATGGACGAGGGTGACCTGGCGGTGTCCGTCCCTCGCCTCCTGCTCCTCGCGCTCCAGGTCGTGAGCCGCGGCGGCCAGGTCGAACAGGTGCTCGTCGCCTGCGAATCGGTCGTCGGGGTCTCGACGCTCTCTACCGGACATGCTCGTCTCCTCTTGAGTCGAAAGCGCGTGAGGGTGCTGAACGGCGCCGTGCCTTGAGGATGTGACCGTTGTGCGTCGTACCTAGTCCCACCAGAAGGCCCATTGCTCGGCGCGCAGGATGTCGTCGGCATATTCACGGACGCTCCCGACGCCCTGCCAGATGTTGTCCGGGCAGAAGGCCATATGTTCCGCAGCAATCCTCACCGCTGAGGCGCGCCCGAGTGGCGGCCGAGCCACGGCCAGCTCCATCGTGTCGGCTCCCAGACCGACGAGATAGGCGTCGAACCGGTCTTCCCATGACCGAAGGATGGTCGTCTGATCGGCCGGGTGCAGGTCGTAGTTCGCCGGGCCTTGCCACCAGATGGCACCGGGCACGTCGGCCGGTCGTTCGACCGCGACGAGGCCCAGATATCCGGTGACCTCACCCAAGAGATGCGCAATCGTCGTCGGCCGCTCGCCAGGCGTGGCTGGCGCGAGCCCGGGAAACCGCTTCCCGAGCGGGGCGTACGCGTCGGCGTCGAACTCCTCCTCGTCCGACGGCATGCTTTCGTCCCAGCCCTCACTGAGGATCTGGGCGGCACCGCGCGACGTCGTCAGGGCGTATGACGAGAGTCGTTCGTCCATCGCAGCAGATCCCTCATCGTCGACGATCAGCGGCCAGAGCCCGGTCTGTGCAAATGCCTCGGCAAGTCGCGCCCAGGTCTGCGCGATCCCGTCCAGAGGCTGGTTGGACATCCACATGACTGTCCGCCCGTCGGCGGGTCCGGTCATCGCTTCGATCGTCAGGAGTCTGCCCGCCGGCAACGAAACGCCTGCCACCGAACCGCCGCTGGCCGGCGGCAGCAGACCGATCGTGGTCGCGACGTAGATCCCGGGGCCGGGTCCAGAGTCGTGACCGGAAGCTCCGGAGGTTGAGCCAGGAGCACCTTGCGGCAATGTCAGATCGTCGGGCCACAGCCGCTCGCCGTAACCGCCACGCAGCTTCTCGTCGCGGGTGGCGTCCAGCACGTCCTGGGCCTTCGCTCGCGAGGCGCCGGTGATCTTCCGCCCCCACTCCCGCGGGTACCCGATCCGCCCGAAGTTGAAAGCGACTCCCCAGGTTCCGTCGTCGTCGCGAACGATCACGAGCGCATAGAACTTCGCAGATGAGCCTTCGACGAACTCGAGATAGACGCGCTCGCTCGGCTGGGCAGCGCCGTCGTCGCCGTCGTCATCATCGGGCTCCCGGTCGTCCGGTTCGTCTCCGCCGTCGGGCTCACTGTCGCGGTTCGGACGGTAGCTGAGGAGGCGGCGCAGGAAGCCCTCGAATGACACGGCTATCGATCGGTCCGACCGGCAAGTCTCACCGCGCGATTATGACGAGCCACGGACCTGAGGGCGACCGTCCATCCTTGATCGGCGCCGTTCGAGGACTTCTCGGAAGCGGCGGGCGTCGTCGACGCGCGGGATGTTGTTGAACAGCACGTATGGCGGCTGATGGGGAGCGATGGGCAGCATGCCTGCCAACCGGTCGAGCTCGTCGTCGGTGTACACATGCCGGGCGCCGTTGATCCCGTGGAGCCGCAGGTAGGTCTGCTCCGGCGTCACCGTTGTCGAGATGAACGGGTCGACGACGTGGACGAGGTCGAGGTCCCGACAGAGCGTGGCGACGACCTCCGCCGGCCACGGACCGCGCGGCTCCCAGAGCATCCGGACGCCCGGCGGCCGCGCGACGGTCCGGAAGAACGTGCGCAGCCGATCGATGTTGTCGTCGGTCGGACGGAACGAGGCGGGACATTGGAGGAGGATTGCGGTGGCGCGCAGGATGGCGGCGCAGTCGAGGGTTCGG
Organism: Chloroflexota bacterium; assembly: GCA_013698095.1. Taxonomy (GTDB): domain Bacteria; phylum Chloroflexota; class Limnocylindria; order Limnocylindrales; family CSP1-4; genus CF-46. The sequence goes on from JACCVQ010000129.1 coordinate 33,297, forward strand.
TCCCACGCCCGCAGCACGACCGGGGACGTGCGGAACCCGCCCGCCTCTGCCCGGTCCGGGGGGGGCAACGGCGAGCGGAGACGGCGGTAGGTGGGGCTGGAGGCGTCATGGGTGACGAGCTGCCAGGCCTTGATCGTGAACTCGAAATCGCTCGGCGCGAGGGCCCGCCAGCGGCGCATCGTCCCGTCCTGCGGCGGCTCGTAGAACGTCTGCTGGACCTCGACGAGGCGGTACTCGCGGACGTAGTCCTCGAACGCCATGCTGAAGCCGCACAGGCCGACGCGGACCGGGGTCACAGCGGGATCCTACCCCGGTCGAGCGTAACGCCCGACTCCTGGCGGCGAAGCCACGGACCGACCCTGAAGGCTTCGAGGCCGTCGGCCCCGCCCGCACTGGAGCACGGTTCACGGGAGCCGGTAGGTCACCCAGATCGCGCCGCCCGGCGTGGGAGTGGCACGGACAAGTTCCAGCCGGCGCAGATCGCCGAGACCCTCGAACAGCCGCCGGCCCATGGAATCCAGGACCGGTCCGACCGCCAGGTGCAGTTCGTCCACCAGACCTGCGGCGAGAAGAGACTGGGCCAGGGTGATGCTGGCGTGGATGCCGATGTCACCGCCGGGGCGAGCCTTGAGATCACGCACGACGTCGGCGATCGGATCGGCCACCGCCTCGGCGTTGTTCCAGGCATCCGGCAGCGGGGTCGACGTGACGACGTACTTCTTGACGTTGTTGATGAAGTCCGCAAAAGGCTGCTCGTCGGACGTCGGCCAGTAGCGCGACCACTCGTCGAAGGTGGTGCGGCCGAGCAGGACCGCGTCCTGCTTGCCGATCATCTCTGCCTCGAGATCGGCCATGACCGTGTCGAACACCGGTGCGCTTGCCACGGTGGGGTCGCTCTCGGGGAAGTAGCGCCGCGGATCCTCGACGGCGCCGTCCACTGACATCAGCGTGTACTGCACGACCTTGCGCATATGAGGAGAGTCTCCTCTCACGCCTTCGGGAGCTCGCGGATGACCTTGCGCGGATCCTTCTCGAGCTCGATGCCCTTGTAAGCCGCTTGGCGGACCAGGCCGTCGCCGGTCCAGCCGGCGAATTCGGCGCGGATCACGAGCTCGGGGCGAAGCCAGGTAGCGTTGCGGGCCGCTGCCCGCGGAACCGCCGCCGCGAACGGTGGCTCGACGGTGGCGAGAGGCGCGACGGCTGCCAGGAGCTCGGCCCGGTTCGCGTTCGTGAAGCCGGCGCCGATCTTGCCGGCGTAGCGAAGCCCGCCGTCCTCGTAGACGCCGACGAGAAGCGCGCCGAGGTCGACCGCCTTGCCGGCCCCCGTCACCCAGCCACCGACGACGAGCTCCTGCTCGGGCCGGATCTTGATCTTCTGCCACGCCATGGAGCGGGCGCCCGGGACATACGGCGAGTGGCGATCCTTGGCCATGATCCCCTCGAGGCCTCGGATCCGAGCCGCCTCGAAGAACGCGATCCCGTCGGTTTCGATGTGCTCGCTGAGGCGGACGCGCGGATCCGGCCGGAGGACCTCCGCAAGAAGCCGGCGGCGCACCTCGAGCGGCTCGTCGAGGAGCGATCGACCGTCGAGGTGGAGCAGGTCGAAGACCTCATAGACGAACGGGGTTGGCTCGGTGGCCTCTCCCCTCCCCTTGATCCGGGACTGGAGCAGGGCGAAGTCGGGCTCGCCGTGCTTGTCGAGCGCGATCACCTCGCCGTCCACGATGGCCTGTTTGGCCTGGATCCATGTCGGCGGCAGGAGGAACGGCCCGAAGTACCACTCCGCCGCGTCCTTCTCGCCGCGCGTCCAGAGTCGGACCTCGCCACCGTCGAGCACGGCCTCGACGCGGAAACCGTCCCACTTGATCTCGAACAGCCAGTCGGGACCGTCGAACGGTTCGCCGACGAGGGTCGCGAGCATCGGCGCGATGAAGATGGGTTTCGATCTGGTTTGACGCGCCATCGATGTCATGATGCACCGCCGCTCGCCGGGCCGGCGGCGGCGCTCAGGTCAGCCGGCAGCCAGGGCGATTGCCACGGCCTGATCCTGCGTCTGGACGACCGAGCATCGGCAGGCCGTGTGGTACCGGGCGACGCGTCTCCGGCGCCGAACCCCTGACGTGGTCGCGCGCGAGGTATTCGGCGATCAGCGGGTAGCGATCGGGCAACCGTCAGCCGGGGATCGCGGCCGGGTCGTCGCGGCGGAGCAGGATCCCGAGGTAGTTTTTCCACGGGCCGACGGCGTCGTGGTACGAGCCGGCCATCCCCGCGAAGATCTGCGAGACGTGGTCCAGGTCGTGGATCGCCCAGGTCGCCATGAGCTCGCGCAGCGTGACCTCGCCGAGGGAGGGATGGACCCCACGGCGGTCCAGGTCGGCCTCGTCAGTGACCAGCTCAGCCAGGCGCGCCAGGGTCTGCGTTCGCAGCTCCGCGAAGCGCTCGACGAGCCGATCCAGCGGGACGTCCACATCTCGTTCGACATGGGCGAAACGATCGAACCCATCGAACGGCTTCGACGTCCCATGCTCGAGGATCCGCTCCGCGCGCGGAATCCAGTCGTCGAGCTCGGCCGAGATCAGGTGGCCGACGACATCGCGCGGCCGCCAGCCATCGGTGACGTCCGGTGTCTCCGTCCACGCGTCCGGGACGCCGGCCAGGAGCGCAGAAACGACGGCGGGGGTGCGGCGGAGGACATCGACGGTGTCGGGGAGGAAGGTTGACATGGAAGGAATCCTACCCGTCGTCGTCGTCATCGGGTTCAGCAGTCGGCAGCCAGAAGCCGAACTCTGCGCCGTGGTCGGCCGGCGGCGGCGCGGCTGACGCCCAGATTCGCCCCTGCATTGCATGGACCAGCTCGCGACAGACGAACAGGCCGATCCCGGCGCCGGCCTTCTCCCGGACGGCCTCGGGGGCTCGATAGAAGACCTTGAACAGCTGGTCCGGATCCTGGTCGCCCAGGCCTGGGCCCTCGTCGGTCACCCGGACGGCTACGCCGCCGTGCTCGCCCGCGATCGTGACCCGGACCGCGGTTCCCGCCGGGCTGTACTTGGCCGCGTTGCCCAGCAGATTCCGGGCGATCTGTCCGATCGAGGTCTCCTCGCCGAGCACGAGTGGTGCCCCGGGCTCCGCCTCGAGATGAAACTGATGGCCGCCCGAGTGCGCAGCCTCGCTGTCCATCGCCCGGCGGACGAGGTGCTCGACGACCACGGGCTCCAGTGCGACGACGAGCTGACCGCCCTCGGCCCGGCTCAGGACCAGGAGGTCCTCCGTGAGGCGCCGAAGTCGATCCGATTCGTCCGCGATGTCGGCGAGTCGCTCGGCGACCAGCGTCGAGCTCATCGTGGCGAAACGTTCGCGCAGGACACTGCTCATCCCGAAGATGGTGGTGATCGGCGTCCGAAGCTCGTGGCTGATGACGCCGATGAAGGCATCGCGGAACTCGTTGTTCCGCTGCTCGGCGACGTGCCGGGCTCGCAGATCGTCGGCTGTCGCCGCGAGGTTCCGGGCAAGCTCCTCGCTCGCCGCGCGCTCGGCCTCGAGGGCGCGGGCCGCGGCCAGGAGATCCGCCTCCCAGCGGGAACGGGCCCGGATCCGGACGAGCAGTGCGTTGAACGCGGCCGGTCCGTCGGACGGCTGCGCGCGGGTGGCGTTCAGGAGAACAGGTGTCGCGTCGCCGGCGCTGGTCGCCAGCGTGAGGAACACCTCCTCGACCCGGCCGTCGGCCTCGAGCGCCGGATAGACATGCGTCTGGAACAGGATCCGGGCCGCCATCGAAAGGAGGCCCTCGAAAGGCTGACCGCAAAGGTCCTCGGGTGCGCGCCCGACCAGCTCGCCCATCGCGCGGTTGGCCGTCACGACCCGGAGGTCGGCATCCAGGGACAGGATCCCGCCGGGCACGATGTCCAGGGCGGCGGTCACGCTGGTCGGACCTGCCGCGCGGACTGTCTTGCCTCGAGGTAGTCCCGGATCGCCGCGATGGTCTCGGCGGGGTGGCTGACGTGGGGGCAGTGCCCGGTCGCGTCGATCTCGTGGATGACGCTGCCGGCAAGGTGCTCGTGGAGGTACGCACCCACCGCGGGGGGAGCGACGACGTCCTTGGCGCATTGGACGATCAGGGACGGAGTCGTCACCTTCGGCAAGTCGGCGCGGTTGTCGCTCCGGAACGTGACCTCGGCGAACTGGCGTGCCATCACGGGGTCGATCGAGCAGAACGTGGCCTCGAGGCCGTCGGTGAGGTCGGGACGATCCGCGTTCCCCATCACGACCGGCGCCAGATAGTTCGCCCAGCCCATCGCGTTGACATCCATCATCGCCAGCAACCCGTCGATGTCCGCAGCAGCGAATCCGCCCGTGTAGGCGGGTGGATCGTCGAGATAGCGCGGCGATGGGGTGATGAGAACCAAGTCGCTGAAGCGCTCAGGTTCGGCGATCGAGGCGAGCACTGCGATCATCGTGCTGACCGAGTGCGCGACGAGGATCACGTCGCGCAGGTCGAGCGCCGCGCAGATCCGGAGGATGTCGTCGGCATACCCGTCGAGGCTCGCGTACCGTACCGGGTCATAGGCGGAGCGGTCCGATCCACCCGCTCCGATGTAGTCAAAGGTCACGACCCGGTGATCGGCTTCAAAGGCCGGCGCCACGAACCGCCAGAGCGTCTGGTCACAGCCGAACCCGTGGGCGAACACTATCGGCGGGCCGTCGGGATTGCCGCGAACCCGGACTGCGTGCCGATCGATGACGTCCTCACTCACGTCAGGGAGGATAGTGCCGCGAGCGCCCAGCAGGAAATCCGCGCGCGGGCCTGCGCTGACCGGTGGCCGCCTCAAGCGTCCGCCCTGACGGGTGCCACGTTCGGGTTCACGTGGAACACGTTGTCGGGATCCCATTCCCGCTTCAGGGCGGCCAGGCGGGCAAGCTTCGCGTCGCCGTAGATCCTGCGGCTCTCCTCCGGCCCGGCGTCCGCGTTGCCGTTGGCGTACGCGCCGAGCGCCCGATCCGGCTCGACCACGGCCATCACTCGCCTGCACCAGTCCATCACGGCTCCGTCTTCGGCCGGGTCCGACCAGCCGGCGCCCGTGCTCAGGTCGAATGCTGACGTCCGACCGGCGTAGGCCGTTGCATCCTCGGGGATCCGACCGATGGCGCCACCAAGCGCGGTGATGTCGAAGCTCCCGTCCGCCGGCGCGCCGGCGACCAACTCCACCAGCTCCTCGAGGGCCGCGGGCCGAACGTCGTTGGCGTTGTGGCTCTTGATGAACGAGCGGCTGCCCCACGCGAACGCGAGGTCGTGGGCACTCTGGACGTCCAGGTACGGAGCGCTCCCGATCGTCGTCGTCAGCGGCTTCGGCCCGCTTCGGAGCCCGGCCGTGTCGCGCTCGACGTCTTCCGCCGCGCCGCTGTGATTCCAGGCGAAGTAGACGATCAGCTTCCCGACCATCTCGTCTGAATAGCCGGCGTCCGACGCCGCCCGGTCGAGGCCGAAGATGCAGGAGACGGCGTCCGGCGCGGCGAGCGCGTAGTCGCGGAACAGGCTCCAGAGCTCCCGCACCTCGCTCGCCGGGTAGGACAGGACGCCGCGGTGGAGGTCGGGGCCGAACGGGTGGAGTCGGAACTCGAACGCGGTCGCGATCCCGAAGTTCCAGCCGGCGCCGCGGAGGCCCCAGAAGAGATCTGGTTCGTCCGTATCGGTCGCCCGGACGAGGCGGCCGTCGGCGGTGACGAGCTCGACGGCGGCCAGGTTGTCGATGGTGAGCCCGAAGTGGCGCTGGAGGCGGCCGACGCCCCCGCCCAGGGTCAGGCCGGCGACCCCGGTGTGGCCGACCACGCCGGTCGGACAGACGAGGCCATGGGCCTGGGCGGCGACGTCGAGTTCGCCGAGGAGAGCGCCGCCGTTCGCCCGGGCGGTTCGCGTCCCGGGGTCCACCGCCACCCCACGCATCGAAGACAGGTCGACGAGCAGCCCGCCGTTGGCGCCCCCGATGCCGGCATGGCTGTGCCCGCCAGACCGGACCGTGACCTCGAGGTCGTGCTCGCGCGCAAAGCGGACCGCGGCGGCGACCTCCGCGGCGCTCGTTGGGCGGGCGATGACCGCCGGCCGGCGATCGTGGATCGCGTTCCAGAGGCGGCGTCCGTCGTCGTAGCCGGCGTCGTGGGGCGTGATGACCTCGGCGCACGATCGGCGCAGCTGCTGGAGATGGTCCGGTGCGATCCGTCTGGTTGCCTCGACCATCCCTGTCCTCCCGCGTCTCTGCTCGACGGTGGCTGCGACGCTGACGGTACACGCGCGATCGGGCATCGGTGCGGCAACGAACTCGGCCCGCTCCGACATATGGTAGCGTGTATGGCATGGAGAGAACGACCGTCTACCTGACCGAGAGCCAGAAGCGCGCGCTCGAACGCGCGGCGAAGGTCGAGGGGCGGAGCGAGGCGGAGCTGATCCGGGAAGGTGTCGACATCGTTACAAGCCGGGTCCGCGCGGCCGAGGCACGCCTCCCGCTGTTCGAGAGCGGCAAGCCGGACCTTGCGTCGCGCGTCGATAAGGAGCTTGCCGGGTTCGGCGAGTGATCGTCCTCGACACGAGCGGGCTGCTCGCGGCGATCGATGGCAGCCAGCGTCAACACGTCGAAGCGGCGGCAGTCCTTCGCGCCTCGTCTGGTCCCCTGCTGCTCTCTCCGTTCGTGCTCGCGGAGCTCGACTACCTTCTGTCGACGAGGGTTTCGCAGCACGCGTCTGTCACCCTTCTCGACCAGGTCGCAGCTGGCGCCTACCGTCTCGAGCCGATGGCCGCCGACGACATCGCACGCGCCTCCGAGATCGTCGTCCAGTACCGCGACCTCGAGCTTGGCCTCGCCCACGCGTCGCTGGTGGTCCTGGCCGAGCGCCACGCGACACTCGACGTGCTCACTCTCGACGAGCGGCATTTCCGGGCCATCACGGGCCCCGGCGGGCGGCCATTCCGGATCCTGCCGGCCGACCGTCGCTGACGTCTATCCGCGCTTCGCCAGTGAGGCGAGCCACGCATCGCGGTCGAGCGGGCTCGGGTTCGAGCGCTGGCGGCGCGGCGGGTCGCTGCCGATCGGCTGGTAGCCGCCGGGCCTGATCTCGATGGTGCCCTCCCCCATCGACAAGCCGGGCAGCCGGTGCTGGAGGCCGCGCACGCGATCCGCGGCAAGGACCGCACCGATCGTGGACAGCCCGCCGGCCGAGAACTGGCCGGTCACGCGCCCGCCGAGCTGCCCCACGGCGGCCGTCACACCTTGCGCCGTCGACGCCGGCACCTCCAACGTCAAATCCGCCATCGGCTCGCACACCCACGTGCCTGCCCGCTCGAGTGCGGTCATCAGCACGAGCTGGGTCAGCCGCCGGTAGTCGGCCGCGGACGTGACCGGCGAGGCGTAGCCGATGTCGGTCATCGTGACCCGGCAGTCGGTCACCTGCCAGCCGGCAAGGCCCTCGGCCAGCGCCTCGCGAGCGAACGCCTCCATCTGCAGGTTCATGGTCTCGACCGTCTTGAACAGGTAGAGCGGGATCAGGCGAGCATCGACGTCGTGGTGGAACACAAACCCGGAGCCGAACGGCGCGGGCTCGATGCGCAGGCCGAGTGTTGCCATGAACGGGTTCGTGCTGAGCGGCGAGCTCCGCCCCGTGATGTTCGTGTGGGTCTTGGCCCGGATGACCTCGTCGGCCTCACCGGCCCGCGCCGGTCGCTCGATGCAGACCACGGTCGTCTCACGGAAGTCGGCAGCGATGCCGTAGTCGCGCTCGAGCGTGGCCTGGATGACCTCCTTCTGGACCTCGCCGTACAGCGACACCGCGATCTCGTGGCGATCCTCGTCCTGGCGGACGTCGATGAGCGGATCCTGCTCGGCGAGCTGGGCCAGGGCCGCCCGGAGCGAGCCCTGCTCCTTCTTCTTTCGGGCGAACACGACCGCCTCGAGGGCGGGCCGCGGAAAGCGGGCCGTTGCCTCGTCGCCCGCTCGCGGCTGGCCGATGGCGTCGCCGACCCGGACCGCGCCGAGCCCGCGAATCGTCGCCATCTCGCCGGCCGTGACGTGATCGCGGCGCGGGGCTCCGGCCGGTGCGAAGACGCGGATCGACGTCGCCTTCGCGTCCCCTCCCCCGCCCACGGGCACGCGCTCGCGCGGGCGGAGCGTGCCGGCGAACAGCCGGGCGTAGGCGATGCGCTCGCCCGAGGCCGTCCGTTCGATCTTGAAGACCCGGCCCGACACGGGCGCGTCCGGGTCGCCGGTGGCGCCGTCGAGGAG
>JACCVQ010000134.1 GCA_013698095.1 Chloroflexota bacterium
CCAGTCGCTGGTTGCTGGTCGAGGCGCTGTTGTGTCGGCTGGTATGCAGCCAGTCGAGGAACCCGGTGATGGCGGCGGCGTCGATCAGCTCGAGGGTGAGCTTCTCCGGCGGGATGGACCGCTCGTCGCGGAAGTAGCAGATCAACAGTTTGAACGCGTCGCGGTAGGAGACGATCGTGTTGGTCGAGTAGCCGCGCAGCCCGGCCAGGTGAGCGGTCAGGAACCGGCGCAGGAACAGCGCGAAGTCAGTGGCCATGACGCGGCCCTGCCATGACGGGCGGGACGACATCGCCGATCACCTGCTGCACCCGGGTGGTGATGTCCGGGTAGGACTCGGCGGTCAGGTGCAGGTAGTAGGCGGTGTCGGCCAGCGACGAATGGCCCATGTAGGTCTGCAGCACCGGCAGTAGCGCACCGACGTCGTGTCCCTGGGCGAACCACAGCCGCAGGTTGTTGACCGCGAACGTATGGCGCAGATCGTGCACCCTGGGGCCGTGCCCGCGCCCGCCGTGGGAGATGCGGGCCTGCCACAAAACCGGCGGAAGTTGTGTCCGACGTTGCCGAGCGTGAGCGGTCGGCCACCGCTGCCGGGGAAGAACCACTCCCACCGGTCCGGCTGTCCGGCGGTCTGGGCGTGGTAGCGGGCGAGTCTGGCACGCAGCGCCTCGTAGACGGGCACCTGTCGATCCTTGCCGCCCTTCGCGTCGCGGATCTGCAGCACGCCGGCGTCGATGTCGACGTCGCCGACACGCAGCAGGCGGGCTTCGGAGCAGCGCAGGCCGCAGGCGTAGATCGTGCGGAACAGCACTGGCATGACCAGGTGGCGCAGCGGAACCTGGCTGCAGTAGTGGCAGCGGTCGGTCTGGGTGAACAGCGCCGTCAGCTCCCGGTCGGTGTAGATGTGCGGGACGTAGCGGGCGGGCCTGGGCAACGCCGACCGGGGCAGCAGGTAGGCCGCCACGCCTCGCCGGCCCAGCCAGCGGGCCAGTTCCCTGACCGGCGCGATCAGGCCCTGCAGGGTCGCGGGTGTGACTCCCCGACGCCGCGCCGCGACGATCCACGCCTGCACCGACGCCTCGGTGAGCGTGTCCAGCCCCGGGAACTCGCTACGGCTGAACGCTTCGAACCGGGCCAGCACCTGCTGCTCGGCGTGGTATTTGTAGCCGACCGCGCGTTTCTCGGCCACCAGGGCCGTGATCGCGTCGGACAGCGTGATGCCGGCGCTCACCGTGTCATCCCCGACGGCGACGCGTCCGGGTCCAGGGCGCACTGGGCCAACAGGCCCAGCGACGATTTCAGGTACGCGCTTGTGGCCGTGACCGTCTGGTGGCCGAGGATGTCGGCGATCTGCTCGACCGGTGTGCCATCTTCCATCAGCCGGGTCGCCAGCGTGTGCCGCAGTGAGTGCATGCCGTGGCGGCGTTTCTCACCCACCGGGACGTGCGCGGCCCGGGCGTGCTTGGTCAGGATCTGATGCAGGTGATCCTGGTCGGAGAACGGGCCGATCGGGGCGGTGTGCCGGAGGAACACTTGCGGGCAGTCGCTTCGTGGCCGGCCGTGCCGGATGTAGTCGATGATCGCCCAGCCGACGTCTTTGAGCAGCGGCAGTTGGACCCGGTTGCCGGTCTTGGCCTGCACCACCGACAGCCGATTACCGGGCCAGTCGAGATCGGCGAACCGGAGCCGTTTGAGGTCGATGCCGCGCAGCCCGAGCCTGGTGATCAATAAGATGATCGCGTAGTCCCGTTTGCCGCACGGGTTGCCGCGGTCGATCGCCTGCAGGATCTTGGCCACATCGGCCGGGTCCCATACCGATGGGATTCTGGCCTGCTTGGTCGACTTCGCCGCCGGGACCGCCACCAGCACCGCGCCGTCGATCAGCCCGTCGCCGGCGGCGAGCCGCAGGAACGACCGTAGGGCGCACAGTTTGTGCTCCACGGTCTTGGCCTGATAACCGGCCAGGGTGGCCACGAACGCGCCGATGACCCTGGCATCCAGGCCGGCCAGACCACCACGCCTGCCGGTGAACGCGAGGAACTCCCCGGCCACCGTGGCGTAGGCCCGCGCCGTTGATGCGGCGCAGCCACTGGCCTGCAGCGACGCCCGGAACCGGGCCAGTGTGTCGACCTGGCCGGCGGTCAGCTTGCCCACGGTGCGGGAATAGCGGCGCAGCACCGCGCCATGGACCGCGAAGTCATCGAGCATCTGCGCGACGCGGAACAAGTAAACATCGGTCGGCTTGAGCGTCCCGGCCTGCTCCTTGTCGAAGAAGCCACCGCAGGCCTGGTCGACCCAGGTCATCGCCAGATCCAGCGAAAACTCCTGCACCCCACGGGATGCGAAGAACCTCTCCAGGCGGCGCCAGCAGCCTCGGTACCAGACCATCGTCGAGGCCTTATAGCCCAGACGCACCAACTCGGCATCCAATCCAGACACCAGTTCGGAAACAGCCACCATGACCGCTGACCTCCAATCACGAAGACCCGGCACCATGCCGAGCCGCGTGATCAGAGTCCGCCCAGGTTATACGCAGCGTCCGGCCGCTACCACCGCCCCCACCAGCGCCAACCGCCAGGCGCTGCGCATAACCCAGCGCTGCTCATAGGGTGGTTTATGCGCAGCTGCGCATAAGGAGCCCTGGGGAGTTCCGGCAACGGTCTCTTCTCGATCACCGAGTTCGGTCATGACCCCGGATTTCAGGAACGCTTTCACCAGTGCGCACACGTGCTTATCTTTAATTCTCACCCGGAGTCGATCCATCAAGGCCAGGTGCGAAATT
>JACCVQ010000149.1 GCA_013698095.1 Chloroflexota bacterium
GCGGATCACCGGGGAGCACCGCAGCTCGTGGCGCGGCGTCGCCGAGGCCGGCCCGCCCGGCGCCGGCGATCCGGCCCCTGATGGGTGGCGGCCGCTCCGACTGCGCCACGCCGATCGGATCTGACCAGCACCATCTCCACCTGGCTCGACCGGCCTGCGGAGCGGTGCTGGTCGCCCGCGGCCCGACGTTCTACCATCCCGGCATGACCACCACGACGACCACCAACCGGCTCCAGTTCACCGGCGACGACGCCGCCGACCGCCTTCTCGTGACCGATCCGTTCGCTCTCCTGATCGGCTTCGTCCTCGATCAGCAGGTCCCGCTCCAGAAGGCGTTCTCCGGGCCACTGGTGCTGCGCGAACGGCTGGGCAGCCTCGACGCCAGGAAGATCGCAACGATGGACCCCGACGCGCTCGACCTGGTGTTCCGGACGCCGCCCGCCCTCCACCGCTTCCCGAGCAATATGGCCAAGCGAACGCGCGAGATGGCCGCTTGGCTGGTCGAGACCCATGACGGCGACGCGTCGCGGATCTGGAGCGAAGCGACGGACGGCGCCGACCTCCACAAGCGCCTCCTCGCCGTCCCCGGCTTCGGCCCGATGAAGGCCGGCACGCTCGTCGCCATCCTCGGCAAGCGCCTCGGCGTGACGCCGGCGGGCTGGGAGGCGTTCGTCCCGGACAACATGACCCTCGGCGACGTCGATTCGCCTGAGTCGCTGCGTCGCTACCAGGACTGGAAGAAGGGGATGAAGGCGGAGGCGAAGGCGGCCGCCGAACGCTGAAGCTCCGAGGCGGCCCGACGGACTGCCCCTACGGCGCGGAGATCTCGATCGAGAGCAGCCAGCCGATTGTGGTCACGAGCAGCCAGCCCAGCCCGATCACGATGGCCCCGAGGCCGAGCAGGATCAGCCGGTCGTCGCGGGTAGACGCTCCGGGCTCGAGGGCATGGCGCCGGAAGAGGGCCAGGTTCCGGGAGTTGGAGCGCGACACGACATCGAACACGTCGCCGAGGAACGGCACTGCGCCCAGGATCAGGTCGACGACGGTGTTCAGGACCATCCGGGCGACGACGACCCGCGGAAGCCCGAAGCGGGTCGCCTCCGCGATCAGCCAGAACCCGACCGCGCCCGAGACCGCGTCGCCGACGATCGGGATCAGCCCGACGATTGGGTCGAGGCCGATCCGGTGGTTGGTCCCGGGCACGGCCACGAGGTCGTCCAGGATCCGGCTGACGATCGTGAATCGCCGCTCGAACGCGGAGAATCGCTCCGACCGTTCGTCACCGAGAACCTCTCCGCCGACGCGCCGGACCGGATCAGAGGGTCGTGGCGTTGAACGTGTCGCAGTCATCCGGGTTGCCGGACTTGTAGCCCGTCGTGAACCAGCGGACCCGCTGCTCCGACGTACCGTGGCTGAAGCTGTCGGGATCGACGGTGCCACCGCTCGACTCCTGGATGTGGTCGTCGCCGACCGCCGCCGCAGCCTTGTCCGCGGCCGCGATCTCCTCAGGGGTCAAGGGCTGCATGAACTTGTCGTCGGCGGCATGGTTGGCCCAGACGCCGGCGTAGCAGTCGGCCTGGAGCTCGGTCCGGACGGCGCGACTCGTCGGCCCCGTGTCGCTGCCGGGCTGGAGGTCGCCGGCCAGGTTCTGGACGTGATGGCCGTACTCGTGGGCGAGGACATAGGCTCGGGCGAACGGCGCGTCCTTCGCGCCGAACCGACGCTCGAGCTCTTCGAAGAACGTCAGGTCGAGGAACACGCCTTTGTCGGGCGGGCAGTAGAACGGGCCGGTCGCCGACGTCGCGTCGCCGCACCCGGTCGAAACGCCTTCGCTGAAGATCGTCGTCTCGGCATGGGTGTAGCCCTGGAGGGCTCCGGTCCAGTACTTCTCGATGCTGTTGACGTAGCCGACGATCTGGCAGTCCTCGCGCTGATTCGCGTCTGTGCCGGTCTTGCACGAGGCGAGGGCCGAGCTGTTGGGCGCGTTCGCGTCGGGCGCCGTTCCGGACCCGCCCCCGACCAGGGCGCCGGGGTTGCCGCCGAGCAGGACGTAGATGATCGCGATGACGAGGCCGAGGCCGCCGCCGCCGACGGCGAGGCCGCCGCCGCGGCCGCCCATCCGTCCGCCGCCGCGGGCATCGGTGACCGACGTGGGATCGAGTTGGGCATTCGGATCGAATGTCATTCGGGTTGACCTCCGGGCACTGGGGAACCGTTGGAGTTGTAGCGGATCGATCACCACCGGATGCCCGTCGCGCGTTCGGCGCCTCGTCGCAAACGCATTGCGGCTCGCTCGGCCGGGCGGTCTCCAGAGGGCATTTCACCGGACGTTGAACGGCCGCTGACTCACTCATGACAGGTTCTGACAGGTATGTCCGTCATGATCATCTTGTGAGTGAAAGCGGTCGACTGATCGCCCGATGACGAGGTGCGACATGTTCCATTCGGAGACGCTGACGCGGGTGATCCATGCCGATCGGGTCCGCGATCTCGAGCGTGCGGCGCGAGACCGGCGGCTGCTCGCCGGCCCGGATCCGGTCGCTGAGCCAACGCGCAGTGAGAGCCTTCGCCAGGTGGCCGAGCCGCGCCGGCCGGCTGCCAGCGGAGGGTCCGCCGGGGCGACGGCCTAGACGGCCTGGACGCTGACCGTCTCGGCGGACGGCGCGGTCGGTGGGTCGTAGTGACCCGCCACCCGGCGCGCCTGGGCGGCGATCAGGTCGCGCAGCTCGGCGGGCTCCAGGAGTTCGCAGTCCGGCCCGACCGCGAGGATCTGGCTGACCACCTCGTTCGGCCAGTCGAGGGTGACGCGGACGTGAAGCCAGCCATCGGGGTCGGGCCGGTCGAGACGCTCCAGGGTGTCGAAGGGCTTGTCCGTGATGACGCCCCTGAGGCGGGACAATCCATGCGGCGCGATCCGGAGGGTCACGCTGATTCGCGGCGTGTCCCGTTCGTAGGCAGCGGACGATTCCGTCCAGAACGCCGCCAGGTCGAAATCGGCGGGACGCTCGAATCGCTCGTGGAGCGGCGTCACCCGGGTCACCCGCGACGCACGATAGGTTCGTGGCTGGCCGTCCGCTCCGGCGACCACGTACCAGACGCCGGCCTTCAGGACGACCCCGAGCGGCTCGAGGACCCGATCGACGGTCTTGTCGCCGCGGTCATAGCCGATCTGGATGCGCTCGTTCTCCCAGACCGCCTCGGACAGCGGCCCGAGGAGGGGCACTGGCTCATCCGCGCGATACCAGGCGGCCGCGTCGAGATGGAAGCGCTCAACCAGCCGCGACGCGCGCGCCCGGAGCTCGGTCGGGAGCGCGGCAAGCACCTTGAGCCGGGCCGCCGCGACGACGGTGCCCAAACCCAGCTCCGCCGCCGGACCCGGCAGACCCGACAGGAACAGCGCCTCCGCCTCGTCAGCGGTCATGCCGGTGAGCCGCGTCCGGTAGCCGTCGACCAGGCGGATCCCGCCGTGCGGCCCGCGGTCGGCGTAGATCGGGACGCCGGATGCACTCAGCGCATCGACATCGCGATGGATCGTCCGGACCGAGACCTCCAACTCCCGGGCGAGCTCGGCCGCGGTCTGGCCGCCGCGCGACTGGAGCAGGAGCAGGAGCGAAACGAGACGAGACGCACGCATCGCGGGCAGCGTACCGAATCCTGACACGAACTGTCGAGTATCGGCGGATGACTGGGTTCGCGACAGCCTTTAACTCCGGCCCGTTCCCTGGTCGCGCAGGAACTGCTCGATCTCGGAGATCAGGTCGTCGCCGGACGGCAGGCGCTCCTCGTCGACCATCGCCTCGAGCCGTTCGACGTAACCGCGTGTGCTGTCGTCCACGGTCGTCGCGGCATCGAGCCGGGTCCGGAGCTGGATCGACTCGTCGCCGAGCGGACCGCTGTCCAGCTCCAGGGCCAGGTGGCGGGCCGCCGCGCGATGGAGGGCCAGCGCCGCCGGGGGATAGGGACCCGTGACGTAGTGGGGGACCTGGGCGAAGTAGCCGACCGCCTCGATGTCGGCTTCGGCGGCGCGCATCTCCAGGACGCTGATCAGGGCGCCGGGCACCCGCAGCAGGCCGGCCGGCCCGGGCCGGATGTCGCCGCGCAGCAGACCCGGCCGGGATGCAGTCCCGAGGATCGGGACCGAGCGCGTGTGGGGAACGGCGGCCGGGATCGCTCCCAGGCTGATCCACTGCGCGACGCCGAGCGTCACGGCCGCCTCGACGACAGCGCCGGCCAGACGACGCCAGCGGTAGTCGGGCTCGGGACCGGTCAGGATCAGGAGGTCGCGGTCGCCGTGCGGCGCGAGGACGATCTCGAAGTCCGGCCACGTCAGCTCCGACAGGCGGCCGTCCTGGATCTCGAGGGTCGGCCGTCGGGCCCGATAGTCGAACAGCCGATCGGCATCGAACGTCACGACGGTCCGGCCACCGGCGGCGATCAACGTGGCCGCGGTCGTGGCCGCGCTGCCGGCGTCGACCCAGCCGTCGAGCGCGACGATCAACGCCGGCTGTCGAAGCGGTCCCGGGTCGTCGAGTCGGTAGAGGGCCACGCCACAGGATAGGCATGCGATCCGGCGTCGGTCAGATCCCACCCATCGCGCTACCGTGGACGGTGTCCAGCACCGCAGCGCGAGCCCGCCGATGCGACCCACCCACTCGCCCGGCCTGCCGATCGCGGATCGGCCGATCATGCCCGCCGAGTACGGCATCCCGGCAACGGTCGACGGCATCCTCCCGTGGATTCACGTCGAGCGGCGCCTGACCGAGGCGATGGTCTACTGGATCGCGACATCCGGGCCGGGTGGGCGGCCACGTGTTCGTCCCCTCGATGGGCTCTTTCTCGACAGGATCCTGTACGTCGGCGGCAGCCCGGCAACACGTTGGGCCCGTGACCTGGAGACGAACCAGCAGGTCGCCGTCCACCTCGACGGGTTGGACGTCGTCATCCTGGAGGGCACGGCGGAGCTGCTGGAGAGCGGCGTCGAGCCGGACCTGGCCGTGCGGCTGGCCGCGATGTCGAACGACAAGTACCCGCAGTACGGGATGACGGCCGAGAGCTACCGCGGACCGGGTCCGTTCGCGATCCGGCCGTCCCTCGTCTTCGCCTGGACCCAGTTTCCGGCCGACGTCACTCGCTTCCGCATGGCGACTGACGACGCGTCCTGACCGCGGTCCCCCGGCCGGCCGTGCCGCGGATCCTCAACCGGCGAGGAGCCCGGGGTCCAGCCCGAGCTCCCGTTCGGCGACGGCCGCGCCCCAGCGCTCGACATCGCCGCGGGCGACGACCGTCGGGTGGGCGACGACCTGGAGGGCCAGGCCGTCGAGCACCGCCAGGATCCGCCAGGCGGCGCCGGTCGGGTCGAGGGAGCGGAACTGACCGGACGCGAGCCCGGCCCGGATCGCGTCCTCGAGAAGGGCCACCCAGGCCAGGTTCAGCCGGCGCGAGGCGGCCTGCAGCCGCGGCCGGCGGGCCGCCTCTGCCCAGGCGTCGAGCCAGAGCTGGAACGACCAGTCGCGATCGATCGGGGCGTATGTCCGGATGAATGTCGCGAGCGCGGCCACCGGATCCGGGGTCGTCGCCATCTCGGCCCGCGAGAGCTCCAGGTCGTGGGCGGCGACGCGCTCGAACACCTCCGCCAGGACGTCGTCCATCGAGTCGAAGTAGTGATGGATCAGCCCACTCGACGTCCCCATTTCCGTCGCGACGTCGCGGACCGTCGTCGTCGCCAGGCCCTTGCGACGCGCCACGGCCAGCGCGGCGTCGATGATCCGGTCGCGGCGTTCAAGCGAGGACAGTCTGGCCATCGTTCCGTCAGGCTAGACGATATTGCGCAGTTGTCCAACTCGGCGCTAAGGTTGCGGCCATGATCCGGACGACCCCGTTCCACGAGCGGACGAGCGCGGCCAATATCGCCGGCCTCTGGGAGCACTGGTCGGGCTACCTCGTCGCCCAGAAATACCAGCTGTCCGAGAAGTTCGAGTACTTCGCGATCCGCAACAGCGCCGGGCTCTTCGACTCGTCGCCGTTGTTCAAGTACCGGATCCACGGCCCGGATTCCGAGGCGTTCCTGGCCGGCGTCCTGGCCCGCGACATCAGGGCGTGCGCCGTCGGTCACGGCCAGTACACCGCCTGGCTGGACGACGGCGGCTTCGTCGTCGAGGACGGCGTGATCTTCCGGACGGGCATGGACGACTACCTGCTGACCTGCGCCGAGCCGAACCACGCCTACTTCAGCGGACTCATCGGCCGTCGGCGGGTCACGATCGAGGACGTCAGCGAGTGGACCGCGGTTCTCGCGATTCAGGGTCCGACGTCGCGCCAGATCCTCGCCTGCCTGACACCGGTCGTGGGCGACCTGCCGTACTTCGGCCTCGCCGCGGCAACCATCGGCGGCGCCGACGTGACCATCTCCCGAACCGGCTACACCGGCGATCTCGGCTACGAGCTGTGGATCCCGGCCGACAAGGCGATCGCCGTCTGGGACGCCGTGACCCAGGCATCGGAAGGCCGCGGCGTGATCCCGTTCGGGACGGTCGCCCTGTACATGGCCCGGATCGAGGCGGGCCTCCTGCTCCTCGACGTCGACTTCGGTTCCAGCCGTTTCGCCTGGACCGACGCGAACCGCTCGACGCTGATCGAGCTTGGACTGGGCTGGATGGTCCGGGACCTGGCTGGCGACCGAACGTTCATCGGCCGACGAGCCATCGAGCGCGAGCTGCGTGACAAGTCATCGCGCTGGAAGCTGACCGGGCTGGTCCTCGACTGGCAGGACTACGACCGCCACTACGACGATGCCGGGCTGATTCCGCCGAAGGACGCAACTCCCGTCCAGGATGAGTACTACGTCTACGACGACGCCGGCACCCAGCTCGGCTATGCGACCAGCCTGATGTACTCGCCGATGCTTCAGCGCCACATCGCTCTCGCCCGGGTCCCGCTGGACCGGACGAAGCCCGGCTCGCGGGTCAAGCTCGAGCTGCCTGTCAACCATCGCTACGAGTACTTCGACGCCGAGGTCAGCCGGCTGCCGCTCTACAACCCCGATCGGAGGACCGCCTGATGGCCAGGTCGACGAAGGCTCCGGCCAAGCCCGGCGGCCGGGCAGCCCGGAACGGGAGCAACGGAACGGATCCGTCCACCAACCTGCCCGACCGCCGGGCAGCCGATCGGACCTACGACGCGATCGTCATCGGGGCCGGCCACAACGGCCTTGTCAACGGCGCCTATCTCGCGAAGAACGGGCTCAAGACGCTGATCCTCGAGCGACGCCATCTCGTCGGCGGTGCGGCGATCACCGAGGAGCTCCGGCCGGGCTTCTGGTTCACCACGTTCTCGTACGCCCTGAGCCTTCTCCGGCCGGACATCATCCATGACCTCGAGCTCGCCAAGCACGGCTTCATGCCACTCCTGATGCCCTCGACATTCGCCCCGAAAGAGGACGGCGACTACCTCCTCCTCGGCCAGGATCACGGCGAGAACCTGCGCGAGATCGCCCGCCACAGCCAGCACGACGCCGACGCCTACGAGGCGTTCAACCACGACGTGCTGCGGGTCTGCCGGGCGATCAAGCCGCTCCTCGACATGGTTCCGCCGGACATCTTCAGCAACGATCCGGAAGAGCTGGTGGCCCTGGCGTCACTGGGCTCGCGGTTCCGCAGGATGGACAAGAAGGTCCTCCACGACGCGGTCCGGCTGTTGACCGGTTCGGCGGCGGACTTCCTCGACGACTACTTCGAGTCGGACATCCTGAAGGGCTACCTTGCCTCATCCTCGATCATCGGGACCAAGGTGGGCCCGTATTCGCAGGGATCCGGGCTCGTTCTGCTGTACCACATCCTCGGCGAGCATGATGGCGAGTTCGGGGCCTGGGCATTCCATAAGCAGGGCAACGGCGGGTTCACCAAGGTCCTTGCCCGGGCGGCCGAGGCGTTCGGCGCGGAAATCGCCCTCGAGTCCGCAGTTGAGAGGGTGATCACGAAGGACGGCCGGGCGACCGGCGTCGCCCTCGTCGACGGCACCGAGTTCCACGCCCCGGTCGTCGTGTCCGCCCTCGACCCGCGCCGGACGTTCCTCGAGCTGGTCAATCCGCGCGAGCTGCCGACCGATCTCGTCGAGGCGATCGAGCGCTTCCGTTTCCAGGGGACGTCGGCCAAGGTCAACTTCGCCCTCGACGGCGCCCCGCGCTTCCCGGCCCTCGGCGACCGGACGGACCAGTTCCGTGGCTTCACGAACGTCGGCCCGTCGATGGAGTACCTCGAGCGGGCATACGACGACGCGAAGTACGGCTGGTATTCCAAGCGGCCCTACATCGACACCGCGATCCAGTCGACGATCGACCCCGACATGGCGCCGCCCGGCAAGCACGTGATGAGCTGCTTCATCCAGTACGCCCCGTACCACCTCCGCGAGTCCGACTGGGATACCGAGAAGGAGCGCTTCGGCGACACCGTTCAGGCGACCCTCGAGTCGTTCTTCCCGGGCTTCGGCGACCTCGTGCTCCAGCGCGAGATCCGGACCCCGCTCGACATCGAGCGGACCGTTGGACTGAGCGAAGGCAACATCTTCGCGGGCGAGTTCCTCGCTCCCCAGATGTTCCTGTTCCGGCCGGCCCCGGGCTGGTCGCAGTACCGAACCCCGATCGACGGCTACTACCAGTGCGGCTCGGGGACTCACCCGGGCGGCTGCGTGATGGGCGCACCGGGCAAGCTCGCGGCCGGCCAGATCCTCAAGGATCGCTCGCAGGACGGGTCCGCGGCCAAGGAACGGGCCGCCGTCGGCGTCTGAGCTGACCGGGCCGGCTCCCCGACGCGGCCGATACTCGTGGGGCGGTCGTATTCGACGAGTTGTCGCTCCGGACGTCCGGAATCTGCCCGATTCATTCGTCCCATGGGAAGAATCGACATGTTCGGGCCAGTTCGGGGGCCGGTGGGCCGATCAACGCGTCGAACGTGTCCGATACGCTCGTGGGACGGGAATTCGTGACGCGC
>JACCVQ010000155.1 GCA_013698095.1 Chloroflexota bacterium
AGTGCCGAAGGCGCCGCGAGTGCCGCGGGCGCCGCGAGTGCCCAAGGCGCCGAAGCCGCCGCGCCCGCGCGTCACGAGCCGACCTTCCCGAACACGACCCATATCGCCCGGCGCGAGTATGGCGAGCTCGTACGCTCCCGCCTGTTCCATGTCTCCACGGTCACGCTCGCGATCCTCGCGATCGTCATCGCCCTGCTCCCGATCGTCGCCAGCATGGCCGAGCGGGGGAACACCACCCGGGTCGCGGTCGTGGCGAGCGACGCCGAACTGTCCGAGCGGACGATCGCGATCCTCGACCAGCTCCTGAACCAGGCAGGGACCGGCAAGACGGGTGCGTTCAAGCTCATCCCGCTGACCGATGGCGCGGAGGCGATCGGCGGCGTCGACGACCGGCGCTACGATGCGGCCCTCCTCGCCACACGCGCCGCGAGCGGCCGGCTCGCCTTCGACTTCCGGCTCGGTGAGACCATGGGCGACAGCGCCCTCCAGCAGCTCTCGATCGGGATCTTCGGCGTGGCCGTCCTCGACTTCTCGGCCCGCAACCCGGTCAACGGCTTCCAGCTGCCCGAGTTGGAGGTCTTCCGCCAGGCCGGCGAAGGCCAGACCGCGGCGCCGTACAGCGCCTCGAACTTCGCGAGCCGCCTGATCGTCGGCGCCGTGTTCGGCGTCCTGATCTTCATCACGATCGTGATCTACGGGATGTGGGTCGCGGCGGGAGTGGTCGCGGAGAAGTCGAGCCGGGTGATGGAGCTCCTGATCAGTGCCGCCTCGCCACGCCAGCTGGTCGTGGGCAAGGCGCTCGGGATCGGGCTGGCCGGGGCGACGCAGTACGCCCTGGTTCTCACTCCGGCGATCCTGACACTCCTGATCGAGGACAGGATCGCGATCGCCATCCTCGGTCCGGATGCCGGAATCGCGCCGTCGCTCCAGGCGTTGTCGCCGATGCTGCTGCTTGCGTTCGGGGTGTACTACACGCTCGGGTTTGCGCTGTATTCCCTGATCTACGCCGCGGCCGGATCACTCGTCAGCCGACCCGAGGACCTCCAGATCATCGCCCTGCCGCTGAGCCTCCTTGCGATCGTCGGCTACCTCCAGGCGATCCTCGCGCTGAGCGGCGGGATCACCGGTTTCATCCGGTTTTCGTCGCTGGTCCCGTTCTGGAGCCCGTTCGTGATGATGACCCGACTGTCGGTTGGGCGGGTCGATCCGATCGAGATCGTGGTCTCGATCACGCTCCTGCTGCTGACGATCCTGGTCACCGGAGTCATCGCGATTCGGATCTACGCAGCCGGGGTGTTGCTCTACGGCCAGCGGCCGGGTCTGCGGGCCTACATCGCGGCCGCCCGCAACGGCTGAGGCCGTCGGCAGGTTCGGCGGGCGCAGCTCGTTCTGCGTCGCGCCGACCCCAAGCCGACCCCCCATGCCGACCCCGCGCCGACCCCAAGCCGCTCGCGGGATGAGCCTATCTGACCAGTTGGGCGCTCCGAGACGCCGGAATCTGCTCGATTCTTGTGTCCCACGGGAGAAAACGACCCATTTGGACAAACCCGAGGCCGACTGGGCGATCCAAGCGTCGAGCGTGCTCGATAGCCTCGTGGGGGAGGATTCGCGACCTGCCGCGGCGCGGCTGGCCTGATCCCGGAGACCACCTCAGCGCGGAGCGTATGCGGCACGTGAATGAGATCGGGGTCAGCGCGCTTGGCTGCCCCCAAAACGTGTTCCTGCCGAGCCCGCCGACCCGGAATGGTATGCGCGAGCTGCATCACGAGAATTCGGTCCGCCCCGAGGCGCCCGGCGTGGCAACGTGCCCCGCCGCTACTCGTCAAAAAGGAGCGGCAACCGGCTGATCAGCGCCAGCACCGGCGCGGCGGCGGTCGGGGCCTGGTCCTCGAGGGCCAGAGTGGCCTGAGCCGGACGTGATCCCGGATCGCTTGGCGCCACCGGGATGAACTGCCAGAGGCGGGACGTGACCCCCGCCAGGTACGGGCTCGTCCGCTGCCGAGCGAGGACGCCGCCGATCCCCTGGGCCGTGGCCGCCGCGTGGAGGGCTCGGCCCTCGGCCGCGATCGCCGGGACCGCCACAACTTCGTCGCCCGGATGGAGGACCTTCTTCAGCAGAGTTCGCCGGCGGTGGAGTGGGGTGTTGAGCAACGAGCGCCCGTCGAGATGGAGCAGGTCGAAGGCCAGGAACGCGACCGCCCGCCCGGTCTTGCCGGCGATCCGCCGCTCGAGTGCGTCGGCATCGGCCCGACCCGCGTCGTCGACCGCCACGAGCTCGCCATCGAGGATCGCCGAGCGAGCGTCGAGCCGGACCGCCATCCCGGCGAGCTCAGGCAGTCGATCGCCGACGTCGCGGCCGCCGCCGTCGACGATCCGGACCGCGCCCTCACCGGCTCCCTCGGCCGGGCCGATGAAGGCCAACGCCCGAAGCCCGCCCCACGCGGGCTCGAACAAATGGGTCGCCGAGTCGAACGGCTCCGCGGCCGGGCGCGGCAGCATCGGCCGCAGGCCGTCCGGCAGGTTCGGCAGCGTCGCGATCTCAGGCTCGAGCCGCAGCGACAGCTGATCGCGCATCGTCGCCCGATGGTAGCGCTAGACTCGTCGCCGTCGCCGACGATGCGGTCGCGACCGCGGCCGGACCGCACCTTCGTCGCGAATTTCGTGGGTCGAAACCGCGCCGCGATCGTCCTCAACCCCGCCCGTTCGCCGGGCGCGCCCGGAGGCTGCCGTCCGTGACCCGCTCGTTCCGCCCCGACGACCTGTATCGCCTCAACATCGCGACCGATCCGCGACTCTCGCCTGACGGGTCACGCGCGGTGTTCACTGTCCAGACCGTTGCGCCCGCCAAGGACGGCTACCGGAGCTCGCTCTGGACGGTCGCCACCGACGGCGACGGCCCGGCCCGTCAGCTCACGATCGGCGCCCGCCATGATCGTCGGCCGAGGTTTGCGCCGGACGGCCGGTCGATCGCCTTCCTGTCCGACCGCCGTCTTCACGTCGAGGAGGAGCCGGCCGCCGGCGAGGCCAAGGATCGCGAGGACGGTGACCAGGTCCACATCCTGCCACTTGACGGCGGCGAGGCCCGTCGGATCACCGACCTGCCCCGCGGCGTGGACGAATACTGGTGGTCGCCGGACGGATCGCGACTCCTCGTCAAGTCCGCGTCCCGCGAATCCACGAAGGACGCCGACAGCAAGCGGCGCGGCATCACCGCCAAGCCGAAGCCCGGCGACGCGCCCGAGTCCGACTATCACTTCGTCGATCGACTCGGATACCAGTACAACGGCACAGGCTTCATCTACCACCTGACCGGGCAGCTCTGGGTGCTCGACATCGAGACCGGCGAGGCGCGCCGCCTCACCGACGACCCGGCCGGGGTCGGCGACGCGGCATGGTCGCCCGACGGCACCGAGGTGGTCTACACGACGAACCTTCGGCCCGATCACGATCTCGAGCTGAGGGCCCACCTCGTCGTGGTCGATGTGGAAGGCGGTCGGTCGCGCCGGCTGACCGGCGATGCGGCGACGTTCGGCGCGCCCGCCTGGCTGCCCGACGGCAAGACGATCGCGGCGATCGGTGGCTACCTGCCGGCCAACTTCTACGTTGCCGACCTGTGGCTGATCGCGGCCGACGGGTCCGACGCCGGCCCGGAGGCGGGCGGGCGCAACCTGACCAGTCGCCACGACCTGATGCTCGCGACGTCGATGAACAGCGACATCGTCCCGGGCGAGGCCGTCCGGATCGTGCCGTCGGCCGACGGCCGCTGGATCACGTTCCAGGCGCCGAAGGCTGGCAGCGGCGAGCTCTGGCG
>JACCVQ010000159.1 GCA_013698095.1 Chloroflexota bacterium
AGACGGCCGAGCCCGAGCCCGAAGCTGCGGTCGCCGAGCCCGAGACGGACCAGCCCGAAGCCGAAGCTGCGGTCGCCGAGCCGGAGCCCGAGCCCGCAGCTGCGGTCGCCGAGCCCGAGCCGGAGACGGCCGAGCCCGAAGCCGAAGCTGCAGTCGCCGAGCCCGAGCCTGAAGCCGCGGTCGCCGAGCCCGAGCCCGAGACGCTCGAGCCGGAGCCCGAGCCCGATCCGCCAACCAAGGAGTCGACGCCCGCCTGACCCGCGGCCGCCGCTCCAGACGCAGCGAACGACCCGCCACCGGCGGGTCGTTTCGATTCCTTCACCGAAACCTGCCCGCGTTCCCGCATCTGGCCGCTCGAATCCAGCGAATCATGGGCAGGACACGGGCACCGATCAGACCCCGATGGTGCCAGTCGACGGGGTCTGTTCGGCTGACTTGCGAGGGCAAGGGTCCGTGCTAGCATGGCCTTCGGGAGCGCTCGTGGGAACGCTCCGCCGGACCGCAGATTCGAGACTCGATGGACCGCTTCGACAAGTTCACGGATCGCGCTCGCAAGGTCCTGACGCTTGCTCAGGATGAGGCGCAGCGCTTCAACCACAACTACATCGGCACGGAGCACCTGCTCCTGGGCCTCGTCCGCGAGGGTGAGGGTGTGGCGGCGCGTGTCCTCGAGAACATGAACGTCGAGCTGGCCAAGGTCCGGACCGCCGTCGAGTTCATCATCGGCCGCGGTGATCGACCCGTCGTCGGCGAAGTTGGCCTGACGCCGCGCGCCAAGCGGGTGATCGAGCTCGCGATCGACGAGGCGCGCCGGCTCGGCCACAACTACATCGGGACCGAGCACCTCCTTCTCGGCCTGGTTCGCGAGGGCGAGGGGATCGCAGCCGGCGTCCTGGAGTCGCTCGGCGTCAACCTCGACAAGGTCCGCCACGAGGTGATCCGGGTCCTGTCGCAGAGCTCGTCAGCGGGTCCTGCCCAGGAGACGAAGCGGGCGAGCAAGACCCCGACCGTCGACCAGCTCGGGATCAACCTGACGGAGCTTGCCCGGCAGGGCAAGCTCGACCCGGTCATCGGCCGCGACAAGGAGATCGAGCGGGTCATCCAGATCCTGTCCCGGCGCCAGAAGAACAACCCTGCCCTGATCGGCGAGCCCGGCGTCGGCAAGACCGCGATCGCCGAGGGCCTCGCCCACCGGATCGTCGCCGGCGACGTGCCGGAGACGCTGCTCAACAAGCGCGTCCTGACCCTTGACATCGGCTCGCTCGTCGCCGGCACGAAGTACCGCGGCGAGTTCGAGGAGCGCCTGAAGAAGATCATCGAGGAGCTCCGCAACACGAACGACGCGGTCCTCTTCATCGACGAGCTCCACACCCTCGTCGGCGCGGGCGCCGCGGAAGGCGCGATCGACGCCGCCAACATCCTGAAGCCGCCGCTCGCCCGGGGCGAGCTCCAATGCATCGGCGCGACGACGCTCGACGAGTACCGCAAGTACATCGAGCGCGACGCCGCCCTCGAGCGCCGCTTCCAGCCGGTCATGGTCGAGGAGCCGACGCTCGAGCAGACCATCGACATCCTGATGGGGATCCGCGAGCGCTACGAGCAGCACCACAAAGTCACGATCACCGACGACGCCGTGAAGGCCGCCGCGGACCTGTCGACCCGCTACATCACCGACCGCCACCTGCCCGACAAGGCGATCGACCTGATCGACGAGGCCGCCTCGCGCGTTCGCCTCCGTCACGCGTCCGCGCCGCCCGCCCTGCGCGAGGCCCAGAAGGAGCTCGACAAGGTCACCAAGGAGAAGGACGCGGCGATCAACAACCAGGAGTACGAGGAAGCTGCCCGCCTGCGCGAGGCCGAGGCCACCTCGCGAGAGAACGTCGACACGCTGCGCGCCGAGTGGCAGGCCCAGGTCTCGAGCGACCAGCCGACCGTCGACGAGGAGGAGATCGCCCAGGTCGTCGCGATGTGGACCGGGATCCCGGTCACCCGGATCGCCGCCGAGGAGTCCGAGCGGCTCCTCCACATGGAGGAGGTCCTCCACGGCCGGATCATCGGCCAGCAGGAGGCGATCGAGGTCGTCGCCAAGGCAGTCCGCCGCGCCCGGGCCGGGCTCAAGGACCCAAAACGCCCGATCGGCTCGTTCATCTTCCTCGGCCCGACCGGCGTCGGGAAGACCGAGCTCGCCAAGGCCCTGGCCGAGTTCATGTTCGGCAGCGAAGACGCGCTCATCAAGATCGACATGAGCGAGTTCATGGAGCGCCACAACGTGTCGCGCCTCGTCGGCGCCCCTCCCGGCTACGTCGGGTTCGAAGAGGGCGGCCAGCTGACCGAAGCGGTTCGCCGCAAGAACTACTGCGTCGTCCTCCTCGACGAGGTCGAGAAGGCCCATCCGGAGGTCTTCAACATCCTCCTCCAGATCCTGGAGGACGGGCACCTGTCCGACGCCAAGGGGCGCCGCGTCGACTTCCGCAACGCGATCATCATCATGACCTCCAACCTCGGCGCGAAGCAGCTCCAGACCAATTCGTCGCTCGGCTTCCGCGATCGCGGCGGCAGCGCCGAATCGCAGGCGCAGACCTCCTACGAGCTGATGAAGGAAAAGGTCGCGAACGAGCTGAAGCAGAACTTCCGGCCGGAGTTCCTGAACCGGATCGACGCCACCGTGGTGTTCCGCTCGCTGACGGTCGAGGAGATCACCCAGATCGTCGACCTGATGCTCCTCCGGGTGAAGGACCAGCTCCGGACCCAGCAGATGGGCCTCGAGGTGACCCAGGCGGCCAAGGAGCACATCATCAAGCTCGGGTACGACGTCGCCTACGGCGCTCGACCCCTGCGCCGCGTGATCCAGAACATGATCGAGGACGTCCTCGCCGAGCACCTCCTGCTCGGCAAGTACGAGCCGGGCACGACGATCGTTGTCGACCGCGACCCGGAAGCGGGCCTCGATATCCACGCCGCCGAGCCCGAGCCGCTGACCCCGGTCGAAGCCTGATCCCCGGCCGGCCAGGCCGCTCGCGATGAGCAAGGCGTCGGCCCGACCCCAGACCCGTTACGTCTGCCAGTCCTGCGGCGAGTCATTCCTGCGCTGGGAAGGGCAATGCCGCGCCTGCTCGGCCTGGAACAGCCTCGTCGAGACCCGGGTCCGGAGCGAGCCGCGCCCCTCACGCGGCGGGGTTGGCAGCGGGGGCGGCGGGTCCGTGAGCGCGACCGCCGCGACCCGCCTCGGGGATGTCGGCGAGCCCGAGCGACCACGTCTCGCGATCGGCATCGGCGAGCTCGACCGCGTCCTCGGCGGCGGCCTGGTTCCGGGCTCACTCGTGCTGCTCGGCGGCGAACCGGGGATCGGCAAGTCGACGCTCCTCCTCCAGGCGGCTGCCGGGATCGCGGCCCTCGTCGGGCCCGAGCGGGTCCTGTACGCGACGGGCGAGGAATCGGCGGCCCAGGTCCGCCTCCGGGCAGAGCGCCTCGGTCTGCTGGCCGGCGATGGGGGCGGGATCGGGATCCTGACCGAGTCCTCGATTGACCGGATCGCCGAGGTTGCGTCGCAGCAGACCCCGCGGCCGGCGCTCCTCGTCGTCGACTCGGTCCAGACCGCAACCGTCGACGACCTCGACGGTCCGGCCGGCAGCGTCGGCCAGGTGCGGGCCGCCGCCCTCCGCCTGATGGAGCTCGCCAAGCCGGCCGGCATCGCGGTCGTCCTGGTCGGCCACGTCACGAAGGACGGCTCGATCGCCGGGCCGAAGACCCTCGAGCATCTCGTCGATGCTGTCCTGACCCTGGAGGGGGAGCGCTACGCCGCGATCCGCCTGCTCCGCGCGACGAAGAACCGGTTCGGGTCGACCGAGGAGGTCGGCGTCTTCGAGATGGGCGAGGCGGGCATGGCCGAGGTGGCCGATCCGGCCCGGGCGTTTCTCGCCGAGCACGACGGGCCGGCGCCGGGCAGCGTCGTGGCCCCGACCCTCGAGGGTTCGCGGCCGCTTCTCGTCGAGGTCCAGGGTCTCGTCGCGCCCGGGCCTGGCGGGACGCCGCGAAGGACTGCGAGCGGCGTCGACACGAACCGCGTCGCCCTGCTCGTCGCGGTCCTCGGCCGGCGGGCGGGGGTCGGCCTGGCCAGCCACGACATCTACGTGAACCTCGCGGGCGGGCTCACCGTGGACGAGCCCGGGCTGGACCTGCCACTCGCGATCGCCCTGGCCTCGTCGCTCCGCGATCGCCCGGTGACGCCGGCGACGGTCGCGATCGGCGAGGTGGGCCTGCTCGGCGAGCTCCGGCCCGTCATCGGCCTCGAGCGCCGGCTCCGGGAAGCGGCTCGACTCGGGTTCGTCCGGGCGATCGTCCCGCGGCCCGGCCGCGGTCCGATGCTCCCGGCCGTCGCCGGACTCGAGATCGTCGCGGTCGGCAGCCTTCGCGAGGCGATCGAGGCAGCGCTGAGCGGCGGCGCTGGCGATGCCCGGCGGATGGCAACGACATCGGCGCGATGCTAGGCTACGGCGGCTCCGACGCGACCCAGGGGCCGGGCGCCCGCCCCGTGACGGACCATGCGAAGGACGACGCGAGGCAGCCTTGATCCGCAACATCCGCCTGCTCGGCGCCGCCCTCGGGGGCCTCGTCGGGCTCACCCTGGCCGCATCGGCCCGGCTCTTCGAGCAGGCGCCCGGCGCCGGCTTGCTGCTCGTTGCCTGGGTGGTTGCGTGGGTCGTCGTCGGATTCGCGATCCTGCCCTATCTGACCGTGGTCCCGGCCGGCTGGCTGATCCGCGAGATCGAACAGCTCTCGACCGCCGAGTTCGTGACGGCCACCGCCGGACTGCTCATCGGGCTGCTGATGGGCCTGCTGCTCGGCCTGCCGCTCGCCGCATTCCCCGACCCGCTCGGGACATGGCTGCCGCTCGGGGTCTCGCTGTTCCTCGGTCTCGGCATGCTCGGTCTCACGGTGGCCAAGCGCGAGGACCTGCTGATCGCCGCCGAGGCGATCGGGATCGTTCGTCGTCCGGCCCCGGAGGGAGCGTCAACGTCGTCCGCCGGCGATCCCCACATCGTCGTCGACACGAGTGCGATCATCGACGGGCGGATTGCGGAGATCGTCGAATCCGGCTTCATCTACGGGACGCTCGTCGTGCCCAAGTTTGTCCTTGACGAGCTCCAGCACATCGCCGACAGCTCGGACACGCTGCGCCGCAACCGCGGTCGACGTGGGCTCGAGATCCTGGCCAAGATGCAGAAGGATTCGCCCACCCCGATCGAGATCATCGACGAACCCGTCCCCGACATCCCCGAAGTCGACGCCAAGCTCGTCGCCCTGGCCCGCGTCCGGAGCAAGGCGATCCTGACGAATGATTACAACCTGAACCGGGTCGCCGAACTGCAGGGCGTCCGCGTCCTGAACATCAACTCCCTGGCCAACGCCGTGAAGCCCGCAGTGCTGCCAGGCGAGGAGCTCCGGGTCCGCGTGATCCAGGAAGGCAAGGAGGCCGGCCAGGGTGTCGGCTTCCTCGACGACGGAACGATGATCGTCGTCGAGGGCGGGGTCCGCTACATCGACAAGGATCTCGATGTCACGGTCACCCGCGTCCTCCAGACCGTCGCCGGGCGGATGATCTTCGCCCAACCGCGTCTCGATTGAGGTTCGCTGACGCGATCGTCGTCGCGGCGGGGACGTCGAGCCGGATGGGCGGCGACGACAAGCTCGCAGCGCCGGTCGCCGGCCGGCCGCTCCTCGCTCATGCGCTCGGCGCGATCGCTGCTGCGCCTGAGATCCGCTCGATCGTGCTCGTCACGGCTGCCGACCGCGTCGCTGACCTGGCTTCGGCCGACTGGTTGCCGTCGTCGGTGGTCGCGGTCGTCGC
Source organism: Chloroflexota bacterium (assembly GCA_013698095.1). Taxonomy (GTDB): domain Bacteria; phylum Chloroflexota; class Limnocylindria; order Limnocylindrales; family CSP1-4; genus CF-46. The sequence continues at coordinate 5,849 of JACCVQ010000159.1, forward strand.
CGGCGGGTCGCGCCGCCAGGAGTCGGTCGAGCGAGGCTTCGCGGCGTTGAACCGCCAGGACGCGGACGGCGAAACGGCCGGCGCCGCGGCCCAGGCACGCGTGGTCCTGATCCACGACGGAGCGCGCCCGCTCGTCTCGACGGAGCTCGTCTCGGCGATCGCCCGGGCGGCGCGTGAGCACGGGGCCGCGATTCCGATCGTGCCGGTCGGTGACACGATCAAGCGGATCGACCCCGCTGGGACGGTCACGAACGCGGGCGATCGGGACGAGCTCGCCGCCGCCCAGACGCCGCAGGGGGTCCGGGCGGACGTGCTCCGGGCTGCCTACGAGGCGTTCCCACCGGACGGCCCGCCGACCTTCACCGATGAGGCCGCGCTCCTGGAGGCCTGTAGAATCGCGGTGCATGCGATCCCCGGCGACGAGCGAAACTTCAAAGTGACCCTGCCCGCCGATCTCAGCCGCGTCCGGGTGGCCCTCGGCGACGAGTCCGCGCGGCTCGGCGCCGCCAGCGGGACGGCCGGCACCTGTGCGCCGCGGGTCGGCTACGGAACGGACAGCCATCCGTTCGGCCCCGGCACTGGACTCGCTCTCGGCGGCCTCGTCGTCGACCGGGCGCCCCGGTTGAGCGGCCACTCCGACGGCGACGTCGTCCTCCACGCCGTCGCCGACGCCCTGCTCGGGGCGGCTGGTCTGGGCGACCTCGGCCGGATGTTCCCGGCCGGACCGGAGACGCCGCGCGGTATCGCCGGTGTCGATCTGGTCGGCGCTGTCGCGCGCCGGGTCGCCGCTGGCGGCCTCGTCGTCACCAGCCTCGACTGCACGATCGTGGCCGGCCGGCCGCGCCTTGCCGCCCGGCTGCCGGCGATGGGCGAGCGGATCGCGGAGATCCTCGGCGTCCCGCCGGAGACGGTCAACGTCAAGGCCTCGACCGGCAACCTCGATGGCATGGAGGGGGCCGGTCGCGGGATCTCGGCCCACGTCGTCGTGGTCCTGGCGCGCGGATCGGCGGCAGACGCATGACGATCCTGCTCCACGACACCCTGACCGGGGCCGATCAGCCGCTCGAGCCGCTCGAGCCCGGCCACGTCCGGGTGTACAGCTGCGGCCCCACGGTCTACGGCCCGGCTCACATCGGGAATTTCCGGAGCTTCCTGTTCGCCGACCTCCTCGTCCGCCACCTCAGGCGGAGCGGCCTGCGGGTCACGTGGGTCATGAACATCACCGACATCGACGACAAGATCATCAAGGGCGCCAAGGCGGCGGGCACCTCGATCGAAGAGCTGTCCGAGCGCTGGCTCGAGGTCTTCCTCGCCGACGCCGATCGGCTCCGGATGGCGCGACCTGACGTCCTGCCCCGGGCGACCGCCCACATCGACGAGATCGTCGCCCTGATCACGACGCTCCTCGAGGGCGACCATGCCTATCGGACCGACGACGGCTCGATCTTCTTCCGGATCGCCTCGTGGCCCATGTATGGCCGCCTTGCTCGCCTCGATCCTGGCGAGATGCGCGTCGGCGAGCGGGTCATCGCCGACGAGTACGCCAAGGACGACGTCCGCGACTTTGCTCTCTGGAAGGGGCCGAAAGACGGCGAGCCTGCGTGGGACACCGCGATCGGGTCGGGCCGGCCGGGCTGGCACATCGAGTGCTCGGCGATGTCGATGAAGCATCTCGGGCCATCCTTCGACATCCACACCGGCGGGATCGATCTCATCTTCCCGCACCACGAGGACGAGATCGCCCAGAGCGAGGCGGCCACCGGCCAGCCCTTCGTCCGGACCTGGCTCCACTGCGCCCACCTCCAGTCGAGCGGCTCGAAAATGGCGAAGTCCGTCGGGAACATCGCCCGGGTCGGCGATCTGCTCGATGCCGGCGTGTCGCCCCGGGCGCTGCGCTACGCCCTCATCGCGGTCCACTACCGGGCCCCCAACCAGTACAGCGACGAGGCGCTGCTGGCGGCCGGCGCCGCGGTCGAACGGCTCGATGCCGTCGTCAACGCCTTGGACGCCTATCGCGAGGCGAGGGCGGACGACCCCAGCCTCGACACGGCGCTCGCGGCTGCGGAGCACGGATTCTCGAGCTGTCTCGACGCCGATCTCAACGTGTCGGCAGCGCTCGCGGTGGTGTTCGATCTTGTGCGCGACCTGAATCGACGGATCGACGGCCGGACGATGTCGACTGCCGACGCCGAGCGCGCGCTCGCCCTGCTCCGCTCGTTCGACGAGGTGCTCGGCGTGCTTCCGGCCGACCAGGACGAGCTGGACGACGACCAGCGGCGCCTGCTCGATGAGCGCGCCGCCGCCCGGGCGAGCCGGGACTGGGCAGCATCGGATCGGCTCCGCGACGAACTGGCGTCGCGCGGCATCACGGTCGAGGACACCAGGGACGGACAGCGCTGGCGGCGCCAGCTGGAGGCCGCTCATGGCTGATCGACCGAAGCGGGATGGTGACCGTCCCAAGCGACCCGGCGGTTCGGGATCCTCTCGCGGCGGCGGAGGCGGGGCAGGCGGACCGCGGAGTGGCGGCGACGGCCACGGCGGCGGAGGCGGCGGCTTCGGGAGTGGTGGACGGCCGCGCG
>JACCVQ010000210.1 GCA_013698095.1 Chloroflexota bacterium
TAATAATAGAACACTAACTTACTAATCTCGATTTAGTTTCTTGTAGTTCTTCACGTAACAATAAAGAGCATTATAAAGATATGCTATTGTTTATTTATTATACACCCTTCCACACAACTATTAACAGGTTATGAGCCCAAGCATAATAATATAAACAATAACAAGGGAAGATTACCAAATCATGAGCAATTTAGAAGCTATAAATAATTTAGAAGCGGAAGCAAAACAAAGGTATGAATTACCAGTATTTAATTTGGAAAAACTTAAGATAAAGAAGTTTTCGGGAAAGCAAGAAGATTTTAAAAGTTGGAGGAGAGATATACTATGTAATCTCAAACTCCATGACTTGGATGATTATTTAAATGAAAAATATTTGGAAGATACAAAAGATACAATTCAGCGAGACAATAATTTGTCAGAAGAGAATAGTAAAATTAAATTAAAAGAGATAGATAAATTAGATAATAAAATATATTGCTTATTAATATTGACATTAGATGAAAAAACATTAGATTATATTGAAAATAGAAGTTCAGAATCCGGAGCAAAAGCATGGTTTTGGATCAATAATCTATATGAAGGTACTGATATAATAAGATTAATAAATATAAGACAACAATTAGCTACAACGAAATTAGAAGAAAATGGTGATGTAGATGAATATATTACAAAAATAAATCACTACATAAAACAACTTAAAAATGGAGGTCAAGTATTAGATGATGAAACAATAATTGGATATATTTTCGCTGGACTTCCTCCATCAATGGAGAATTGGATATATAATAGAAATTTCTCAAGCAAAAGGGAAAGATTAACCTCGCTCGATATTACAGAAGAATTAATAGAAAATTATAGATTTAAGAGGGAACTAAATAAAAGAAACGAAATGAATAAACCTAGTAATAGTAATACAATATTTTCAATTAGAAATAATAATTTCACAAGCAAATTTTATGGAAAATGTTATAATTGTAATCAAATAGGACATCAAGCGAAATTTTGTACTTCAAATAGGAATCAGAATAATAATAATTATGATAAGAATAATAATAAGATAAATAATTATAATAATAATTATAATAATAATAACAATAACAATAACAATAACAATAACAATAATAATGCAAACGGGATACAATGTACTATTTGTAAGAGATTTGGACATAACTCAACAAAATGTTGGTTCAACAAAGCAAATAAGAATAATAATAGTAATAATAATCCAAATAGAAGTTATAATAATAATAATTCTAATGAAACAAAATCAATAGAGAGTAATCAAAATAAGAAAAGCATGAATGCAAATATTATTACAGATGTTAGTAGTGATAATGGAGATAACAATAGTAATACTGATGATGAAGACAAATTGGAAAATTATCTATTTATGAAAGGGATTAATATTATTGTGAGCAATGATGATAAGAATAGTAATTGGATTTTAGATAGTGGTTGCACATCACATATGTGTTGCAACAAAGAATTATTCAGTAATATAGAAACGAAGTTTAGTAATACAGTATCACTAGCGAATGGAGATTCACTCCATATTGAAGGTATTGGAAATATTATGATGAAAGTAAGAACTGCAAATAATAAGAATATTATATTTATATTAGAAAAAGTATCTTATGTTCCAAGTTTAAATAATAATTTCTTATCAATTAGACAAATGGCCACAAATGGTCATACGACAATATTCAATGATAAGGAAGCGATTATTAATATTAAATCAGCAGATGATCATATATTAGCGCCAATTAATTCTAATAAATTATATATATTAGAAGGAAAGAAATTAAATGGAGAAAATAAAAATAATAATATTACCAAATCAAAAGGTAATATCGAGTTATGGCATAGAAGAATGGGTCATATTAATTATGAAGCATTATCGAAAATCGAAAAGGTATCAAATGGAATACAATTAAATGGGCAATTAGATAGTAAACATTGCGATACTTGTAGTATTTCTAAAATGACTAAGAGACCATTTAAAAATAGAAATATTAGCAAAGCAACAAAAATTTTAGGAAGAGTATTTTCTGATGTAAATGGACCCTCTAGAACGCCAACGATTTTTGAAGGACATAGATACACAGTAAATTTTATTGATGACAAATCGAGATATGTAATGGTATATACAATGACAAACAAATCAGATACATTACAAATGTTTAGAAAATTTATTGCAGAGAATGGACAACCAGATAAATTGGAGGTTGAAATAATTAGATCAGATAATGGTGGTGAATATACATCCAAACAATTTTCTGAATTCTGTTTAGAGAAAGGTATTAGAACGGAATTTACAATTCCAAATACACCACAACAAAATGGAGTTGCAGAAAGGAATTGGAGAACATTATTTGATATGGCGAGATGTATGCTACATGAAGCAAATTTAGATAATAGATTTTGGGGAAAAGCAATTAAAACAGCGGTATATGTAAGAAATCGCTGCTTAACCAAAGATAGTAATGGTGAATTAATTACACCTTATGAATTATTCCATAACAAAAAACCAGATCTCAGTGAAATGAGAGTATTTGGATCGAGAACTTTTGTTTACAATGATGATCAAACAAAAGGAAAATTAGAACAAAGAGCTTTTGAAGGAATCTTTGTTGGATATGGTGAACAGACGAGAAGTTATCAAATTTATATTCCTAGTAAATATAAAATAATAAGTAGCAGAAATGTAGAATTCATAGAAAATATTAAAAACATACCTGTTACAGTATCAACTATGAATGATCGGAATGATGAAAGGAAACACGAAGATAATGAGGAAATAGAAATTGATTTTAGCTATAGAAGGGATGATATGAATAATATAAGATATTCTAGATCGTCAAATAGTAATTCAACAAATCAACAAAATAAGAGAATTGAAGAAGCGAATCAAGATGATTTAGTGACAAAAACAATAGAACAATTGAATACTCCCAGATCACGAAATGAGGAGATTGTTCAAAAAGATGTTGAATTAATCCAAGCTGAGGATCGAAATAAGAATGATAATTCTAAAAATGGAAGAATTAGTTTGAATAATAGAAGGAAATGGATGCAAAAATATAATAATCCTCCTGTGATGGATATATCACCGAAACAGCTGACACCCACGAGAATATCAACAAGAGAGAGAATACTACCATCATTATTTAATGATTTTCATATGAATAGTTTTATTTTGGAAGAAGGATATGAAGAAATGATGGAATTTAATATGATGATTAACACGATAGATAATGGAGGGGTTCATACACAAATTGATATGATAACACCTTCAAACTATACAGAAGCAGTAAATTGTGTAGATGCTAGTAAATGGAAGAATGCAATGAACGAAGAATATAATTCTTTAATTAATAATAATACCTGGACATTAATTAAGTTACCACCTGATAGAAAAGCAATCAAAAGTAAATGGGTTTATAAAATTAAACAAAATTCAGATGGATCAGTTTCGAGATATAAAGCTAGATTAGTTGCAAAGGGATATACTCAGAAATTTGGAATCGACTATAGAGATACATTTGCACCAGTTATTAAATTTACAACAATTAGAACATTATTAGCATTAGCTGCAATTAAGAAATATGATATTTATCAATTAGATGTAAGTACAGCATATTTATACGCTGGAATGGATACAGAGTTGTATATGGAACAACCTGAAGGCTATGAAAAATTTACAGATAACAATCAGAAGTTAGTATGTAAGTTAAATAAGAGTATATATGGATTAAAACAAGCAGGAAGGAATTGGAACAGAACTTTAGATTCTTGGTTGAAAGAATATGGTTTTGAACCTAGTAAAGTAGACCCCTGTTTATATATATTGCAAAATGTGAAAGAGAATGATTTCTTTGCAGTTGCGATTTATGTCGACGATATAGTACAAGTTACTAATAATAATAATTTGAGAGAAAAATTCATTCAGAATATTCAAGAGCGATTTAAGATCGTGGATATGGGAAAAATAAATTGGATACTTGGTACTAAAGTAGAAATCGAAGGAAATAATATCAAGTTACATCAACAAAAATATATCATGGATATGTTAGAGAAATATAAAATGGTTGATTGCAAAGGCACCAATAATCCCAACACTGATTTAGAAAAGATGAATGACGAAGAAGAGAAAAATATAGATGATATTAATATTGATAATTATCGAAGTATTATTGGAAGTTTAATATTTGCATCTGTTATATCAAGACCTGATATAGCATTTATGGTTGGAAAATTAAGTAGAGCGATGGATAAACCATCGAAAATTAATTTTATAGCAGCTAAAAGGATTTTAAAATATCTGAAAGGAAATTCGTCAATTGGACTAAATTACTCAGCTAACGGGAATAATGAATTGGTTGGATATTCTGATTCAGATTGGGCTGGAGATAGTTCACGGAAATCTACATCAGGATATGTATTTATGCTTGCTGGAGCAGCGATTAGTTGGTCTAGTAAAAAGCAATCAGTAGTAGCATTATCGAGTACAGAAGCGGAATATATTGCAAGTAGTTCAACAGTTCAAGAAGCGATATACCTTAGACAATTATTAAAAGATTTAAAATATGAACAAAAGGAACCAACTACAATATATATGGATAATCAAGGCGCGATTAAATTAGGAGAAAATAATATTACTAATAAGAGGACAAAGCATATAGATATTAAATATCATTATATTAGAGATATGATTAGTAAAAATGATATTAAATGTTCTTATATAGAAACAGAGAAAATGATCGCCGACTGTTTAACGAAACCAGTCAAAACGATCGTATTGAGAAGAAATATTGATGAAATATTTGGTTCAATTGAGAGGGCAATAAAGATATACAATTGAACAAATATTACAATAGATGAATAATTTTTAATTAATAAATTAATAATTTTCGAAAGTATATTTAATTTTATGAATAAAATTCAACACAAATTTGTATATAAAAATATCAAAGTTACAGCATTAAAAATAATAGAAAAATAATAAAAATAATAAAAATAATAAATCACAAAAATTACAAAAATAAAAAAAAAAAAGACAACAAAAATAATAATTATTTTATATCAATAGTTTATTAATAATATTTAGAAACAAGACAACAAATGATAAATCACTATGTTTCATTTGAGAGGGCATGTTACGAGAGCAAACTCAACATAGTATGAACGCTATAATTAACACATCTAATAATAGAACACTAACTTACTAATCTCGATTTAGTTTCTTGTAGTTCTTCACGTAACAATAAAGAGCATTATAAA
>JACCVQ010000007.1 GCA_013698095.1 Chloroflexota bacterium
CCGGTCGTGAGCGCACGCCGTTGCGCGGCCGCTCCCGACAGGGTCGCCGACTGGCGCGGAATCAGCACCGCCGCCGCCAGCCCCGCCGCAAGGCAGGCGACCGCGCCAACGATGATCGCGGCCTCGACTGAAACGGTCGCGATCGCGCCGGCAAGGGCGGCCCCGACCGGGTAGCCGACGAAGTTGAAGGCCATCGACACCGCGAACGCCCGGCCCATCCAGGCCGGATCGGTCCGGCGCTGGCGGATCGTGAAGAGCCCAACGTCCATCGGGCCGTTGAGCGCCCCGCCCACGGCCAGTCCGAGTCCGACGAACGCGAGCCCGGTCAGGACCTCGGTCGCGCCGGCTCCGGCCAGCAGAAGCAGGTCGGCGATCGCGATCCCGCCCATCGGCAGGACGAGGAGCGACCACTCCCGGCCGCGGCTGTCGAGCCGGCCCGCGATCAGGGCCGCGACCATGCCGGCCACGCCGGACACCGCGAACACGAGCCCAACCGCGATCTCCGGCGCTCCGAGCCGGTGGACGATGACCAGGGGCACCACGATCGTGACCATCCCGCCGGACAGGTTCAGGAGCGAGATCGACACGCCAAGGCCGCGCAGCGTCGGGTTCTTCATGGTGTAGACGACGCCATCCCACGCGTCGCGGAAGAGGCGACCGGTCGATGCGCTGACGGTGATCGGATCGGGTGCGCCGATCATCGCCACGGTCGCCGCGCCATAGACCAGACCGATCAGGATCAGGGTCGTCGGGCCGCCGACGATCGAGACGAGGCCGGCGGAGAGCGGTGGGCCGAGGATCGTCGCGACGAGATACCCGTTCGAATCGACGGCGTTCACCCGCTCCCAGAGCCGCTCCGGGACGATCAGCGGGAACAGGCTCCGGAGTCCCGTATGGGACAGGATCGCGGTGAGCGAGCTCACGACGGCGATGGTCAGCAGGAGCGGGATCGGGAGCGCGTCCGCGAGGGCCAGGCCCCCGATCAGGACGAGGGCCACCAGGGCAACCGCGTAGTCGAACATGACGAGCTTGGTCCGGCCGTGGCGATCGAGGAGGGCGCCCGCCACCGGCGCGACGATCAGGCCCGGGAAGACGCTGGCGAAGGTCACGATCCCGGTCAGGGCCGGCGAGTTGTACTCATCGAGCGTGAACAGGACGAGCGCCACGCCGACCATCGACTGGGCGATCCGGCTGAGCTGCATCGACAGCAGGAGTCGGCCGAAACCGGGCACTGCCAGCAGGGCGCGATAGGACCGTTCGTTCCGTGGGCTCGGGGTCACCGTCGGATGCTATCGGTCCCGGGTCGAGGGCGCCGTCGACCGCCCGGCCCGCGGCCTCGCTCACGCCTGCGAGCCTATATCGTGCCAAATGTCCGCCAGACGAACCTTGGGCAGCGTTGGTTGCGCGCGACCCCCGAATTCGCGCGACAAATCTGGGCGAAAATCGGGTTCGGCCGGCCCCGGTGGCCGCTCGTGGCGCCGGTGGGTTGCAACGTTTCTGAGGTTTCACCGCGGCGCGACCCAGTGGTACGATCCCGGCACTCGAGCCGGCTCCTCGTACGGGGTCCGTCCACGACGCCAAACGGCGGCTGGATGCAAGGACCCGCGATGCCCCGGTGGAGTGAGGTACGCGCATGTCGACGGTGACGTTCGAGCACATCAGCAAGTCCTACGGCGACGTCCAGGTCGTCAAGGACATGAACCTCGCGATCAATGACGGCGAGTTCATGGTCCTGGTCGGGCCCTCGGGCTGCGGCAAGACCACAAGTCTCCGGATGATCGCCGGACTCGAGGAGATCACCGAGGGCACGCTGAAGATCGGCGACCGCGTCGTGAACGACGTCCCGCCCAAGGATCGCGACATCGCGATGGTCTTCCAGAGCTACGCCCTCTATCCCCACATGACCGTCCGCGACAACATGGCATTCGGGCTGAAGCTCCGGAAGCTCGCCAAGTCCGACATCGAGAAGCGGGTCAACGAGGCGGCCGGCATCCTCAGCCTCGAGAAGCTCCTCGATCGCAAGCCGAAGGAGCTGTCCGGCGGCCAGCGCCAGCGCGTCGCGCTCGGTCGGGCGATCGTCCGCGAGCCGTCCGTGTTCCTGATGGACGAGCCCCTCTCGAACCTCGACGCCAAGCTCCGCGTCCAGACCCGGGCCGAGATCGCCCGCCTCCACCAGCGGATGGGGACGACGTTCGTGTACGTCACCCACGACCAGGTCGAGGCGATGACGATGGGTACCCGGATCGCGGTCATGAGCGACGGCCTCCTGATGCAGGTCGGGTCGCCGCAGGAGCTCTACGACCGACCGTCGAACCGCTTCGTTGCGGGCTTCATCGGCAGCCCGTCGATGAACTTCACCGAGGTCACCGCCGACAACGGCAAGCTGACCGGACCTGACGGCTGGGTGGCCGACCTGCCGGGTCGCCTGAAGAATGCGGTCGGCGCGGTCAACGGCCGCAAGCTCATCGCCGGCTTCCGGCCGGAGCACCTCGAGCTCAAGACGGACGAGACCGAGACGGTCACGATCCCGGGCAAGGCCGACGTCGTCGAGTACCTCGGCAACGAGGAGCTGCTCCACGTCACAGGGCTCGGCAAGGACATCGTGGCGATCGTCGACTCCGACAACCGGGTCAAGCCGGGCGACGTGCTCGAGCTGATCCTGCCGTACTCCAAGCTCCACCTGTTCGATGCCGAGTCGGGCGCCAGCCTGATCTCCGATCGGGCCACGGCGGCAGCCTGACCGACCCGACCGAGCGAACCGGCCCGGCGGGTTCGCCTCTGAGCAACTCCACGGGCGCGGCGCCGGACCCGGCGACCGCGCCCGCTGATGTCCCGAGTGGAGCGGCGGCCGCCGATGGACCCCGCGACGCCGATCTCGTCGAGCGCGTCGTCGCCCGCCGAGTCCTCCACCGGGGCCGCTACCTCGAGTTCCGGATCGACACGATCGAGCGGGCCGACGGCAGCCGGTCCGAGCGCGACATCGCCGGCCACCCGGGCGCGGTCGGGGTCGTCGCCATCGACACCGACGACCGTGTCCTGCTCGTCCGCCAATGGCGGACGCCGGCCGAACGGGTCCTCCTCGAGATCCCGGCCGGAACACTCGATGTCGATCCGGCGACCGGCGAGATCGAGGACCCCGAGTTGGCCGTCCGGCGCGAGCTGGAGGAGGAGACCGGGTATCGGGCAGGAACCTGGCGGCGCCTGACGTCGTTCTTCACGGCGCCCGGTTTCACGAGCGAGCTCATGACCCTGTATCTCGCCACGGACCTCGTTCCGGCCCACCCCGACGAGCGGCTCGGACCGGACGAGGACGAGCACCTCCGGCTCGAGCGGCGGGCCTTCGGCGAGGCGCTGGCCGCCGTCGAGAGCGGCGCGATCGCGGATGCGAAGTCGATCGTCGGGCTGCTCTGGGTGGCCCGGCTGCGTGACCCGGCGGGAGACCGGGCCGTGACGGGCGGCGCCGGCGGGCCGCCATGACGCGGGCCCTCGTGCCGCCGACCGGTGCGGCGGACCACTTGGTCAACCATTCCCCCACGGACTGGTACGGCGCCTTCCGGTGCGGATCCGCCGCGCGGCCGCTGACGCTCACGCTCGCAGCCGGCCCGCGGGCCTCCGATCCGAGACCGGAATGGCCTCCTGGACGCCGCAGCAGTCCGCCCCGGACTGGATGACGAGATTCTCACGGCGCCCAGGAGCGAAGGTCAGCCCGGGTCGGTCGGCAACGGCGGCAACGGCGGCAACGGCGGCAACGGCTGCTCGGCCGCGGGCTTGACCTTCGGGTCCGGACCGAGTCGGGCGAGGGCCCCGGCGTAGATCGACGAGTCGGGGCTGAGCGCGACAGCGAGCTTCAAGTGGGTCCGTGCCTCCTCGCGCCGGCCGAGCTGTTTCAGGCTCTGGCCGAGGGCGAAGTGGGCGTAATGGGCTGACGGATCGAGCTCGAGCAGCTCGCTGAACGTCGCCCTCGACCGCTCGTGCTGGCTGGAGTTGTAGTACGCCCGGCCCAGGGCTTCGAGGATCGAGGCCTTGCCGGGTTCCGCGCGATCGGCCCGCTCGAGGACTGTCGCCGCCTGGGCGAAATGGCGCTGGAGGAGGAGATCCTGGCCGCGCTGGAGAAGCTCGTACGCCGACTCATGGTCGTCGGGAGCGGCGCGGTCGTCGTCGGGCCCGGGCTCGTCGTCCGGGCGGCGCTCATCCATGCCCGACATGGTGGCATGGAACGCGCGATTGATCAGGCGAGGCGGGCTCGCAGCCAGGGCTTGTCGGAGCGATCACGATGTCGGTCGGGCTCAGCTCCCGGCGGCGTCCCGCCACGCGGCGAGGTCGACCGGCTGGAGTCGCGGCGAAGGCGTGATCCCGGGGATCCGGCCACGCTTCGCGATCGGCTTGCCGTCGATCTCCTTGATGTCGCCGGTGAAGTCGATCGGCGTCGCGCCGCTGATGTACGACCCGACCGCGAACGAATCGACCTGCGCGCCCTGCTCCTTGAAGTACGTGATCCGCTCGGGGTTGAGGCCGCCCGAGACCACGATCTTCACGTGGTCGTAGCCCTCCTGGTCGAGCCGGGCCCGGATCTCCTTCACGAGGTCGGCGGTCACTCGGCCGCGCTCCGAGGGGGTGTCGAGGCGGATGCCGAACAACCGGTCGCCGAGAGCGTGGGCCACCCGGAGGGTCTCCTCGGCCTCGTCCTTGAAGGTGTCGACGAGGACGATCCGGGGGACGTCGGCACCGAGGTCGCGGTCGAACGCCTCGGCGGCCGCGACCGTGTCGCCGAAGATCAGGACGAGCGAATGGGGCATCGTGCCGGTCGGGTTCAGCCCGGCCAGGCGAGCCCCGGCGGGCGTCGACGCGCCAACGCAGCCGCCGACGATCGCGGCGTAATCGAGGACGTCGGTGATGTCGGGGTGGACATGGCGCGCCCCGAACGACACGACCGGCTCCGGCGCGGCGACGTCGACGCACTCGCGGGCGGCGGTCGCCCAACCGGTCGACTGGGCCATCATCCCGAGGATCGCGGTCTCGTACAGCCCGATCCAGCGGTAGCGGGCGCGGATCCGGAGCACGACTTCCTTGGGCGCGATCCGGTCGCCGTCTGACAGGGCCTCGACCGTCGTCTCGGACAGGTCGGCGGAGGCGAGGACATGACCGATCAGGTTCTTGGCCTCGTCGATCCCGCACAGGACCGCTTCCTGGCGGGCGAACAGCTCCATCGTCACGAGCGGGTCCAGGCCCTCGCGCTCGAGGATCGACGCTGCCCGGGCGAAGTACACGTCGGCCGAGTCGCCCGACAGGATCTCGCGGGACGGTCGGGTGCGAACGACGCCCATCAGCGCGGCTGGCTCACGAGGCGCGGCTCACACGCGTCACTCACGGGGTTCACTCCTGTCGGCAGATGGGACGCTGATCCCCTCGGCGGGCTCCGGGGCCGATGGCCGCGGGTCGACCGGTGGGCCTTCGACGGGCAGGCCCGACTGGTCGGCGAGTGTAGCGTACGGCGGCTCGGTGGCCGGTCCTGAGAGTGCCGTCGGAAGCGGCCCCGCAACCGTGGCGAACGGCGCGAGTGCCAGTGCGCGATGACGCCGTCGCCGGCGCAGCAGCAGGATGATCAAAGTCGCGATCAGGACGAGCACGACCAGCACAGCCGCGGCAATCGAGATGAGCCGTCCCCGCCCGATTTCCGTGGCGCCGTCGACGAGGGCCACGACGGACATCGCCCGGATTGCGGCGTCAGCCGCCCCGCCGCTGAAGGCCGCGCGCGCAGCCGCCAGCTCCACGTCCGGCATCGTCCCGACGAGGCCCAGGGCGACGATCGCGTCGCGCGGAGCGTCGACCGCCGCAACCGCAGCGCCCAACGCCTCGAGATCCGCCAGCGACGTCGTCGCGATCGAGCGCGCCTCGTCGAACGATCGGGTTGCCGTCTGGTAAGCGGTCAGGAGGGCGGTCGGCGGCTCGACCCCGAGCTCCGTGGCGCGGCCCGCGATCGTGTCGCGCTGGCCGAGGACGGCCAACGCCTCCGTCATCCGGCTGGTTGCGGCCGCGAAGTCCCAGGTGGCCATCGGACTGCGAACGGCCGACGGCGTGAGCCATGCGTCGCCGGCCGCGACGAGCTTGGCGTAGGCGGCCCGAGCGGCGGTGCGCCTGTCGAGGAGATCGGCCTGGGCGTCGGTCACGACCCAGCGCCGGAACACCTCGGTCGCAGTCTTCGAGCCACCGACGGCTTCGAGCAGGTCGAGGAAGCGCCGCCAGTCGGCGCTGCCGGGGACCGTCTCGGGCGTGCCCGCGCCAACGTACGGGATCTGGTGCGCCGCCGCCGCCGCGAGCACCTTGCGCATCGATTCGTCGCCGATCTCGGCCAGGAGGGAGCGAATGACGGTCCACGACGCCTCGTAGCCGTACTGCTCGCGAGCGTCCGTCTCCTCGTCCGCGATCCGGCCCGGATGCTCCCAGGTCATCAGCCGGACCGCGGCGCTCTCGGTCGGGTCGACGGCCTTCGGCGTCCAACCGCCGATCCCGATGCCCTCGAGGGCGCGCGCCGCGAACGTGTCCGCGAAGCCCTCGTTGATCCAGCGGCCCTCGAAGAGCGAGCCGTTGAACCAGGCGTGGGACGCCTCGTGGAGGATCGTCAGGTCGTCGAGGTCCTCGCTGATCTCGATCCGGTTCCGACCGACGAAGAAGACGCCGGCGTAGCCCTCGAGGAGCGGCGTGTGAACCTCGAAGATCGACAGGTCACCACTGACCGGCCAGTCGAGCCCGGTCTGCTGCCTGAGCTCGGGCAGGCCCGTGGCCAGGAGCTCCGTGACCTGGGCCCGCCACTCGTCGTCCTCGGGCCAACCCCGGATCACCACGTGCTCGCCACCGGTGAGATCGATCCGCTCGCTGGTGAGGGCGGCCTCGTTGTCGGCGTTGACCACGGCGTACCAGGTGGCCGGATCGGCGATCGATGCCGCGCGCAGGACGGTCGTTGCGCCGCTCGTCGTGCGGGCCACGGGCGAACCGTTCGACTCCGCGTCGAAGCCTGGCGGGATCACGATCCGGACCGAGCCGCTGTCGCCGAAGGCCCAGGCAACGAACGTGGCGAAGGCCGACCCCACCCGGATGTCGCTGGCGGAGCGCGGGGCACCGCCCGGCAGGTCGAACGTGATCCGGGTCTTCGTTGTCTGGCGGAAGAAGATCGCCGAGCGAAATCGAACCTCGAGCAGGTCGAACCCATCCTGCGGCTTGACCGTTGCTGCCACGCGCGACCCGCCATTGGTCGCCTTGACGTTCGTGGCGTCGGCCTGGATCGCCAGATTGGCACCCTCGTAGAAGTACCGGGTGGTGACGCCACCGGCAGTCACATTCGGCTTGTCGTTGCGGGCGGTCAGGTCGATGACGACGCGGACGACGTGGCGCGACGGGACGATCGTGTAGGTCGCGTTGGCGGACAGCGTGATGCCATCGCCGGCAGCCGCGACGACGGGCGCTCGCGCCGGGGCGACGACGGCGCCAAGGGCGAGGATGGTCGCGGCGAGGACGAGCCAGGCACGCCGCCGGCCTCGGGTCGTGCCGGCCGGTCCCTTCCCCCCAGCCACTGCCTCAGCCCTTGCCGGCGGTACGGACGACGACGGGCCTGCGCCGGGTGACCCGATCGCGAAGCCAGCGCAGGGCCAGCCAGCCACCGAGCAGGATCGCCGCCAGCGACGCGACGATCGCCACGACCCGGTTGCGGCCGATGTCGCCCGCCGTCAGCCAGGTCGTCTTCGCGAACGCGGCCGACGTGACGGTCGCCTGGAGGTCGCCGCCGGCGAAGGCCGCAGCTGCCTGTCCGAGAGCGTGCTCCGGATCGCTGTTCCAGAGCCCGATCCGCTGGAGCGGGCCGGGGTCGCTCGGCTTCGTGGCCGCGGCGTCACGGTACACGCCGATCGCCGCCAGCTCGGCGTCCGACTCCGCGGCGGTGGCGGCGAAGCCCTGGGGACCCTCGAACGCGGCCTGCATCGCGGCCGGGGCCGTCAGGCCGGCGGCAGTCGCGGCCGCGGTGACGGCATCGCGATCGTCGAGCGCTCGTCCGGCATCCACGAGCAGCTCGGTCGCCTGGTCGAATTGCCAGACCCGGAGCGCGTCGCGGACGATCCGCGGCAGGCGCCAGAGACCGGCCCGATCCGTGGTCTGGGTGTACAGCGCCCGGGCCGTCGCGCGACTCTCGAGCAGGTCGGACTCGGCTGGGCGGACGACCCACGTCGCCCAGAGGTCGTCGTATCTAGCGCCCGTTCGCTCCTCGAGCAGGTCGAGCAGGCCGCGCCAATCGGGCGCCGCATCGGCGGTCTCGAGAGCGGCCTGGGGACCCATCGGCTGGTAGGCCGCGCGACGCTCGTGGATCGCCTGCCAGACCGCGGTGAGGCCGTCCGGTCCGGCGCGTTCCGCCACGAGCGTCGCCAGCTTCAGGGCCGCGGCGTACTCGGCGTCGTCAACCGTGCTGGTGCTGTCCGCGTCGGGGGCGGCCCAGGCGTTGAGCGGGATGCGGACCGCCTCGAGGGCCGGGGTCAGCTCGTCGCCGGTCACGTTCTTCTCGCCGATCGCGGCCGCCGCCCGGAGCGCGTAGAACGAGGCGAAGCCTTCGCTCGCCCAGCGATCGGCCAAGAGGCCGCCGTCGAACCAGGCGTGGGCCGCTTCGTGGAGGACCACGAACGAGGTGGCGTAGTAGGCGATCTCGATCTTGCCGGCCGGCGGGTCATACCGCCCGGAGAAACCGCTCGCGGTGCGGCTGACGGCCTCCTCCACGATCAGCGGCCGGTCGACGGTCCACGGCAGGCCGATGTCCTCGGCGAGGGCGGGCAGACCTCGGGTCAGAAAATCCGAGACACGCGCGGCCCATGTGGGATCGTCCGGCCAGGCCCGGACGGTGACCGGGATCGTCCGATCGCCGATGGGGATCTGAAGGGTGGTCTCGGCGTAGTTGCCGGGCCGATCGGCGACGAAATAGGCGAAGAACGTCAGCGGATTGGCGAGGCGCCCCGTGCTGTACACGGCGTTGCCGGCGGCGTCGGCGATGGGCCCGCCGAGGCCCGTCGCCGTGACGTCGACGGCGAATCCGGGCGGGAACACGACCGTGACGCTGCCACCGGGCGAGCTCTCGCTGCCGAGGCCCCACGCCCCGAAGCTCACGAGGCTCTGCCCGATCCGGGTCGTCCGCGTCGGGGCGCCGCCGGGATCGGTGATGTCGAAGGTGAGGGTGAGCTTGCGGGTGGCGCCCGCGGCGAGCTGCTTGCCGAAGTCGATCCGGAGGAGGGTGTACGTCTTCGTCTTCTTCGTGACCCGGACGACCGCCTTCGCGCCGCTGGTCGACACCTTGAACCCGGTCGTGCCGGGCTGGACGGCGATCGAGGCGCTGTCGTAGAAGAAGCGCCGGGTCTTCGTGTCGGTCCGGTGATTCGTGGCGGTGAGGGCGACGCTCACATGGACTCGCCGCTTCCCGGGATCCACGACGTAGCGGGTGTCGCCGGTCATCGTGAAGCTGGTCGCAGCGGCCGCGGTCGGGGCCTCCAGCGGGCTGCCCGGAACGAGGCCGGCGGTCGGGATCGAGAGGAGGGCGGCCGCGACCGCCAGGGCGACAAGCAGGAGGCGGCGCGCCGGAGTCGGCCTCATCCCGTGGTGCTCGTCGTGGCCCCGACGGGCTCGGATTCGAGCGTTGGCGCGGCGGCAGCTGCCTCGATGGTGGCACCGTCAGCGGCCCCGGCTCCAAGCAGCTCGCCGAGCTCGCCGAGCCGATCGGCGTAGCGCTCGATCAGGCCCGCATTCCGGCTCGTCCGATCGCCCTGGTCGGGGATGTTGCCGCCGATCCAGAGCCAGCCCGCCGACTCCTCGAGCAGGTGGTCGGCGATGAGCAGCGAACGAGCAAGGGCCAGCCCGAGCTCATCCCGATCCACCGTCCGGGCCGGCAGCTCCGATGCCAGCACGGGTCGCTCGTCCTCGGCCAGCGAGAACTTCACGAACGGGAACTCGTCGTTCCAGCGAAGGAGCTTGCGGAAGGACTTCCGGAACCCGTCGCCGATCGGGGGGGCGAAATGGACCCAGCAGATCAGGCCGAGACCCGGATCGAGAATGATGGTGACAGGCAGATCGAACCGACGGCGGCCGTCCAGCCGCAGGTCCCACGACGTGACGCCGTCCCGATCGGCCCGGGCCACGGCCGCGAGCCCGAGTTCGTCGAGCCAGTGCTCGACCTCAGCCGGGCGAAGCGAACCCGACTCCGAAGGAGGCATGGCGGGCAGTCTACCCGGACCAGCCGGAACAGACCGTCAGTGTTCGGGCCGGCCGGCGCTCGCGCTCTTCCGGCCGCCGCCGACCGCCGCGGGCTCGCGCCCGTTCGTCGAGGCCTCGACCGCCAGGGCAGCCCGCGTCTCGGGCGCGCTCTTCCCGGCCGCGACCCGGGCCGCGGCGCCGCGCGGCCGGGCGGACTCGATCGAGGATCCGCTCTTGACCATCCTGCTCGGGAAGTCGTTCGCCTTCACGTCGCCGGCGATCTTCACGTTCCGCCCGATCCGGACGCCGCGCGGGATGATCGAGCGCTTGCCGATGACCGTGATCCCGGTGTTGAGCCGGGTCGGTTCCTGTTTATTGGGCGTGTCGAAGTCCGGCCCGTCGCCGACGATCGCGCCCGGTCCGACGACGACCTCCTTGTCGAGGATCGCCCGGTCGACCACCGCGCCGGATCGGATCACGGAGTCGAACATCACGATCGAATCGCGGACGACCGCGCCGACGTCCACCCGGACGCCCGGCGACAGGACCGAGTTCACGACCGTGCCGTTGATCATGCAGCCGTGGCTGATCATGCTTCGGTGGACCTGGGCGGTCGGGCCGACCTGTGCCGGGGCGCGCTCCTCGGATCGGGTGTGGATCAGCCAGTCGCGGTCGTACAGGTCGAGCTCGGCGTTGTCCTCGAGGAGGGCCAGGTTCGCCTCCCAGTACGACTGGATCGTCCCGACGTCCTGCCAGTAGCCGTCGAAGTGGTAGCCGAACACGCGGGCGCCGCCGTCGAGCATCGCCGGGATCACGTCCCGCCCGAAGTCGAATCGGTCGTCGCTCAGCCACTTGCGGAGGGCCCGCTTCGAGAAGACGTAGACGCCCATCGAGGCCAGGTCGCTCTTGGGATGCTTCGGCTTCTCCTGCCATTCGACGACCCGATCGGCGTCGTCGAGGGCGAGGATCCCCATCCGGGACGCCTCGGCCAGCGGCACCTGGCGGACGGCGATCGTCACGTCGGCGCGCTTCCGGCGATGGGCCTGGATGAACGGCTGGTAGTCCATCTTGTAGATGTGGTCGCCGGCCAGGACCAGAATGATGTCGCCTGCGTCGTGTTCGATCACGTTGAAGTTCTGGAGCACCGCATCGGCGGTCCCGCGGTACCACTCCGCCACCCGGCCGCGGGCGATGTACGGCTGGAGGAGCTTCACGCCGCCGTTGTTGCGATCGAGGTCCCACGGCCGGCCGAGCCCGATGTGGTCGTTCAGCGAGCGCGGGTTGTACTGGGTCAGGACGACGACGTTGGTGATGTCCGAGTTGACGCAGTTCGACAAGGTGAAGTCGATGATCCGGTACTTGCCGGCGAACGGGACGGCGGGCTTTGCCCGAACGCCCGACAGGATGGACAGGCGCTCGCCCTCACCACCGGCGAGGATCACGGCCATCGTCCGTTTCATGACCCGATGCTAACACTCCACCAGGCCCAGGCCCGTGACCGTGGGCATGAACGATTCGTGCAGGGCCGGGCCATTGGCCTGCTGCCTGGCCGGAGCGACCGGCTACACGAACAGGCGGGGGTTTTTCCAGGTGCCGTTGTGCTCGACCATGAAGTGGAGATGGCATCCGGTCGAGTTCCCGGTGCTGGCCTCGTACCCGACCACCTGGCCCTTGGACACGGCCACACCGGCCCGGATCCCACCGGGGAACATGTTGGCCTTCATGTGGGCGTACCAGGTCGTCAGGTTCGAGGAGTGGGCGACGATCACGATCCAGGCCGGGTCGGAGCCGTCCGCGTAGTTCCAGCCGACGTAGGCGACCCGGCCGTTGCCGGCCGCCTTGATCGGCGTCCCGCAGCCGCTTCGAGCCACGATGTCGATCCCGTTGTGGAAGTGGGCGCACCCGTACCCCGGGCTGTAGCCGGGATAGCTGCTGCAGCCGAACTCGCCGGTGACGTCGCCCACCATCGGCCAGGCGAGGGAGCCGTTGTACTCCGACGGGATGTTGCCCAGGGCGGCCTGTTCCGCAACGAGGCTGCTGATCCGCTTGGACAGGGCGGCCTTGGCGGCGTTCGTCGCCGCGATCGCCTTGGCAAGGTCCTTCTTGTTGGCCAGGAGCTTGGCGTAGGCCTGCTTCTGGATCTTCAGCGCTCGCGCGGTCTCGGCCTCGAGCCGCTTCAGCTCGGCCTGGGCAGCCTTGAGCTCGCGGAGCTGAACGTTGAGCTTCGTCCGCTGGTGGGCGGTCTCGGTTCGCAGGTCGTCGGTCGCGACGCGCGTCTCCTCGACCGTCTGGTGGATGGCGGCGAGGGTCGACTGGTCTTTTTCGATCTGCTCGGCGAGCGCCCGATCCTGCTCGCCGACGTCGATCGTGTAGCTCACTTCGGACAGGACGTCGGTGAACGAGCCGCCCGACAGGAAGGTCTCGAGCATCGACGTTCGATCGGTGTCGTAGGCGAGGCGGAGGCGCTCGGACAGGAGGGCCTTACGCTCGGCCAAATGCCAGCGCATCCGCTGCTCGGTGACCTTGACCCGCGCGAGCTGGGTATCGAGCAGCTCCAGCTGAGCCACCAGCTTCAGGTAGTTCTGCTTGACGACCTCGATCTTGACGATCATCGAGTTGATCGACTTCTTGACCGACGCGAGATCCGCGTTGATGCCGCTCAGCTGGCGCTTGGTGGACGAGATCTGGCTGCCAAGGTCGGCCTGGAGCGCGTTGATCTTGGCGACGTCGGCCTTCTGCTCCTTGAGCTTCAGGGCGAGCGCGGCCTGGCGAGCCTTGGCATCGGACAGCTCGTCGGCGCCGACGGACGCGACCGGACCGCCGAGCATCCCGAGCACGAGCGGGAGCAGGAAGAGGAGCGGCAGCCGCGCCAGGACCCGCTGTCGGCGAGCGGCGACGCGGGTCGCGGATGCGACCGGCGGAGCAACTTCGATCCGACCGAGCTGGTCGAGGCGTGACGGATGTGTGTCCGTGTGCGCGCTGGGGCGCCTCACAGGAGCGATGTCATCGTGCGAGCAAACTCCGTTGGTCGCGTCGGTGCGTAACGAGCGCGTGGCGCGGGTGGCGGTGAGCCCGCCGATTCGACCGCCCTGACGGGCACCCTCAGGACGACGACCGGCTGTCCGGGATCATACCTGCGCTGTCCACTGTAGCCAAGTTGTAACATTCGGACCACCCGGACGATGGTCCCACGACTGCCTCGGAACAACCCGGAGCGGCCTCTGTCGAGCGTGCGCTCAGACGCGGACAAAGATCCCCCACAACGCCCCGAAGATGAGGAACGGCCCGAACGGCACGAACGTCCGCCGCCCGATCCGGCGCGTTGCCAGCAGGATCGCCAGCACGATCCCCGCCGCGAACAGCCCGGCGAGCAGGCCCGTGAACGAGCGCAGGAACCCGCTCATCAGACCGACCCCCACGAGCAGCTTCACGTCGCCTTTCCCGAACGCCCCGGCCCCGAACGGGATCGACGCGACAAACAGCACGGTCGGGACGATGACCGCCACGAGCACGGCAGGAAGCACCTCGCCGCCGACCAGCGGATTGCGCCCGGTCACGTCCAGGAGCAGGGCGAGTGGGATGATGGGCAGCGTCAGCTCGTCGGGCAGGAGGCGCTGATCGAGGTCGATCGCAAATCCGACGACCAGCGTCGCGAACCACAGCCCGAACAGCACCTGGACCACGAGCTCGGCGTCGGCGAACCGGTCGCCCAGCAGGTAGAAGGCAAAGGCCCCGATCCCGGCCGAGGCGACCGTCCGCCAGCCGACGGCTCGGCCTGCGGGATGCTCGTCGTCGTGCTCGGGCCAGCGGACCGCGAACCGATCGGCGATGGCACCGAAGGCGCCGCCGGCGACGGCCAGGGCCAGCGCGAGCAGGGTCAGCCCTTCGCGCCGGCCAGGGCCAGCTCGACGAGCGTCGCATGGGTCACGCCGGTCGCGCCGCGCGCCGCCCACGGGGTCGTCTTCCGGAAGTAGCCGGTGCCGCCGATGTCGAGATGGGCCCACGGCACGGTCCGGAATTCGCGCAGGAAGAGGCCGCTCTTGATCAGCGAGCCCTCAGCTGAGCCGGCGTTCTGGAGGTCGCCGTACCAGCTCTCCATGTCGGGGACGTAGTCGTCGAGGAGCGGGATCTGCCAGTAGCGCTCGGCGGCCTTGTCGGCGGCCGTCACGACCTCGTCGTACCAGCTCTGGGGCGTCCCGAACGCGCCCGTGATCAGGTGCCCGAACGCGCGCGAGACCGCGCCCGTGAGGGTCGCGACATCGACGATATGCGTCGCGCCGAGCGTCTCGGCGTAGGTCATCGCGTCGCCCAGGATCAGGCGGCCCTCGGCATCGGTGTTCGTGATGTCGACCCACTTGCCGTTGAGCGCCTTGACGACGTCGCCCGGCCGGGTCGAATGGGAGCCCGGCATGTTCTCGACGGCCGGGGCGACAGCCAGGAGCGGAGTGCCGGGCGCCAGTCGAGCCACGGTCTGGATGGCCGCGATCACGGTGCACGCACCGATCTTGTCCATCTTCATCTCTTCCATCCGCTCGGACGGCTTGATCGAGATGCCACCGGAGTCGAAGCAGACGCCTTTGCCAACGATCGCGAGATGGCGGTCGAGCGAGTCCTTCTCGCCTTCCTTGCCGGAGCGCATGACGATCATCCGGGGCGGGTTGTCGCTGCCCTGGCCGACCGCGAGGAACATCCCCATCCCCAGCTCGCGGGCGCGATCCGGCTCGATGACGTCGATCCACAGGCCGTGGCGCTCGGCGATGTCGCGGGCCTCCTGGGCGAGGACCTCAGGGGTCACGTCGTTGGCTGACCGGTTCGACAGGGATCGCGCGTGGTTCGCGCCCTCGCCCATGATCACGCCGCGCTCGGCCGCTTTCTGGGCCGATCCGGCGTCGGCGCCGGGGGCGATCAGGATCAGTTCGTCGAGGACGGGCGGCGCCGTCGCGACGTCGTCGAGGTAGAGGGTCTTCGGCTCGAAGCTGCCTTCGACGACGCCGCGGGCGACGAGCTCCGCGACGGCGTCGATCCCGCCGTCGAGGACGTCGGCGAGGGGCGTCAACCAGATCGCAAGCGACCGGGCGTGACGGCCACCGAGCCGATGCTGGGCCGAGGCGCCGACGTGGAGGACGGTCTCGCGGTCGATCTTGTCGGCCTCGCCGGCGCTGACGGTCAGGACCCGGCTGGCGGCCAGCTCACCGGACGCGGCGACGGCCGACGTGTAGCGCTTCGGCCGAAGCTCGCCGAACTCCGCAAGCGACGCCAGCTCGCCGCCGGTCCGCTTGTTCAGTTCGCCGAGGGGCCCGTCGAAGGTCGGCTCGCCGATGATCGGAATGGCGAGGACGTCGGCCGTGACATCCCACGGCTGATCGGTGACGACGCGCAGCTGCACGGATGGGCACTCCTTGGTGGGTACGCGCTCGGGGCCGGGCGCGGTCGGGTTCAGTTGCGGCAGTGTAGCGGTCCAGCGTCTGGCGTCGACGCGGCGCCGGCGCCGTGGCGGGTGCGGGCGCCTTGGCGGTAGGCGCCTGGCGAGTGGGGCGCCGTGGCA
>JACCVQ010000026.1 GCA_013698095.1 Chloroflexota bacterium
GGCCTCGCCCTGCTCGGGCTCCTGCGCGGCGGCCTGCCGGACGTCGACACGCTCGATGTCGGCGGCGGTTTCGCGGTCCCGCCGTGGGGCGAGCCTGGTCCGCGTCCGGAGCGCTTCGCCCGCGAGCTGCCGGCGCTCCTCGACGCGATCCCGGCCGACCGTCGTCCGAGCCGGCTCGCGATTGAACCCGGCCGGTTCCTCGTCGCCCGTGCTGGGTGGCTGGTCGGTCGCGTGCTGCACGTCCGCGAACGGGGCGGCTCGCAGGTCGTCCTCGACACGGGCATGACCGAGCTGATCCGGCCGGCACTGTACGGCGGCCGTCACCCGATCGTCGCCCTGACGTCGCTCGGCCGACCGGTCGACCACGATCCCGTGGCGCCCGCTCGCCGAGCGGGTCAGTCAAACCCGGAGCGCGACCTCGAGCCGCCGCGGTCGATCGACGGCCGGCCGCTCGCGTCAACCGTCGAGATCTCCGGCCTGACCGCCGTGCATGGGCCAATCTGCGAGTCGACCGACGAGCTCGGCGACCATGACCTGCCGCCGCTCCGGCGCGGCGACCTCGTTGCGATCCGCGACGCCGGCGCCTATGCCGCCTCGCTGTCGTCGACTTACAACGGCCGGCCGCGGCCGCCGCAGGTGATCCTCGATCCGGATGGCCGCCTGATTCTCGCCCGACGGCGCGCTACGCTGCGACCGTGAAGCCCGCCGCCATCATCGCCCGACCCCTCGGCCTCGCGGTCGCCGTGCTCCTCGGGCTCGGCGGCCCGGTCACCGTCCTGGCCGCCGGCGAGACCCCAGTCCGGATCCCGGATCAGGCCGTGTACGACCTCGCGGGCGCCTTCGACGTGCACGCCGAGCGGAACGCCGAGAGCCTCGCTGACGCGATCCGGACCCACGGCGACGCCGATGTGATCGTGGTCGCCGAGGCTGTCGAGGACGGCTTCTCGGCTGAGGACGCCCTGGTCCGCGCGACCGCCCTCCGAGTCAATCTCGACGTCGGGGCGGAGCATGCGTCAGGTGGGCTTCTCGCGTACTTCGGGGTCGCGCCCGATGGCTGCTCCGCCCGAGTCCACCTCGCCGCCAACGACACGTTCCAGGAAGCGATCCTCAGCGCCGACGGTGCCGCGGCGATCGTCAGCCGCGACATCGAGCCGCTGGCCGCCGCGTGCGACCTCGACAATGCCCTCCTCGTCGGCATTGGCCGGATCGCGACGGCGGCGCTCGGGGGCGGCACCGTCCCCGGCGGCAGCGGCATTCCGACCCCCATCGCGGGCGCCGACGCCGGCCCGCCGTTCCCTGCTCCGGTCGACGGGGTTGCGGTCTACGACCGCGCCGGCATTTTCCGACCGGCCACGATCGCCGGAGTCGAGACCCAGATCGACGCGATCGAGGCACGGACCGGGGCGGAGGTCGCGATCTACACCCAGGTCGTCGAGAACGGCCGATCCACCGAGGAGGCTGACGGCGACGCGCGGGCCCTGATGGATCAGTGGGGAGTCGGGCGGAAAGGGTTCGACGACGGGCTCGTGATCCTGTTCGACATGTACCCCGATCTCGAGCATGGCCAGGTGATCCTGGTACGGCGGGCCGGGCTTCCGGGCGACGTTCCTCGACAACGCGGCGAAGCAGCGGATCTTCGACGAGGACATGTTGCTCCGGCTCCGGGCCGGCGACTTCGACGGCGCCCTGCTCGTGGCGATGGAGAAGGTCGACGCCGCCGCGACCCCGGAACATGCGGCCGCCCTCGAGCGTGCCCGCCAGATCAACGCCGTCGTCGGCCTGGTCGGGGCGCCGCTCGCCGCGATCGTGCTCGTCGGCTGGGCGCTCTGGTCGTGGCTCCGGTTCGGGCGCGATCCCGTGTACCTCGACGATGCCTCGGTCCACATGGCCGGCCCGCCCGAGGCCTTGACGCCGGCGGCCGCGGTGTTCGTCCTGGCCGGATCGTCGTCACGGCGGGCCCTGACGACAGCCCTGCTCGACATCGCCGGCCGCGGCGCCATCGCGTTCCGCGAGGAGAAGCACCTGCTGGGGCTCCAGAAAAAGGTCGGCATCGCGACGGAGCCCGGCGAGGTGGATCCGCTGACCCGGGCCCGCCAGCTCCGCAACGACGCACGGCGACTCGGGCCTGCGGAACGCCAGATCGAGAAGAAGCTCCTCGCGCTCGGCTCGGGCGACGACGGCTACATCAAGCCCGACAAGCTGCTCGAGCTCGGCCCGTCCGTTCCGGCCTTCGATCGGGCCCTCGAGGGCGAGGTCGTTGCCCGCGGTTGGTACAATCAGGACGAGCCCGCTGCTCGGCAGCGTGAAGCCCGCCACGATCGCGGCGATTCCGCCCCCGATCGCCAGCCCGCCGCGGACCCGCCAGTGGCTCGATGCCCGCGGTGACACTCCCCGGGGCGATGATCCGGGCAATGCTCGCGGCCTACCGGCGGACGCTGAAGAAGACGATGGACCAGGCCCGCTCGATGGACCAGGTGGTCGCAGAGTCCGGGCTGTCCTGGCTCGAGACGCCCGACCAGGCGGTCGTATGGGGAACGGCGCTCGGCCTCCACGACGAGATCGAGAAGGTGCTCGAACGGACGATGGAGGACGAACGCGACGGACGGGTCGCCGCGGGCAGCGCCTGGATGCCGATGTGGTACGGGACCGGGGCAGGCGGCTCGGCCGGCATGGCCGACGGCGACTTCGCCGGCGCTCGGGCCGGCAGCGGCGGGATCTTCGCGAGCTCGGCGATCCCCGACTTCGGCGGGATGATGTCGGCCCTTGGGTCAATCGGCAATTCGCCGCCCTCATCGGGCAGCAGCGGCGGCGGTGGTGGTGGCTTCAGCGGTGGTGGCTCGGGCGGTGGCGGCGGCGGCTCGGGCGGCGGGTTCTAGGTCGGCCGCCCGGACGCTGAGCCGAGCTCGTCCAGGGCGGCCGCCAATCGATCGACGTCGTCCGGGCCGTTGTGGAGTGCGCTCGAGATCCGGATCAGGCGCCGGGCGGGGTCCGGCGACGAGGCGGCAGGAACCGGCCACGGGTAGATCGGGACCTCGATTCCGTACTGGTCGACGAGCCGCCGCTGGAGTGGATCGGTGTCGAGCGGCGATGAGCCCGCGCCGGCCATCGCCAGCGGCCCGCTCGTGGGCAGGAGCAGCGCGACGATCGAGCCGAGCATCGCGTCGGGCGCAGGGCTGTTCTCCGGGAGGCCGAGGGCCGCGGCGACGGCGCTCCGCGCCCGCAGCGTCAGCTCTCGATTCCGACGCATGACCTCCGGCCAGCCGCCGTCGACGAGCCCACCGACGAACCGGAGGGCCTCGCTGGCGGCGAGCCAGGCCGTCGGATCGAGCGTCCCTTGCCAGTCGAACTCGGCCCGATAACGCGTCGCACGGCCTCGGCCGGGCCCGCGCACAGTTTCGCCCGCCCCATCGCCACCGAGCACGGCGTTCGCGCCGTGCGAGATCGTGTTCGGTCGGATGCCCGGCTGGCGGTCGCGCCGGGCGTGGAGAAATGCCGAGCCCTTCGGCGCGCAGACCCACTTGTGGAGATTGCCGGTGTACCACGCAGCCCCGATCCGGTCGAGGTTCAGGGGCAGCATGCCCGGCGCGTGGGCGCCGTCGACGAGCGTCTCGATCCCGCGCTCGGCGAACGCCGCCACGAGCTCGTCGACCGGGAAGATGAGCGCCGTGGGGCTGGTGACGTGGCTGACGAGAGCCAGACGCGTCCGACCGGTCACCACATCGAGGTGGGCGCGGACGACCTCATCAGCCGAGGCGACGGGAAACGGGACGCGCGCCACGACCACCCTGGCCCCATCGCGCTCGGCGACGTGGCGCAGGACATTGATCGTGGCGTTGTACTCGTGGTCGTTCGTCAGCAGCTCGTCGCCGGGCGCGAAGCGGAGCGAGCGGACGACCGCGTTGACCGCGCCGGTCGCGTTGGCGACGAACGCGAGGTCGTCCGGGTCGGCCCCGACGAACGCGCCGAGGTCCGAGCGCGCGGTCGCGAGGAGACCGGGCAGGTCGCGGGCAAAAAACTGGACGGGCTGTGCCTCGAGCCGGTCGCGCCAGCGCCGCTGCGCCTCGAGGACGGGCCGCGGACAGGCCCCGAACGAGCCGTGATTCAGGAACGTGATCGCAGGGTCGAGGGCCCACTCACCAGCGTGCTCGGACGGCATCCCCGGATGATGACGGGTACACTCGGGCCGTGGGTGCCGTGGACACGATGGATGCGTTCTTCGAGCTGCTGAACGCGGGCGACCGCGAGGCGGCCGTGGGTTTGATGGCCGAGAACGCCGAGATGCGGATCCACGTCGGCGACAGCGCCCAGACGCTGCGCGGCGTCGAGCGGGTCGGAGGCTGGTTCCTCCGTGGTGAGTCGGGCCTGCGGATGATCCCGGGCGGCGTTCGTGACACCGGCAACACCTACGAGGCGGACGTTCTCGTCGTCCGCCCCGGCGCGCCGTCGCTCCACCTCGACGCCACGTTCCGGGTCGAGGCCGGCAAGATCACCTCGATCAACCTGGCCCCGCGCTAGCAATTCGCGCGCCGCGGGCCCGCGCCAACCGGCTCCGTCCGCGCCAACCGCCGCCCCGCCGCGCCAACCGGGTCGACCCGCGCCGACCGCCGACCCGCGC
>JACCVQ010000028.1 GCA_013698095.1 Chloroflexota bacterium
TGCCACGGATGGTCGGACCAGCAGTCACTCGTGCTCCTCGCGCCGGAGGACCTTGCGCCAGCCCGTCTTCGTCCGGCGGACGCCGGCGTCGTCGGGCGGCCCGTCGACCGCCCCGGGAGCGGCCAGCCGCGACTCGTCGGCCGGCCGGAGCTCGAACATGTTGAACCGGTTGGCAGCCTTGCTGGTGCCGTGGCGGGCCCACTCCTCGACCGCGTCGGCGGCAGCGTCGAGGAGGCCGTCGAGGCGCTGCCGTTCATCGGGCAGGAACGGATTCAGGACGTGATCCTTGAAGTCGCGGTCCGGCGCGCCGATCCCGATCCGGAGCCGGCTGAACTTCTCGGTCTGGAGCTCGTCGATGATCGAGCCGAGGCCGTTGTGGCCGCCCGAACCGCCGTTCTCGCGGAAGCGGAGCTTGCCGAACGGCAGGGCGAAGTCGTCGGCGATCACGAGCAGGTCGCTCAGCGGGGCGTGCTCACGGGCGAGGACCTTTCGGACCGCCCGACCCGAATCGTTCATGAACGTCAACGGCTTCACGATCGTCAGGTCCACGCCTTTGAACCGGCCCATCGCGATGGACGCGGCGTCGCGCGTCCGGCCCTTGCCGTCCCAGCCGGCCCGATCGGCAAGTCGGTCGAGAACCATCCAGCCGATGTTGTGGCGCGTCTTCTCGTATTGGCTGCCCGGATTGCCCAGGCCGACGACGATCTTCACTCGTGCTCCCGGCGCCCGCGGACGCCCATCGCTTCGGGCGCGCATGCCACGCCGAAGGGGCCCGATCCCGTCCCGGGAGGGCCCGCACGAAGGGTACCAGCCAGCGGCACGAGTGAACCCGAGCGGCCAGCGGCGGCTCTTGACAGGGTGACCGAGCCGCATCCGAAGGTCGCCCGATCCGATGTCACCATCGATGCCGATCGAACTCGATCGGACCAGCGCCGAGCCGCTCTACCGCCAGGTCGCCACCAGCCTCCGGCGGACGATCGACGACGGCCGGCTCCGGCAGGGCCAGCAGGTCCCGAGCGTTCGCGTCCTCGCCGGCCGGCTTGGGGTCGGGCGTCTGACGATCGAGACGGCCTTCGAGCAGCTCACGGCCGAGCGCTATCTCGTCGGCCGGGTCGGGTTCGGGACCGTCGTCGCGCCCGAGCCGCCCGGCCTCGTGAATCCGTGGGCTGGCCGGTCGCGACGCACGCCAAACGATTCGTCCGAAATCGAACGCAGTCGAAAAGTCACTTGTCTTTCGGCGGCCGTCTGCTTTCGGCGTCCGCAATCGGCCGATGAGCCCCAGTGCACCCGTAGCGAAGCGGCGTCGGGCAGGATGCCCGCCATGGTCGCCGGCTGAGCGCCATGGAGCGGTCGCGATATTCGAGGCCTGCATTGCAATCGGACAGCGCGACCGCGGGTCGAGGATTAACGAGCGAAATGCCGCGCGCCGATTTCGGCGTCCGAGTATGGCGTCCGATTTCGGCGTCCGATTTCGGAGAAGGCGGCGGAAAACAGGTGGCTTCCGAGGGCGTTCGATTTCGGACGACTTGACCTCACGCGACGGCCACGGCGGTCGAGCGAGCCACACGCGCGGCGCCCGGATCCGGCGGCACCCGCGCGCCGCCGGGTAGCCGCTCCCAAAATCATCGCCCGGCGGCCAGCAGCCGCTGTTCGAGCTCTCGCATCGCGGCTTCCTCGGCCGGATCGGCGTGGTCCCAGCCACAGACATGGAGCGTTCCGTGGGTCACGAGCAGGCGCAGCTCGTGACCCACCGACCAACGGACGTCGCCGGTCTGGCCGCCGCGACCCTGCTCGGCCTGCTCGCGCGCGCGCTCGACCGAGACGACGATGTCGCCGAGGTGCATGCGCCGGCCGGGTGGGCCGGCGAAGAAGGCGGCGTCGCCTGCCCGGGGCGCCGGACCGCGATCCTCGTCCCCGACATGGGGCGGGAATGCCTCGGGCGGGAACAGTGGGAAGGACAGGACGTCAGTCGGCCCCTCGTGGCCCAGCTGCGTCTCGTTGAGCCCCGCGAGCTCCGCGTCGTCGGCCAGGATCAGGCCGACCGACGCTGGCGTTGGCGCGCCGGCGACGTCGAGTGCTGCGGCGATCGCTCGGGCGAGCCGCGCGGTGGCGACCGGTGGCCGGCCACCGTACGCATCGACGACGGCCCGTCGAATCGTCACGTCGATCCGCCACGGGCTGAGATAGATCGAGGTCACGCCCCGCTGCCGGTGCCGGTCCCCCGTCGCGACTCGATCTCGACCACCTTGTTCTGGGGATAGGCGATCCGCTGGTGGTACATCCCGAGGAGCTGCTGGACGAACGCTTCCTTGATCTTCTCGACATCGCGCAGTGTCAGGTCGCACTCGTCGAACTGGCCGTCGCTCATCCGCTCCTCGATGATCCGGGCGACCATCGCCCGGATCGCCGGCTCGTCGCGCGACGCCAGCGAGCGGACCGACGCCTCCACTCCGTCGGCAAGCATGATCAGGGCCGCCTCGCGGGTCTGCGGCTTCGGGCCGGCATGGCGGAACCGTCGCTCGTCGATCGCGGCCGCAGCCTTGGCCCCATCCGCGGTCTGCGGACCGCCATACGGTTCGGCGGCGTGGCCCCTCGCCCGGGCGAAGAAGTAGCTCATGATCGCGGTCCCGTGGTGCTGCGGGATGAACGCGATCAGGCTCTTCGGCAGCTTCGCCTTGTACGCAGTGTCGATCCCGTCCGCTGTGTGCTGCTTGAGGATCTGGGCCGAGGTCTCGGGCTCGAGCTGATCGTGGATGTTCTCGCCGCCGGCCTGGTTCTCGATGAACGCAAGCGGATTCGAGAGCTTGCCGATGTCGTGGTAGTAGGCCGCCACGCGGGTCAGGAGCGGGTCGGCGCCGATCGCCTCCGCTGCCCGCTCCGCAAGGTTGCCGACCATCAGCGAGTGGTGGTACGTCCCGGGCGTCTCGACGAGGAGCCGGCGGAGGAGCGGCTGCGACGGGTTCGCGAGCTCGAGCAGCTGGAACACGGTCAGGATTCCGAACACGCTGCCGAGAACCGCGAACGTCCCGACTGCGGCCACCGCCGCGCCGGCCGCGCTCAGCAGCGAGGCGGCCATCAGCTCGATCACGCCGCGGGCGTCGTGGAGCCCGAGGAACCCGAAAGTGGCGACGACCAGCACATTGACGATCGCGACCGCGAGGCCGGCCTGGATGAACACCTGAAACCGGTCGCCGCGCCGGATGGCGACGACGCCGGCCATCCCGCCGAGGAAGATGTACGCGGTCAGCTCGAGGGAACCGGTGGTCCCGTTCACCGCGCCGCCGAGCAGAGCGATCATCGCGACGACGATCACCGCGACGCCCGAGTCGAGCAGGATCGCGAGGAGCATCCCGGCCGCAGCGGTCGGAAGGATGAACGGCAGCCCCTGGCGTCCCGCGGTGAGCTTCAGCAGGAGTGTCGTCGCGACGACGATCAGCCCGATCAGGACGAGCGCGTTCGTGCGGTGCCAGAGTTGGCGCCGGAACCGCCAGACCCAACCGAGCAGGATCCCGACAACCAGCGCCGACAGCACGAACCAGCCGCCGAGACGGGCCAGGTCGGGTCGGGGCTCGGTCAGCCCGAATGCCTCGATGGCCTCGACGATCTCCGGGGTGATCTTCTGGCCCCGGAGGACGATCGTCTCGTTCTGAGCGTAGGTGGCGACGACATTGGGCACGTCGCTTGCCGCCTTCGCCCGTGCCGCGTTCGTCAGCTCGATGCTGAACGACGAGTTCGGCTGGACGAGCGACGCGATCAGCTCGACGGCAAGCGTCCGGCCGGCCCGGTCCAGGCCGATGATCTTGCCCGACAGCCCGGCCTTGGTCGTCTCGACCTCGGTGTCCTTGACGGGGTTGCGCTCGGTGGAGTCGAGGACCGCCGAGGCTTGCTCACGGACCTTCGTCCACCCTTCGGCGTCGAGGCCCGCGAGAGTCGTCCGGCTCGCCTCGCTGACGCCGTCGACGGTTGCCAGCAGGGTGGCTCGCTCGGGCGCCTCGACCCCCTCCTTGAATGCCTCGTCGATCGGCTTGACCCGGAGCTCGAACGCCGCCGCCGTCGCAGTCGCGATCCCGTCGGCCTTCTCGTCCGAGAAGTCGTAGACGTTGGCGACGGCGTTCATCGCCTCGGTCTTGCGGCGCTCGGTCTCGACCTGGCTGATGTAGGAGTCGGCGCGCGGCGCCACGATGTTCGTCGTGGCGACGGTGCCAAGCGCAACGTCGACCCGCTGCGGGACGAGGTCGAGGGCGAAGATCGCCGTCATCGCAGCAACGAGCAGCACGCCCGCAACGCCCAGCCGGCGGGCGTCAAGGCGGGTGAAGGTGGAGCTTGGAGCGGGCGGGCGCGGGCTCAGCATCGCGGGATCACAAGCCGGTCGGGCTCAGCCCGCTCCGCGCGTTCCGGCGGCATCCGTGGCGGCGGAGTCCGCGGGCGCATCGTGGCCGGCGAGGTCTGCCCGGGCGAGCGCCTGGGCAACGAGCTCCGAGACGCGCCGGCCATCGGCCCGGCCGCGAGTCTTGGGGGACAGCCAGCCCATGACCTTGCCCATGTCGCGGGCACTGGTCGCGCCGATCGCCGACACAGCGTCAGTCACGAGGGCCTGGATGGCGGCGTCGTCGAGCTGCTCGGGCAGGTAGTCGGTGAGGATGGCGATCTCCGCCTCCTCCTTCGCGACGAGGTCCTCGCGGCCGCCCTTGCGGAACGCATCGATCGACTCGCGCCGCGTCTTCACCTCGCGGGTCAGGATCGCGGCGACATCGTCGTCGGTCGGCTCGCGGCGTTCGCGTTTCTCGACCGCGTAGACGGCGTTCTGGGCCATCCGCAGGACGTCGCGGCGCAGCGAATCGCCCGACCGCATCGCAGCGGTGACGTCGGTCTGGATCCGATCTCGAAGGGACACCGGAATGGCTACCTCGGGCGGGGGCGGGACGGCGCCGTGTCGGCGGTCGACGGCCACGGAACGCCCTGGGCCGCTGGTCGGGGAGCCGTGCGGCTCAGCCGGCCTGCGTTCGGGCGTTCTTCTTGCGCTTCGCTTCCTTGCGCTTGCGCTTCACGCTCGGCTTCTCGTAGTGCTCGCGACGGCGGGCCTCGGCGAGGATGCCGGACTGCTGGATCTTCTTGTTGAAGCGACGCAGGGCGCTTTCGAACGTCTCGTTCTCACCCACTCGGACTTCTGCCAATCCCGGTTCACCTCCTCCGGCTCGGGTCTCGTCTCCATCCGTCGCGCGGAGCCGCCGGCGACACGGATCGCCCGCCACCACGAGGTGGCAGGGCCGCCGGAGCATAGCCGAGGGTCAATGCACGGTCAATCGGCGCGAGCCGCCGACACGGAGCAAGGTCCACGGTCACGGTCGCATGGACCTTTTCACTGCCACTCAGCGCGGCCTCTACCATCGCCCAACCATGGATCACCATCAACGGGCCGATGAGCCGACGACCATCCTCGACCTGCTCGACGGAGCCCTGGTCCGTTACGCCGAGCGGCCGGCACTGGGGCTGTGGCACGACGACGGCACGACAACCACGTGGACGTACCGCGAGCTCGATCGGCGCAGCCGGCTCGCCGCGTGGCGCCTCCGGACGCGCCTTCAACTCGACCCCGGCGACCGGATCCTGACGTGGTCCCCGTCCGAGCCGGCGCTGCCCGCCGTGTACATCGGAGCGATGCGGACCGGGCTGATCCTCGTCCCGCTCGATCTCCGGATGAGCTCCGATGCGGTCCAGGGCATCGTGGGACGTGCTGAACCGCGCCACCTGATCCTCGGGACCGGCCACGACGCACCCGACCCGGCCGCCGCTGGCCTCGAAGACTTCCCCACCACGACCGTCGCCGCCCTCGTGGCCGACCCCGACGCCGAGATGGAGGCCGCCGGCTGGGAGGAGCAGGTGGGAGCCTGGACGCGACCCCGGCCCGACGACGTCTGGGACCTGATCTTCACCTCGGGCACGACCGGAACGCCGAAGGGCGTGATGGTCGCTCACGACAACCTGCTCGCGACGATGGCGGCGATCAACCGGGCAATCCCGCCGCTCGAGCACCGGGTCGTCAGCGTCCTGCCGCTCAGCCACCTGTTCGAGCAGGCGATCGGGCTGATCTACGCGCTCAGCGTCGGGGCCGACATCCTGTACGTCCGGAGCCGCAATCCGCGGGTGCTGTTCGCGGCCCTCCAGGCCCATCGGGTCACGAGCATGATCGTTGTCCCCCAGGTCCTCGACCTCTTCTGGACCGCGATCGAACGCGAGGCCGACAAGTCCGGCCGGCGCTCCCTCTTCGATCGACTTCGCCGGATCGCCCGGCATCTCCCCTATCGCCTCCGCCGCCTGCTCTTCCGGAGCGTCCATCGCCGGCTCGGCGGGTCGCTCAGCCTCTTCGTCAGCTCGGGCGCCTTCCTCCCGCCGGCCCTCCAGCAGGCGTGGGAGGACCTCGGCGTCGTCGTGGTCCAGGGCTACGGCAGCAGCGAGAATGGATTCGGGACGTGCACCACGCCGCAGGACCACGGGCTCGGGACGGTTGGCCGGCCGATGGCTCCGGTCGAGCTCCGGGTCGCCGACGACGGGGAGGTCCTCTTCCGCGGCCCGACGCTCTTCAAGGGCTACTGGCGCGACCCCGAGGCGACCGCGCGGGCGATCGATCCCGACGGCTGGTACCACACCGGCGACATCGGCCATCTCGACCCCGACGGCCGATTGGTCCTGAGCGGTCGGACAAAGGACCGAATCGTCCTGCCGAATGGCTTCAAGGTCTACCCCGAGGACCTCGAGAACGCGCTCCGTATCGCCGGCATCCGGGATGCGATCGTGATCGAGACGGCGCCCGGCCGGATCGAGGCGGTGGTCCTCCTCCATGGCGTCGGGGTGGAGGACCCCGCGGCCGCCACGCCGGTCGTCGATGCCGCGGTCCGCGCGGCGAACGCGACGCTCGGGCCGCAGCAGCGGATCGCGGCCTGGCGCGTCTGGCCCGGCGACGACTTCCCGCGGACTCACACGCTCAAGATCAAGCGCGACCCGATCCGGGAATGGGCGACCGTGGACGAAGGCGCCGCGCCGAGGGCCAGCAACTAGCGCGGAACGGTGAAGCCGATCCCGACCGTATTGAGCGCGGTCGCGACGGCGCCGCCAAGGGCCGGGTCGAGCGCGGTCGTGGACGACCACGAGTACAGGATCAGGGTCGGCCCGAGCTGGCGCAGAACATGCTGTGTTTCGCGCTGGTACTGGACCTTGGCCGGACCGGTTCCGAGATAGCCGGCCTCCTCGTTGCCGGCGTCGACCGCCGCGCCGGAATCGGCGAACTCGTAGACCACGATGTAGCCGGCGTCGGGCTGATTCGGGAGGACGATCTGGTAGACGGCCCGGCGGGCGTCGCGGAGACGGGGAGACTCGGCCGGCCGATAGGGCCGGGTGGCGTCGCCGAACTGGACCGCGACCGAGCTCAGGGCCGTGGCGATCACGCCGCGGGTCTGGGCTGTCGCAGCGCCGACGGTCGCGACCGGGCCGACGCTGATCGCCGGCAGGGACGCCGGCGAGCTGTTCGCCCCGAGCCCGCACCCGGCGATGGCCAGGCCGACGAGAAGGGCGGCGGCAACCAGGTCGACGCGTCGGAACCGCGCGGCGTCCCTCATCCGGGGGGCCAGTCGAAGGCCCTGCCGCCCATCAGGTGGAAATGAAGATGGTCGACGGTCTGACCACCCCAGCGCCCGACGTTGCTGACGATCCGGTAGCCGTCGTCGGCGATACCGGCCTCGCGGGCGATCCGGGCGATCGTCCCGAACAGCCGGCCCAGGAGCGGCCCGTCGTCGTTCGCCAGCTCGGCCGCCGATGCGATGTGGACCTTCGGGATCACGAGGACGTGCGTCGGGCTGCGCGGCGCGATGTCGTGGAACGCGAGGACCAGCTCGTCCTCGGCGACCTTCGTGGCGGGCAGCTCACCGCGGACGATCTGGCAGAAGAGGCAGTCCGATCGGGCGTCGCGGTCAGCGGGCATGGGTCCAGGCTCCGGGTGATGGTGAGAGCGCAAGGATGCGGCCGACGACACGATCGCGCGCGGCGGGGTCGACGGCGCCGATCGCGACCCGCCCGATCATGTTCTCGAGTGACGCCGGGCCACCGACCGCGCCACCTGGCGCGGGCTCCGGCTCCGCGATCGCCACGAGGGTGTGATCGGCGGCATGACCCACCCAGCGCCCGTCGTCGAGCCGACGCTCGACCAGGACCTCCGCCTCGGCCCCAACGTGCGACGCCGCCCAGCGCGCCCGCGCGTCGGCGGCC